>JBOHNM010000214.1:0-5484 GCA_050730675.1 Phycisphaerales bacterium | reverse complement strand
AATCGTGAGCGCGCACCCGTTGTTGGCCTGGATGCTGGCGCTGTTATTGAGCGCCGAGACGATCTCGCCATTGCCGGCGATGCTCTGGGTCACGCCGGTGAAGAGCAGGTTGCTGCCGTTGAGTGTGACGATTACGCCCCCGGCCAGCGTCATGTTGCCGGCGGTGAAGGAGAGGTTGCTGCCGGTCATTGTCATCGCGGCCGACACCGTGAGTCCGGTGGATGTGGCGCTGGCGCCCGTAAAGGTGCTCGCCGAGTTGATCGTCGCGTTGGCGAACGATCCGCCGGTGAAGTTCAGCACCAACCCGTTGATGGCGTTGATCGCTACATTGCTCCAGGCACACGAGAAGTTGATCGGGCCCGTCGCGTTGGAGAGCGTGAAGGTCGGCCCGGTCGTAAACACGCCGCCGACGTTGATGGTGCTGGCCGCGACGTCGCGGGTGATCGTGCCCAGCCCGCTGGTCGCATTGAGGATGCCGTTTGAGGTGAAGCGCCCGCCGGTGTTGAGCACCAGGGTGCCGTTGTTGGCGAATGTGAGATTGGCACTGACCGTGAGGTCGCCGTTGTTGGTGGCTTCAAGCGTTCCGGCATTGGTGAAGGCGTTGCCGGTGCCGCCGTTGTTGTTGAAAGAGATGACGCGAGCGGCATTCCCCGAGGCGCGGATGACGCCCTGGTTGAGGATGGTGCCAGGGATTGTCCCGTTCCACGCCATGTAGAAGGCGATGCTGGACGAGCCGGTGTTCCCCGAGTCTGTGCGGCAGGTGATTCCAGGAGCGATCGTCAAGGCGCACCCGCCGTTGGCCTGGATGCTGGCGCTGTTGTTGAGCGCCGAGACGATCTCGCCGTTGCCGGCGATGCTCTGCGTGCCGCCGTTGAAGAGCAGGTTGCTGCCGTTAAGAGTGACCACAGACCCGCCGGTGAGCGTCAGGCCAACGGCCGAGAAAGTCAGGTTGCTTCCGGTGAGCGTGCTCGGCGCGGCGATCGTCAGGCCGGTGGACGAAGCGTTGGCGCCGGAGAACGTGCTGGGGCTGTTGAGCGTGACCCCGTTCAGCGCACCGCCGGTGAAATTCAGCACAAGCCCGTTGATGGCGTTGATCGCCACATTGCTCCAGTTGCAGGAGAAGTTGACCGGTCCAGTGGTGTTCGAGAGTGTGAACGTCGCACCCGTGATGAAGGTGCCGCCGATGTTGACGGTGCTGGCGGCCACATCACGGGTGATCGTGCCCAGCCCGCCGGCGGCGTTGAGAGTGCCGTTGCACGTGAACTTCCCACCGGTGTTCAGCACAATCGTGCCGTTGTTGACAAAGTTGAGGCTGGAATTGACCGTGAGATCGCCGTTGTTGGTAGCCTCAAGCGTTCCGGCGTTGGTGAAGGCGTTGCCGGTGCCGCCGTTGTTGTTGAAAGAGATGCTGCGATTGGCATTGCCCGAGGCGCGGATGACGCCCTGGTTGAGGATGGTGCCCGGGGTGACGCCGTCCCACGCCATGTAGAAGGCGATGCTGGACGAGCCGGTGTTCCCCGAGTCGGTTCGGCAGATGACGCCCGGCGCGATGGTCAGGGCGCACGCGCCATTGGCCTGGATGCTGCCGCTGTTGTTGAGCGCCGAGGTGATCTCTCCGCTGCCGGCGATGCTCTGCGTCCCGCCGTTGAAGAGCAGGTTGCTGCCATTGAGCGTAACGACCGCCGCCCCAGCGAGCGTCAGGCCGCTGGCCGAGAAGGTGATGTTGCTGCCGGTCATCGTCATCGCGGCCGACACCGTGAGGCCCGTGGAAGTGGCGCCGGCGCCGGTGAAGGTGCTCGGGCTGTTAAGGACGACGCCGTTGAACGCGCCGCCGGTGAAATTTGGCACAAGTCCGTTGATGGCGTTGATCGCCACGCCGCTCCAGCTGCACGAGAAGTTGACCGGTCCGGTAGCATTGGAGAGCGTGAACGTCGGCCCAGTGGTGAAGGTGCCGCCGATGTTGAGCGTGCTGGCGGCCACATCACGGGTGATCGTGCCCAACGCCGCGGAATTCCAGGACCCATTGGCCGAGAACTTGCCGCCGGTGTTGAGCACAAGCGTGCCGTTGTTGACAAAGTTGAGGTTGGCAGTGACCGTGACATCGCCGCTATTGGTGGCTTGGAGCGACCCTGCGTTGGTGAAGGCGTTGCCGGTGCCGCCGTTGTTGTTGAAGGAGATGACGCGGGCGGTGTTCCCCGATGCACGGATGATGCCCTGGTTGAGGATGGTGCCCGGTGTGACGCCGTCCCAAGCCATGTAGAAGGCGATGCTGGACGAGCCGGTGGCGCCCGAATCGGTGCGGCACGTGACGCCCGGCGCGATGGTCAGGGCGCACCCGCCATTGGCCTGGATGCTGCCGGTGTTGTTGAGCGCCGAGACGATCTCGCCGCTGCCGGCGATGCTCTGCGTGCCGCCGGTGAAGAGCAGGTTGCCGCCGTTGAGCGTGATCACCGCGCCACCGACGAGTGTGATTCCCGTCCCAGATGAAAACGAGAGGTTGGCGGCGCTGAGGTTGAGGTTGCGGGCCAGGCTGAGACTGCGGATCGTCGGGGACACATTCCCCGTGATCGCTTGCCCCCCAGCCCCGATGACCACGTCATTGGTCGCTCCAGGCAGCACGGGGTTGCTCGACCAGTTGGCCGCCTGGCTCCAACTCGTCCCGTCGCCGCCGCCTGTCCAGGTCACGGTCTGTGCGGGCGCGTTGGCAACGCCCAAAACCATCCCGAAAGCCAGCAGAACAGACACCAAAACACTGATCGCGCGGCTCATAGAATACCTCCCTCAATGCAGGAAGCAGTCTACCCCAAATCCCCCGAATGGGAAGTTATCGCCCCTCGAATTGGCACAATAACTTTTGAAGCACTCCGATAACCGAACACTCAAGCAAACCTGATGTTTCAGTTTGGGGCCTTCGAGAACGCGTGGCTCGTCGCCGCGGCCAGCGCGTCCTTGAGCTTGGTCAGGTCCGTGCCGCCCCCTTGAGCCATGTCCGGCTTGCCGCCGCCGCGCCCGCCGCAGGCCGCGGCCGCCGCTCGCACCCAGTCGCCGGCGTTGAGCCCGCGCTTGATCAGCACGTCGGGGACCGCCGCCACGATCGTGAGCTTGCCCTCGTCCGTGTCCGGGCTGACCAGCAGCACCGCGTGTCGCGGTCGTCGTGTCCGCACCGTCGTGATCGCGGCGTTGAGCGCCTCGCGGTCGCTCCCCGCGTCGATCGCCGTCACGATGAACGAGCCCTGGTCGTACTCCGGCGAGTCGGCGATGGCCTTGGCCGCGCCCGCCACCTCGCCCGCGCGTGCCGCCGACGCCTGCTTGCCCGCCGCCTTGAGCTTCTCCTGTGAGCCCGCGAGCGCCGCGCGGATGCGCTGCTTCACCACCAGCGGGATCGCCAGCTGCTCCATCTCCAGCGTGATCTGCTTCACTTCCGTGGCAAGGTCCTCGCCGTCAAGCTTGCCGGCCGCTCGCACGCGCTGCTCCAGCGACTGGCCGGCCGCGATGGCGGCCTGCGCCGGCACGCCGCCGCTGGCGGTGATGCGGCGGATGCCCTTGGCCACGCCCTCCTCGCCCGTGAGGACGAAGGCGCCGATCTCGCCCGTCGCGCTCACGTGCGTGCCGCCGCAGAATTCGGCGCTCGTCACCATCGCGCGGGCCTCGTCGGTCTCGCGCAACAGGTCAGCGACCGGGCGGCCGACCGACACCACGCGGACGGGGTCGGGGTACGCCTCGCCGAAGACGGCGCGGACGCCCTTGATCGTCTTGGCCTGGTCGAGCTTGACCACATCGGTGTGAACGGGCAGGTTCGCACGCACCTGCGCCGCCACCATCGCCTCGATCTTCTCGAGTTCTTCGGGCGCCACCGGCTTGCCGTGCGAGAAGTCAAAGCGCAGCCGGTCGGGGGCGACCAGCGAGCCCTTCTGCTCCACGCCTGATCCCAGCACCGCGCGCAGCCCCAGGTTCAGCAGGTGCGTCGCCGTGTGGTTGGCGCTGATCGCCGTCCGCCGATGGTGATCGAGCGTCAGCACCACCGTGTCGCCGACACGGATCTGGTGCTTGCCCACCCGTCCGATGTGCAGCACATAGCCGCCCGCCGCCCGCACGTCCTCGACGCGGAACTCCCCCGCGGCCTGCGCCTGGTCGTCGTCGCTGCTGCGCCCGCCGGTGAGGACCGCGACGCGACCGGTGTCGGGCTGCTGACCGCCCATCTCGGCGTAGAAGTTGGTCTTGTCAAGCACGACGCCGATCGGCGACATCCCCGCCGTGCTCATCGTCGCCAGGTCGTCGAAGTTGCCGCCGTTCCAGATCGCCACGATCTTGGCCCGGATCTCCCGTCCGTGGAACTTGTCGTGATCGTCGGTCGGCGCGATCGATTGCGCCCGCAGCTTCGCCACCGCCTCGGTCGTCAACGCCAGCGCATCGCTCACCGAGGAGAACTTGCCGGAGGATCGCGCCTTCTCCTTCGCCTCCTCCATGAGCTTGGTGAACCCCGTCAGATCGGCACGCAGCCCGCGCTCCTGCGCCATCAGGTCCGTCAGGTCCGTCGGAAAGCCGAACGTGTCGTAGAGCTTGAAGACGTCCTCGGCCTCGATCACCGGCGGCGAGTTGAAGTGCGCCTCGGTCCACTCCGGCTTGATCCCCGCGACCTTCACCAGTTCGATCGCCTGCGCCTTGTCGCGTTCGTGGATCGCCAGGGTCCACCCGTCGGCGTCCCGGCTGCTGCTCACCACGGCGTGCATCGTCTGGTAGTGGGGGTGCAGCCGCGCCTTGGAGAACGACCGCACGCACGCCTCGTCGAAGAGCACGATGCCGCGGTCGAGCGTCCGCTCGAAGCTCAACTCTTCTTCCTTGATGATGCCTGCGACGCGCTTGGGGTCGCGCAGCAACTCGGGGAAGAACGGGCCCATCTGCTCCACCAGCGTCGGCACCAGCTCGCTCAGGAACCCCGTCTTGGCCCCTAGGCACTGGCGTCCGTAGCGCACCGCGCGCCGCAGGATCCGCCGCAGCACGTACCCGCGCCCCTCGTTCCCCGGAACCGCCCCGTCGGTGATCGCGAACGTCAGCGTGCGGATGTGGTCGGCGATCACGCGGTAGGCCGTGTCGGAGTTGTCCGTGTCCGCCGCGCCGAGTTTGCCGCCGTAGGAGTTGCGCGTGTGGGTGATCCGTTCGATCGCGACGAACAGCGGCGCGAACACGTCGGTGTCGTAGTTGCTCCGCGCGTTCTGCAGCACGCTGGTCAGCCGCTCAAAGCCCATTCCGGTGTCAACGTGCTTGGCCGGCAGCGGCACGAGCCTGGTCGCGCTCTCGCGGTTGAACTGGATGAACACGTGGTTCCAGATCTCCAGCACGTCCGGATCGCCGCTGTTGACGAGCTTCGCCGCGTCGCGCCCGCCGATCCGGTCGTAGTGGATCTCGCTGCACGGCCCGCACGGGCCGGTGTCCCCCATCTCCCAGAAGTTGTCCTTCATGTTGCCCGGCAGCACGCGCGACGGC
>JBOHNM010000213.1:0-5504 GCA_050730675.1 Phycisphaerales bacterium | reverse complement strand
CGGCTGAACCCGCCCGGCCGCGGCCCGCCCCGACCCGGCGGACGCTCGCCCGTCTGTGTCGGGTGCTCTCCCGCATCCATCTGCTGGCGCTCGTACCGCTCTTTGTTCGCCTTCGAGTCCATGATCATCAGGATCTTCTCGGACTTCTGACGCCCGAGGATCGTCCCGAGCTGCTTGCGCGCCTCCACCAGGTGCGTGCGCCGGCTGATGTGCCCCAGGATCACCGCCTGACACTCCAGCACGCGCATCCATTCCGCCAGGTCGCTCACGTGCAGGTGCATCCCGACCTTCGCCCGCTCGCGCGTCTCGGGCTCGAAGAACGTGCACTCGGTGATCAGGATCTGCGCCTTGCGCACATCCTCACGCACCAGCGCC
Source organism: Phycisphaerales bacterium (assembly GCA_050730675.1). Taxonomy (GTDB): domain Bacteria; phylum Planctomycetota; class Phycisphaerae; order Phycisphaerales; family UBA1924; genus JBOHNM01. Next base: position 5,129 of record JBOHNM010000213.1, on the reverse strand, counting down.
GGCCCGGGCGCCGTGTCCATCACGTACGCGATCAGCGGGATGTACAGCGTCCGCGTGATCTCCTCCCCCTTGGCCCGCATCTCCGTCAGCTTCTCCTGCGGCAAGCCCACCAGCTCCGGCTTCAGCTTCGTCCGCCGCTCGAAGATCGAGTACCCGAACGTCGGCACCGTGTGCTCGACCGGGAACCCGCGCAGGAAGATGTTGTTCTTGATCTCGACCGTCTGCTCAGGCTCAAGCGGGATGATGTTGAACGGCGTCTTCTGCCGCTCCAGGTCCATGTACCCGTCCATCATCTTCTGGATCGCCGGCGCGATCTCCTTCGGGCAGACGATGTTCCCCGGTCCCATCCCTTGGAAGTGCCGCTGCGAGCAGTAGTACGCCAGACCACCGATATGGTCCATATGCCCGTGGCTCACCGCGACGTACTTGCACGCCAGCATCGGACGCGGGCAGTACCCCATGTCGAAGCAGACATCGAGTTCCGGGACCTGGATCGCCGTGATCTCGCCGGCGATCGACGTACCGATGATCCGGTACGGCGGGACATAGATAAACCCGACTTGCTGCTCTCGTGGCGGCGGTTTGGGAAGCATCCGTCAATCTCCAAAGGCGGGGCGCTGGCCCGGCCCGGCATGTGGGGGCTCTGCAACTTGGGGCAAGTCTAGCCGGGGACCATGCCCCCTTCTGCAATCATCCCCCACCCCACAACGGGCGGCAGGCCGCGGCATTGCCAAACGGGCGCACTCAACCCGTCTCGATCGTAAGGAAATGGTCAGGGGAAAAATGCCCCACCACTGTGTCGGCCTTCCGAATGTGCAAGGCTTCGACTATTGAGCGGTCACACGCTCCCGCCTGATCGCCTGATCGCCTGATCGCCTGATCGCCTGATCGCCTGATCGCCTGATCGCCTGGTCGCCTGGTCGCCTGGTCGTCCTACTCACTTTCCCCTCCCCCTACACTCCGCCCTTGAAGCGGGACCTGCATCAACCCGGCCTCTGGAAGCGCCTCGGCCCCACCAAGTGGCTCTTCGCGCTCGCCCTCGCTTCCCCCACCGTCACCGGCATCCTCATGATCACCGGCGCACCGTGGCTCGGCCCCTGGCTGCGCGATGACCCCCTCGGCCCCGCCATCTACATCGCCGCCTTCATCCTCCTCGGCGGCCTGTGCATCCTCCCGACCTACACCCAGTGCGCCATCGCCGGCTTCGCCTTTGGCTTCCCCGCCGGACTCCTTGCCGCCGTCGTCGGCTTCCTGGGCGCGTCCATCGTCGCCCGGCGCCTGGCCCGCTCGGCCGGCGGCGACCGCGTCATGGAGATCATCGACGAGCATCCACGCATTCGTGCCATTCGCGACGCCCTCGTCGGCGACCGCGAACTGGCCCTGGTCGACGCCGCCCGCCCCCACTGCCGCGTCCGCGCCTTCTGGCGCACCACCTTGCTGGTGGCCCTCGTCCGCCTGATGCCGCAGGCCCCCTTCGCCATCACCAACCTCCTCATGTCCTTCCTCCGCGTCCCGCGCGGGCCGTTCCTGTTGGGCACGCTGGTCGGCCTCCTTCCCCGCGCGGCCCTGTTCGTCCTCATCGGCTCCACCCTCCAGGAACTCTCGCGCGACAGCATCGACCACGCCGTCCCCCCCTGGGTCAAGCTCGCCGGCCTCGCCGTCACCTTCGCCCTCGTCTTCACCGTCGGCGCCATCGCCCGCCACGCCGTCCTCCGCGCCGGTTCCGCGGCACGCGCCGCCGCCGATTCCCAACAAGCCGCCGCCTGACCCACACGAAACGAGCCGATGCCCGAACTGACCACGCAACCCGCCGTCGATCCCAATGCCGCGGCAACCACCTCGTCCACCGCGCGGGAGACGCTGCGACAGCTCGGCCCCTCGGCGATCCTCGCGGCGTTCTGGGCCGCGGGCCCGGCCATCCTCGGCGGTCTGCTGCTGATCTACCTCGGCGCCGTCGCCGACTTCCTCATCGGCATGGGTCCGTGGGGCTGGCTCCTCTACGCCGTGATGTTCATGGTCTCCGCCGGCGTGGGCTTCCTCCCCACCTACGGCCAGAGCGTGCTCGGCGGGTGGACCTTCGGCTTCTGGCTCGGCTTCCCCGGAGCGATGCTCGGATTTGTGGGTGGTTCGGTGATCGGCTACTTCATCGCCCACGGCGTCTCCAAGGACAAGGTCGAGCGCGTCATCTCCGCCAACCCCAAGTCCCGGGCCGTCCGCGACGCCCTCGTGGGCCGCGGCTTCTGGCGCACCGTCGGCACCGTCACGCTCGTCCGCATCCCGCCCAACTCGCCGTTCGCCATCACCAACCTGGTGATGGCCTCGGCCGGCGTGCGATTCTGGCCGTACTTCATCGGCACCGCCGTCGGCATGGCCCCGCGCACCGCCGTCGCCGTCTACGCCGCGCACTACGCGCGCCATTTGAGCGACCCCCCCGCCAAGGACCTTTTGGAGTTCATCAAGTCCACGCCCTGGCAGGTGACCGTCGGCGGCGCGGTGTCGCTGGTGGTGGTCATGATGATCCTCGTCTACATCGGCAACAAGGCGCTGGCCCAGGTCGCCAAGAACGACAAGCCCGCCGCCCCCAGCCCCCCAGCCGCCTGACGCCACAACTCCGTTCCACCCTGTGACACACCCGTGACACGCGTCACGCCGGGGTAACCGCGCCCCGCGCCGCGCGAACCCGCGTTCGATCCGTGCGTTACACCTCCCCATCACCACGCACTCGAACCAAGGGGTCCGCCACATGCTCACGCTCCGCACCGTTCTCCCCGCCGCAGTCGCCATCGCCCTCATCGCCGGCACCGCCGCCACCGCCCAGCCCGTCGAGGCCCCGGGCAAGGTCGACGCCGTCACCGTCTTCCGCGGCCAGGCCCTCGTCAGCCGCGTCGTCGATGTCCCCGGCGCCGCCGGCCTCCGGGAGATCGTCGTCACCAACCTCCCCGACGCCGTCCTCCCCGCCAGCCTCTACGCCGAGGCCGAAGGAGGCGCCGAAATCCGTTCCGTCTCCTACCGCGTCCGCCCCATCGCCGAAGACGCCCGCGACGAGGTCCGCAAGCTCGAGGACCAGCTCCGCCAGACCCGCGACGCCCTTGACCAGGCCAAGCGCAAACTCGCCCTGCTCGACCACAACGCTGAGTACCTCAACAAGCTCGAAGCCTTCATCGGCGGCACCGGCACCGTCGAAATGGGCAAGGGCGTCCTCAACCCCGAGACCATCAGCAAGCTCAGCGACTACCTCTTCACCACCCGCAACACGCAGCTTGTCACCGGCGACAAGCTCCGCCTCGATATCCGCGCGCTCGAAGAGCAGGAGCGCCTCACCGACCGCCAGCTCAAGACCATCACCGCCCGCACCAGCCGCACCGCCCGCGAAGCGATCGTCCTCGTCAACGCCCCCGCCCCCGGCGCGAAAGTCCGCCTCAACTACCTCGTCAGCGGCGCATCGTGGTCGCCGAGCTACAACCTCCGCTCCGAGGGCAAAGGCGGCGAGGTCGCCGTCGAGTACCAGGCCTCCATCCAGCAGCTCTCCGGCGAGGACTGGTCCAACGTGCAGATGACCCTCTCTACCGCGACGCCCTCGCTCCTGGCCAACGGCCCGACGCTGCAGCCCCTCGCCATCGCCCTCGCCGCGCCGAGCGAAGGGGCCAAGGCCGGCAACGCCGCCGCGATCGACGAATGGCGCGACAAGAGCTACACGTTCGCCAAGAAAGAACTCGCCAGCCGCCTGGCTCAGGCCGAAACCACACGCAACATGAGCACCAACGCCCCCCCGCCGGCGCAAAGCCAGACCGCCACCGGCGGCGCCGGCGGCCAGATCTCCGCCCACTACTTCGCTCAGCAGCTCGATCAGGACCGCGGCATCAACGACCTCGCCAAGCAGGGCCAGCTCCTCGACCTCGTCACCAGCGAGAAGTTCGACCGCAAGGGTGGATCGAAGGCCGCGGAGACCGTCGCCCTCGGCGACAGCGGCGAAGAAGGCGTCAGCGTCGTCTACAAGGTCTCGGCCCGCACCACGCTCCCCAGCCGCAGCGACCAGCAGCTCATCCAGATCGCCCGCATCACCTGCCCCGCCGAGCTGACCAAGGTCGCCACGCCCGTGCTCACCTCCAACATCTTCAACCAGGCCCGTATCACCAACGGCGGCGACCTGGTCCTCCTCTCCGGCCCCTACGCCGCCTACCTCGGCGGCGAATTCGTCGGACACGGCCGTGTGCCCACCGTCAGCGCCGGCGAGAGCTTCATCGCCGGCTTCGGCATCGATTCCTCCCTCCGCGCCGCCCGCGAGCTGGTCGAGCGCACCGAGTCCATCGAAGGCGGCAACCGCGTCGTCGAGTTCACCTACCGCCTGACCATGGAGAACTTCGGCAAGGACGCCGCGACCCTGCGCCTGGCCGACCGCGTCCCGCAGCCCAAGGGCAAGGACATCAAGATGACCCTCATCAACACCGGGCGCGAGCTGTCGAAGGACCCGGCCTACGAGCAGTCCGAACGCAAGCTCGGCATCCTCAAGTGGGACGTCCCCGTCCCGCCCGGCTCCAGTGGCACCAAGGCGCTGGCGGTCGAATACAAGTTCAAGCTCGAGTACGACAAGCAGATGCTGGTGACGGAGAAGTAGGACCCCGAGCGCCAGAGGGCACCAGACACGACAACAGGACAATTCCTTCATCCCCGGTCACAAGCGCCGGGGATTTTCATCTTTGCGACGCCCCCGCGCCCGGGCGCAACGAGGTCTCTTCTCCCAAAGAACAAATGACCGCAAAATGCGCAACGGCGCGCACGCACCCCCGCGCCAATCGCCAAATTCCGCCCCTCCATCGGCATCGGCATTTCCCGATGCAAACACGCGCTTGACTCAAAAAATGACCACGAATTGCGCAACGGCGCGGTCCTCCGCCCATGGGTAGAGGCGACACGTTCTCCGCCTCTTCCCATTTGGCAATTTGGCCATTTGGTCCTTTGGCCATTTCTCCTCCGGAGCCCCCATGACCCCCGAAACCTTCAACGCCGCCCTCGCCATCCGCAAACTCGAAGCCGCCGACATCTTGCTCATCCAAGCCAAGCGCGGCTCCGACGCCGACCGCATCCGAGCAGCATCGGCAATCCTCCGCATCGCCTTCATGACCGAGCCC
>JBOHNM010000212.1:0-5515 GCA_050730675.1 Phycisphaerales bacterium | reverse complement strand
GAGCGGTAGAGCGCATCCAGCCCCCCCTCCCCCTCGCGCACCGCGTGCAGCAGTTCGCGCGTCACCCGCTGGCTCGTCTGCATCGCCGCCACATGACGCTTCACCATCGCCGGCGCCGATTGCCACTGCGCCGCCTCGATCAGTGTCCCCGCCCGCAGCCGCATCGCCCTCTCCATCTTCCCCAGCATTTCCGGCGAGGGCGCCGCCCGCTGCTCGTTCTCGATCGCCGAGAGGTACGACCGCGCACACTCCACCGCCTCCGCCAGGTCCGCCAGCGTCATGTCCGCGGCCAGTCGCGACTGCCGCAGCAACTCCGCCAGTGACCGCACCGGCGCGCTGGGCTTCACCCCGCCTTCGGCGGGATCAGGACTCAGAAATCGGCAGGCTGGAACCGGCAAAAGGACGCTCCGTTGCGCAATCTGGGGGTCTACCCAAACAATATCCTTGCAAATGTATCGTCTGTGTGGTAAAAATCAATTGAAGTTCACAAAGTAGTAGACATATTCCGTGTCTATCGGTGGAAGTTCACACGTCAGGAGGCGCACATGGACCTGAAAATCACGGAAAACCAAACGAATTCCGAGCATACACCCCCAGACGCCATCCCGCAAGCCCCTCACGCCGATTTCGCCTCGCGCCACCTCCGCACCTCCATCGCCCAGAAGGAACGCTCTATCCGCGGTCGCCTCCTCGCCGCCACCGTCGTCGCCCGCTCCGCCCACCTCCCCGAGGACGAGGCCGTCCTCCTCCGCGCCATCTACGAGCGCGGCATGAAGCAGACCGAACTCGCCCGCGCCATGGGCTGCCGCCCCCGTGTCCTGCGCCGCCGTCTTCAGAACCTCGTACGCCGCATCATCGCCCCCACCTTCGCCTACGTCCTGGTCCATCGTGAGCAGTGGCCCGACCGCACCCGCCGCCTCGCCACCGAACTCTTCCTCCACGGCCGCCCCATGAAGCACATCGCCGACGCGTGCGGCAGCCGCTACCACACCGTCCGCCGCCAGCGCGACGCCATCTCCTCCATGGCCGCCACATGGCACGCGGCCAACACCCTGCCGCCCACCAAGCCGCGATCAAGCATCACATCGGCTCCGGCCATCATCCGCAAGGGGGACCGCCCGTGAACCGCGCTCCCCTCTCGCATCGCCGGCCGCCGCGTTGGTCCGCCCGCGCCCTCCGCGCCGCCGCCCTCTTCGGCCTCGATGCCGACGACCACCAGTCTCGCGCCCCCCATACCGACCGCGCGGCCGAGGCCGATCGCGCCGCCGATCAGCTCCTCGCCCAACTCTCGCCAGCCTCCCTCGCCCTCATCACCGGCCCCAGCGGCGGCGGCAAATCAACGCTCCTCTCCGCCCTTCTCCGCCGCGGCGCCATTGCGCCGCCGATGCTGACCGCGGCCTATGACCGTCGCCGCGTCATCGATCTCGCGCCGCGCAGCGCCATGCTCGAATGGGTCGGCGAACTTTCCCTCTGCGGCCTCGCCGAAGGCCACCTCCTCTTTCAACCCTTCGGCACGCTGTCGGTCGGGCAGCGTGCCCGTGTCACCCTCGCGCTGGCACTCTTGCACGCCCTCCGCACCTCGATCCGCACCCGCGAGTCCGTCGCGCTCATCCTCGACGAGTTCCTCACCACCCTCGACCGCCTCACCGCAAGGTGCATCGCGCAGACGCTCGCCCGCCGCCTGAGCGACATGCCCTGGCTTCGCGTCATCGTGGCCACCGCGCACGACGACCTCCTCGAATCGTTGAACCCCGCGCTGCTGGTGGTCGCGCAGTGGCGTCGGCCCTCTACGCGATGCGCCTCGCACGAAAGCAACCACCCCACTTACACCCTCCATCCCGGGCCCATCCATGCTCACTCTTCTGGACCGCTGGACTGCCTTGAACCACGGCGCGCACGCCCCGAAACTCCTCGACCGCCTGACGATCGAGCCCGGCTCGATCGACGACTACCGCGCCCTCGCCCACCTGCACTACCGGGCCGCCGAGCCCGCGACGATCGACCTCGTCCACCGCGCGACCGATCCGCAAGACCCGTGGCCCCGCCCGTCCGGGCTATGTGCCGCGGCCAATCAACCGACTCTTCTCCCCGCCGCTGTCCTCGTCATCAGCCGCCCACCCCTCAACGGCGCATGGCGATCGCTCGCCTGGCCGGGTTGGCTCGATCATCTCTCCCCGCGCGACCGAGCCCTCGCGATCAACCACGAACTCCGCACGATTTCGCGCGTCATCGTTCGCCCGCCCTACCGCGCCCTCGGCCTGGCCCGCCGCCTCGTCGCCCGCTACCTGGCTGCGCCGCTGACCCCGCGCACCGAGGCCCTCGCCGCGATGGCCGCTACCAGCCCCTTCTTCGAGCGCGCCGGGATGCACCGCCACGACCTGCCTCAACCAGTCGCCCTCCGCCAACTCCGTCGCGCGCTCCGCTCCACCGGCATCCGTCCGTGGCAACTCGCCTCACCGATCGCGCGCCGACAGCTCGCGCGCAGCCCCGACACTCTCCTCGCCCTCCGCCGCTGGGCCAACGCCGGCCGCGCCACGCGCCGCCTCCTCGACGCCCCACCCGCTGACCTCACCCGCGCCGCCTACCTCCACCTCTGCTCCCGCCCCGTCATCTACACATACACGTGCCACTGCGCGCCCGCTTCCCCGGACGCCGCCCCGTCACTTCGCCATGTCTGAATGTCTCTTCCCCCTCCGTGTCCCTCCGCGTCCTCTGTGTACACATCTGCCTTTGCTCTCATCTGTGCCATGGCCAACGCCGCGTCAATCCACACCCGGAGCCCCCCATGCCCCGCCCCCGCTCCCAACCCGCCCCGTCCAAGCCCAACCCCTCCCCCGCCCGCGCTGCCGCCCCGCGCATCAAGCGAACACAGGAGAAGCCGCCCTCTCGCGCGTCGCTCAGCTCCTCGAACTCTGCCCCTTGGCCCACGCCCGCCACCCCCGATCAGCTCCACGCCTGGATCCGCGAGAACCTCGGCATCACCATCGTCCGTCAGCCCCTCTTTCCCACCTCCAGCGCCCCCTTCGACTACCTCTGCGCCGCGTTCTTCGAGAGCCGCGTCCCGTCCGCACATCCTGAAGTCTCCTCCCCTCCGGTCGCCTCCTCGCCTGATCGCCTCTCGCCTTCCCCCCAAGACCTCCTCCTCTGGGCCAACCGCGGCGGCGGCAAGACCTTCCTCGGCGCGCTCGCCACTCTCCTCGATCTCATCTTCAAGCCCGGCATCGAGGTCCGCATCCTCGGCGGCTCCCTCGAGCAATCCCGCCGCATGCTCGAGCACCTCCGCCGCTTCGCCGAGCGCGACGCCATCGCCCCGCTCATCGACGGCCGCCTCACCGACAAGCGCCTCAAGCTGACCAACGGCTCGCGCGCCGAAGTCCTCGCCCAGTCCCACACCTCCGTCCGCGGCACCCGCGTCCAGAAGATCCGCTGCGATGAGGTTGACCTCTTCGACCGCGAAGTCTGGGAAGCTGCCCAACTCACCACCCGCTCCATGCCCTGCAAGGGCCCCTGGGGCGAAACCGTCGGCGGCACCGTCGAAGCCCTCTCCACCCTGCACCGCCCCATGGGCCTCATGTGGGATCTGGTTGCATCTGCGTCCCGCTCCCCCTCCCTGAGGGAGGGGACAGGGGGAAGGGTTCTGCCTCTGCCTGAATCCACAAATATGGCATACGGCCCCGAATGTGGCTACTCGCCGTCTGATCCTCTCACCGCATCACCGTCTCGTCCCCCTTCCCCGCCTCCCCGCCTCCTCTTCCGCTGGGGCATCACCGACGCCCTCGAACACTGCCCGCCCGCGCGCGACTGCCGCGTCTGCGAACTCGAGCCCGATTGCCAAGGCCGAGCCAAGCTCCGCCTTCCGGCCGCTGCCGGCCACGTCGCCATCGCCGACGCCCTCGCCATGAAGCAACGCGTCAGCCGTGCGGCCTGGGAATCCGAGATGCTCTGTCTCCGCCCCAAGCGCTCCGACTGTGTCTACCCCGAGTTTGATCTCGGCTCTCACGTCTTCTCGTCAATGCCCGCCGCCCACCAATCGTCACTCACCACGCAGCTCTTCCTCGCCGGCATGGACTTCGGCCTCCGCTCACCGACCGTCATCCTCTGGGCCTCCCTCGATGATGACGGGATCCTCCGCATCACCCACGAGTACGCCCAGACCGACCGCACGCTCGACCAGCACATCGCCGAACTCCAGCGCGACGGCCGCCCGACACCTAAGTGGATCGGTGTTGACCCCGCCGGCCATAGCCGCAACGACCAGACCGGGCGCAGCAACATCACCGCACTCCGCCACGCCGGCCTCATCATCCGTGCCCGCCGCGCTGGCCTGCACGAGGGAATCGCCGCCGTTCGCGCCCGTCTCCAGCCGGCGACCGGCGGCCCGCGACTGTTCATCCACCAGCGCTGCAAACGCCTGATCGAAAGCCTGGTCCGCTACCACTACCCTGAGGACCGCCCCGAATCCCTCGAGCCCGTCAAGAACGGCCACGACCACGCCGCCGATGCGCTGCGGTACCTCATCATCAATCTGGATCGAGAATCCACCGCGCGCCGCGGCAACTACCTCGGCTCGCGGTGATCACACAGTCGTTAGTCGTTGGGCCGATGGGCCTCGAATTAAGAACCAACAACGAAGAACGAAGAACTCCTCCCTCTACCGATTCGCCGCCGTCTTCACAATCACCTCGACCAGCACATAGAACGCGACCGCCAGCGCGAACATCCCCACCACCACCTGCACCGTCATCGACCACACGTTGTACCAGTACTTGTCCATCGTCTTGACGCGGATCGCCTTGTACGCGATCGAGATCCCCAGCGCCAGCGGCACAATCGCCAGGAACCAGATCTCGTGGATGTTGATCGGATCGATGAACGGCCGCCACGCCAGGAGCAACGCATGTCCCATCACGCGCCCCCCCTTCGCCGCCGGTTGAACCCGGCATCGATCACGCACATCAGGTTCAGCATCCCCGCGATCGTCGAGAAGAGCGTCCCCAGTTCCGCCGGCCGCCCCAGTGCCTTGATGTACGGCGGGCTCTGCGTCGCCGCGTCGGTGATCGTCCTGGCCTCGCCGCTCGCCGGGTCGCGGTACTGGTTCGGCAGCGCCGTCTTGTAGATGACCCGCGTCTCGCCGTTGATGTTTACCGACTCGCGAACCTTGAAGTGGAACTGATGGATGTAGTCGGTCGCCAGCGCCACCGGCCCCACCATCGCCTGCCCGAGGAACCAGATCGGGTCGCCGTCCGCCTGCTCCACAGTCGGTTTCGACTTGGTGACCTTGCTGATCAGTCCTTTTACCCAGTTGTGGTAGACCAGACCCGAGTCAACCACCGAGATGCCCCCGATGAACACCCCGCCGAAGAACAGCCCGAGCACCCCGATGCAGACGTACACCGCCCGGCGGCGCTCCCCAAGATACCAGTGCCCCAGCCCCGGCAACGCGAACGCCAGCAGAGCCGCTAGCGGCTGGAACTCCTCGGGTTCTTGCCGGGCGGCGCTCGCGACAGGGGTGGAT
>JBOHNM010000211.1:0-5578 GCA_050730675.1 Phycisphaerales bacterium | reverse complement strand
GGCTCGAACCTGGGACCTGCGGATTAAAAGTCCGTAGCTCTACCAACTGAGCTATAGGGGCGCGGAGAGACAGAATACTGGTCGGACCGGCGAGCCAGCACCGGGGGAATCCGGTTTGGGATCTGGCGGCGTTGTGCCCTAAGCTGGGCGAGCTCCCAACGTGACTGCGTTGTGGGTACCCCGGAGAGATTCGGATTAGGCCCCCATCGTCTAGTGGCCTAGGACGCCGCCCTTTCACGGCGGTAGCACGGGTTCGAATCCCGTTGGGGGTACGCAACCAGTCATACTGGGAGCAGAGTAAGGCCCTGTGGCGCAGTTGGTTAGCGCGCCGCCCTGTCACGGCGGAGGTCGCGGGTTCGAGTCCCGTCAGGGTCGCAAGTATGGCGAGGCAGTATCAGTGGGTTCGCCCGCCGAGGTGCCGTCCGGCCAGGTAGCTCAGTTGGTACGAGCATTCGCCTGAAAAGCGAAGGGTCGCCGGTTCGATCCCGGCCCTGGCCACCATTCTTTACCTCATCGTCGACGAGGACTTCGGCCTGATTGGCTCCGCGAATCTCACAGATACCTGCCTCGGCGGCGGCGCGCGCCCCAACGCCGAACTCTCGGTGCATCTCGACAAGCAAGGTGTCGCGAGGGCACGCGCGGTGGTCGAAGCATGGTGGCATGAAGCACAGCCGGTCGACGCGGAGCGTTTGGACGCTTTCGCCGCGGAGGTTGACGGACTTCCGCGCCTTCCGCGAACCCGGCCCAACCCGAACGTGCCCGCCAACCTCGCGGACGGCGCGATCGAACAGATGTTGAGCGACACGCGAGACCCCGGGTGGAAGCTGTGGGTGAAGGCCCAGACCCTGCACGATCAACTCACGCCGTGGCGGGCTCCCCACGGGTTCTCCAAGCACGGCGGCCGCGGGCGTCCCCGGATCGAAACCGGAGACCTCGTAGCGGTCTACTCCACGCCGCACCACGGGATCATCGCGATAGTCGAGGTGACATCCGATTCTCGTGAGGACCCCGACTTCGTCCGGAAAGAAGGCGGCTGGGCATCAGACGAACCGGTGAAGCACCCGCGGGTGAACCACACGGCTCCACGCCTGGTTCCGACCGACCTCACCGTGGTGGATCCGGTAGCGGCTGGCATGTCGGCGGGTCAAGTGTCGAGCCTCCAAGGCGGCTGGATCGGCCTCCAACCGCAGGTGTTCACGTCGATTGTCCGCGCGTTGGCCGACGGCGGCGCCTGACTTCGCGCCGTGCCGACCCTCACTCAGGCCGTACTCCGAGAGCCACTTCCGCCTGCCTACACCCATCTCGGCGCCGGCACGTCGGGCACCATCGGTCAGACGTCAGGCCACGCGAACAGCAGCGCTACATCTACCGCCGGCTCCGCTGGAACTGCCACACGGCGTGATCGAGATCGGTAGGCGACATGCTCAACTCTTTCGCAGCGGCCGTCAGGATCTCCAACGCGAACGGCGGCGTGACACCGCGGCGGGACAGCTCCAACGAGTCGGCGATGAACCGGCAGATCATCCGGTCCGGCTTGACGCCCGGAATGCCGGCGAGCATCTGCATGTAGTGCCACGTGATCCCGCTGCGTTGCCCCTTGACCGCGCACCACGCCGCCTTGACCCGTGCCAGCTGCACGTCATCCTCGGCCGCCTTCCGAAGCGAGTCGGTGTCCTTGATCCCCGCGGTGTCGAGAACCTCGGCGGTGTCCCGGATCGCCTGGGACTTGAGCACCCCGCCGCGGGTGGAGGTGCGATTGCTGTTGCCGATCTTGTTCGCCCAACCGTCCGGCCCGTCGAGCTCGTCGAAGGTACCCAAGAGCTGCGGGACTCCGTCGCAGTTCGGGTCACCGCCCTGCTCGCTGCGGCGGCGGTACGCCCGGTAGCGGGCGACCACGTTCTCCACGCTGCTGTAGGTGACGCCCGTGGACTGCACGCTGTCGATCACGCAGAGGGCAAGGCTGTCGCGGTAGCCATCCGGTGCCTTGGATCCTCGGAACTGCTCGCAGGCGGCGGCGAGTGCACGGAGCTGCTCGGCGGTGTGGGTCATGGGCGCAAGCGTGGCATAGGGCACCGCCGTCACGACGGAAAACGTTCGCCGCTCGCGGTGGGTCGTATGTCCAAACCTGCTCCTCGATTTAGAGAATCAGTACCGTGTTTGCGCAAGCTGAGCTCCCTCATCGGGGCGGGGTGGTGCCGCCTACTGACCGCACGACGCGGCGGGGCTGTCACCGCTTACAGTCACGCGCATGAGGAAGTGCCCCGCACCGATCCGGGTGGTGTGAACATGTTCGAGCAGCACGATCGATGGCTGGAAGAGCTACTTGAGTACACCCGCCGCAAGGAGTCGATCACCTGCACGTCGGGCCACATGCCGCTGACCGCGATCCTTCAGGAGATCGCAGACGCCTGCGCCGATCCCCAGCAGCACGACCGGACGCAGATCTACGACTGGCGGTCCAGGGCTTCCGACCTCGCCGACACGCTCGACTGGCTGGGGCCTGAGCTGAACGCACTAGTCGATGCGCCGGGGCACGCAATCCAGCAGGCGATCACCAACGTCCTGCTGGCCCCTGGGCCGAACGGAGGCGCACGCCTAGACGACACCAAGCGGCCGGTTGTCGACGCGGCCAACTCAGCCCTCACCGCGGCCATTGGCGGAGACGACATACTGGTGGCAGCCTGGCGCGACCTGGTTGCCGCGTGCCGCGACAGCGACCACATCCGCTATCCGCACGAGCGGGTGGCGTTCATGCGCGACAACGTCGTGGCGCTGAGTGACCACCGCAAGCAGGACCGTGCGCACTGGGATCCCATCTCTACGGCCGCGAGTGTCCTAGTGGGTTATCAGGGCACCGTGCAGCTGGCGCAGGCGATGGTCGGCGACCCGCCGGACGAGACGCAGCCTTACGACCCTCAAGCGAAGTCGACTCTGACCGAGCCGCAGCTCGCAGACTTGGCTGAGCGCTGCGCCGCGATGTCGCCGACGACCGGAGACTTCGTGGTGTGGTTCCGGCTCGCTCCGGCGTTCGTCCGGAGTATGTCGTGCGTCAGCCACGGCGACGTCACGTTCTACGACGCGCAAATTCTGGCGAGCGCACTGGCGGCAGACGCGGATCGGGTCCGGGATCTGTTCGACGTCGTACCGGAGGAACTGCTGACCGACGAGATCCGGGAGCTTCAGTCGTCGGGGCAGGTGGACGACCAAACGGGGTTCGAGTACGAGTCGCAGCTGGTGTACGCACGCGTCGCAGTTCGCGGCATCCAACGGCACAACGCCACCGCCGTGGCCCGCAGCTACCTCGACGCGGTGTTGGCCGTGGTGGGTGTCCACGACGACATGTGGAAGGTGCTGGGAGGAACTCTGCTGTTCGACGGTCAGTCCTCCTACTTCCCGCCAGTCCGGTGGGGCTTGAAGGAGCCGCACCCTGAGCGTGCCTTCTACGAGAATGATCACTTCACGACCAACCTGGACGAGATGACCGGAGCTGGGCACGTGATCACCGCTGAGGCCGTACCTCTGCTTCAACCCGTCCTGCGCCTCCAAGCAGCACTCGCGGATGCTCCGCGGTCCGACCCCGAAGCCGTGATCATGGCCGCGGTTCGCGCCATTGAGCACTGCAACAGGTGGGCGGCTCCTCTCGCGGGCCACAAGTGGTACGCGTTCGTCGCCGAGTACTTCTTCGACGAGTACACCGTCACTTCGTTCGCCAACCGCGCAGTTCGCGACGTATTCGCCGCGGTCGTGCAGCACGTTCCTGATCGTTCACCGGTTGCTCGGATCCCGGCGGAGTTGGTGACTATCCGCGACGACATCACGGATGGTAGCTGGGGCTTGCGCATCAACCGGCAGAAGACTTTGGACCACGTGGCCGTGCTGAAACGGATCTACGCCGATCACCGGCTATCCCGCCAGCTCAACGAGACCGACGACATCTTGTCCTCGGGCGCTTCCCTCGGCGGAGCGTTCGCGATCGAACAGCAGCGCCTTGAGAACCGGGTAGCCAGGCTCACGCGGTCGCGCAATGCGGCGATTCACGGAGGGCCGTTGTCGTCGGCTGCCTGCGACAGCATCGCCGACTTCGCCACAGTCATTGCGCAGAAAGCGCTGTACACAGCGGTGCGTGCGACGGTCGCCGGGCAGGCGGTCGACGTCTACGCCACCAAGTAGCGGGATGAGTACCGCCAGCGCAGCCAGAACCTCGCGTCGGGTGGCGATCTGAAGAACCTGTTCACCCTCACCTAGAGTCGGTCAGTCCTCCGGCTCGGCGTTGTAGAAGTCGTCGAGGGTCCACGCTTCCGCTGCGACCGTCAGCTGCTCGGTTTTCGTTCGGGTGCCACGGCGGTCCATCGCACTGGCGGTTATCTCCACGGCGATCTCTTCGGGTGCCTTGGTACCGGCGACGACGGTCAGGGTGAAGTCTCCAGACTGCTCGCGCGGCCGGAGGTCACCGACGTTCCACGTGACCTCGAAGACGTCACCCTTGTCGGAGACGGCCCCGGCGCGCGGGAAGAAGTCGGGGACCTGCGCACTGGTCATCCCGGCGAGAGCGTTCGCACGCATCTGGTCGAGGGGGTCCGGCCACTTCGGCAGCGGGGGAAGGTCACGGACACTCGGCGGGTAGGTGCGGACGAGAACCCCGCCCTTGCGGATGCGGACCATCAGCTGCACGCCGGAGACCGGGTCGTCGGTGTCGTTGCCGACCTGGAAGCACACGGTGTTCGCGTCATCGTCGTTGACGATCTGACGGAGCACGTGATCCATCAGCCGGCTGCGCAGCTTGGCGAGGTAGTCGGTGACACGGTGGTCGAACTCTTCGACGTCCTTCGGATCGGCGTACTTGAGCATCCCCAACGAGCCGGTGATGTCGCCGAGTGAGCTGAACGTGTCGTATGCGGCCCAGGCCGGACGGGCCGGATTGGCCTGCGGCTTGGGGCGTGGCGGTGGCCGATCCGGAGGCTTGCCGCTGTTGGCCCGGACGTACGTCTCGTGCCGGCACAGCCAGTCCTCAAGTTGTTCGCGCTCGATGCTGAGCCGGATGAGCGGGTCCGCGTTGGCCGTCATCGTCAGGTCCAGTTCCGGCCGCTGCGCGCCCTGCAGGAGGCGCTGCCCGAGCATCTCCACTTCCTTGGGGCCAGCGGGAGCCGTGCTCGCGGCCCCGCGGTGGAACACGATGCCGGCGTGGAACTTGTCGTACTGCTTCTGCAGCGTGTGTTGCGGGTCGCCGGGCTCAGGCGCTTCGACGACCGCGACGAGCACCTCGACGTCTTCGAACCGGATCGTGCGTGGCGTGAACCGAGGGGTGGACGCGTACGTCTTGATCCCAGGCGTGAGGTTGGCGTGGTCGATAGCAGGGATCCCAGCCGCGGCACCTAGTTCCACGCCCACCACCATGTAGGCGACGCCGCCGCAGTGGAGCCGAGCATCTTCGACGGACCGGTTGGCGAACCCGAGGACCGCCTTCGCGACCGCGAACTTGCCCGCGGCGGTGCTGAGGTCGAGGGTGCTCTTCCACTCCAGCCAGTTGGTCTCCTGGGCCTCGGGCCGGGAGCCGTGGATCGCCGCGACGAGTCGAAGA
>JBOHNM010000210.1:0-5726 GCA_050730675.1 Phycisphaerales bacterium | reverse complement strand
CCCCACCGTCGAGCACGCCTACCAGGCCGCCAAGACCCTCGACCCCGCCGAGCGCCGCCGTATCGCCGCACTCCCGACGCCCGCCGAAGCCAAAGCCGCAGGCCGCAAACTGCAGATGCGCGCCGACTGGGAAGCCGTCAAGTTCACCGTGATGGAAACCTGCGTCCGCGAGAAGTTCACCCGCCACACCGACCTGCGCGAAAAGCTCCTCGCCACCGGCGATGCCGAACTGCAAGAGGGCAACACCTGGGGGGATCGGGTCTGGGGCGTCTATCAGGGCAAGGGCGACAACCGCCTCGGCAAGATCCTCATGCTGGTGCGCTGGGAACTGCGGACCGCGTCAAACTAGGCCCTGGCTCCACGGGCCGGGCTGGCCCTGCGGGCTCGCCGCCTTTCGCCCCTTGGGCGACTGGTCCTTGCGAGTGGCTTCAGCCACTCGAAGGCGTGCTCATTGTCTTCCGGCCCTTTGGGCCGACGACTCCCTCCTCCCCCTCGCGTCAATCCAGCACATCCTCCGCCACAAACTCCATGTCGTGCAGCCGATGCAGCTCGATCACCTCCTGCTCATAGGATTGCCGCAGGTGGTGCTCCTTCTGCCGCAGGATGTAGTCCTCGACACGCGGGACGAGCGAGCGGCTCACGGTGAATCCGCCGAAGCCCTCCTGCCAGCCGCGCCATGATGAACGCGGAAACGTCTCTCCGAGCCATCGCGAGGAGCGACCCTTGACGTTCTGGAGCATGTCAGAGTGGCTGAGGTCCGGCGGATATCGCACCAGCGCGTGCAGATGGTCGGGCATCCCGTTGATCGCAAGCGTGGCGCACCGCAGGTCCTTGAGGATGCCGCCGATGAACGGATGAAGCCGCGACTCGATCTCCGGCGAGATGATCTGCTCGCGCCGCTTGGTGCTGAAAACGATGTGGTAGTAGTTCTGTGTCCATGAGCGGGGCATGGTGGCAGAATACTCGAAAATAAAGATCAAGAGGCGTCGGCCCAAGGGGCCGAGAGATCAAGAAGGCATGCCTTCGAGTGGCTGAAGCCACTCGCAAGGACCGGGCGCCCAAAGGGCGAAAACCGCCGTCTCGCTGCTCTGGCACAGGTATTGGCATGGTTCTCGCCGCTTCGGCGCACGGTGATTGCGAGCGACTTCAGTCGCTCGTGAGCGGGAGTTGGTTTGCGGCCCCCGGGGCCGACGAAATTCGGCGATCACAAAGAAAGCGCATCGAACTCCGCCTCGCGCACGGGAAGGAATCGCCTGCTCATGCGTGCGGGAT
Organism: Phycisphaerales bacterium; assembly: GCA_050730675.1. GTDB lineage: Bacteria > Planctomycetota > Phycisphaerae > Phycisphaerales > UBA1924 > JBOHNM01. Next base: position 4,454 of record JBOHNM010000210.1, on the reverse strand, counting down.
CGACGGATTCGGGGGTTGGGTTGAGGCAAACCCGGAGTGTGTTGCCGCGAACGCGGGTCTGTTTCGTGGAAAGGCGGGTGGGTGGGCAGAAACTGCGGGTTCGAGCCGTCGTCGCTCAGGTTTTTGACTCGAGTGCGCGGGGCGGTGTCGCGAAAGCCCGGGGTTATGCCGCGACAACCCGAGGACTTGCTTGGCCCATATGGGTGTTGCCCCGCCCTCGATGAGCGAGCTTGATTACTCGCCCTTTACCTGAGCCTTAAAGATGAATCCTGTAGCGTGATCTTGAGCTGACGCAAGTTCCAACTCATAATCAATGCCGTAGTCCTCTTGGTCCTCTTGGTCCTCTTGGCTCCGACAAATGCATTGCGCGGGCAAGGCGGCTTGGAACAAGCGCCCCGCAAGTCTGCCAATCTCCTTGGGTTTCATCTTAGTCTCCGCCACAGATGCAGCTCGCCCAAACGCTGCGATGTTGAGTAGTCACATCCACCGCGTCACCACCACCTTGCTCTCCGTGAAGAACTTCACCGCATCCTCCCCGTTCGCATGCAGGTCCCCGAAGAACGACGACTTCCACCCCGCGAACGGGAAGACCGCCATCGGCGCCGGCACGCCCACATTGATGCCGACCATCCCCACTTGTGCGTGCGTGCGGAAGCGCCGCGCCGAGTAGCCGCTCGACGTGAAGATCACCCCCATGTTCCCGTACTTCGACTTGTTCATCGTCGACAGCGCCGCATCCAGCGTCGCCTCGCGCACGATGCTCAGGACCGGGCCGAAGATCTCCTCGTCCACGATCCGCATCCCCGGGCGCACGTTGTCGAAGATCGTCGGGCCGACGAAGCACCCGCCGCTCGGCATCACGGCCTTCCGCCCGTCCAGCACGCACGTCGCCCCGTCCTTCTCGCCGCTCTCGATGAACCCCAGGATCCTCGCCTTGCTCGCCTGGTCGATCACCGGCCCCATCCCCACGCCCGGCTGATCGCCCGCCGCGACCTTGATCTTCTCCGCCGCGGCCTTGATCTTGGGCACAAACCACTCGGCCGCATCGCCGACGACGACCGCCACGCTCCCCGCCAGGCACCGCTGGCCGGAGTTGCCGAAGGCCGAGCCGACCACGCCCTCGATCACCGCGTCCTGGTTGGCGTCGGGCATGATCACCATGTAGTTCTTCGCCCCGCCCATGCACTGGGCCCGCTTGCCCGCCTTGGTCGCCGTCTCATAGATGTGCTGGGCCACGCGCGTCGAGCCGACGAACGAGACCGCCTTGACCTCCTCGTGCGTGATCAGGTGGTCCACCACCTTCGGCCCGCCCGTGACCAGGTTCAGCACGCCCGCGGGCAGCCCCGCCTCGTGGGCCAGCTCCACCTCGCGCACCGCGCTCATCGGCACCTTCTCGCTCGGCTTGAGCACGAAGGTGTTGCCGCAGGCGACGGCCATCGGCCACATCCACAGCGGCACCATCACCGGGAAGTTGAACGGCGTGATCCCCACGCACACGCCCAGCGGCACGCGGTCCACCGTCGAATCAATCCCCACGCCGCTCTTGTCCTCGGTGCGGCAAAAACTCGTGCTCACCGCGATCTGCGGCAGGCTCCGCCCCATCATCAGCGTCGGCGCCCCGCAGGCGTACTCCACGCAGTCGATGCCGCGGCGCACATCGCCCCGCGCCTCGGCCATCGTCTTGCCGTGCTCGCGCACGATCATCCCCGCCAGCTCCTCGAAGTGCTCCTCGAGCTTCTGCTTGTACTTGAACATGAACTGGCACCGGTCACCCACCGGCATCGCCGACCACGCCGGGAACGCCGCCGCCGCCGCGGCCACCGCCGCCTCCGCGCTCCGGATCGAGTCCAGCTCCGCCTGCGCAATCGTCTGCCCCGTCGCCGGGTTGATCACCGCGTGCTGCGAGCCGCCCCCCCCGCCGGATTGCGCCGATGGAGCGATGCGCTTGCCGCCGATGAAATGGTCAACGGGATGGGAAGCGGTGGAAGCGGAAGCGGGGGGCTGAGCGCTCATAAGTGGTCTCCAGCCAGAAGGATACGGCCCCGCGGCACACCCCATGCAATCCAGCCTCAAACCCGCATCGCCACCCTCCACCCTGCGCCACGGCCCCACAACCCCGCTTCGGCAATCCGACAACGATCCAAACGTTGTCCCAGAGTGTCGCGGCCCCTTGGCCGCGAAGCTGTACACTTCACCGGTTCTTTCACCCTTCCGGAGTCTCCGAATGCCCAACATGCACGCCATCGTGGCCGGCCTCGCGATCAGCACCCTCAGCGTCGCCGCGCTCGCCCAGCCGCCCGCGGCCCCGGCCCCCGCTCCCAAGCCGGCCGACAAGGCCCCCGAAGCCCCCAAGGCGCCCGCCGATGCAGCTCGCCCTGCGCAAGGCGGTCAACTGTCGGCCGAGAAGTCCAAGGCCGCGTGGGAACTCGAGGCCAATGGCGTCGCCAAGCGCCTCGCGCTCAAGGACGAGGTCACCAAGCCCCTCGTCAAGGCCTACACCGATGCCCGCACCAGCCAGAACGATGCCTACACCAAGCTTCGTGACGAGCAGCGCAAGGCCCGCCAGGAAGGCGGGGGTGGCGGCGGCGGTGGGGGTGGCGGGGCCGAGATGCGCACCGCGATGGAGGCGATGAACAAGAAGGAGAAGGAGAAGTTCGAGAAGGCTCTGCCCGCGGGCCTCTCGCCCGACCAGAAGACCAAGGTCCTTGCTTCCCTCGGCTCGTTCAACATGCAGTGGGACCGCATGGCCGACGCCATCGCCGGGTTCAAACTTGAGCCGGCCAAGCAGCAGACCGCCCTCGACGCCATCGAGGACAACGTCCTGGCCATCGCCAAGCTCAACGCCGCGGCGACGGGCGAAAATCCCGACCGCGAAGCCCAGCGCGCGGCCCGCACCGAGGCCCGCACCAAGCTCGACGAGGCGCTGAAGAAGGTCCTCTCCGAAGAGCAGATGAAGAAGTTCGAAGAGGCCAACCGTCCCGCCGGCCGCAACCCCGGCGGCGGTGGTGGTGGCGGAGGCGGCGGCGGTCGCCCCGGTGCGGGCCGTGGCGGCCAGCCCGGCGGTGGCGGCGGCAACTGACCCGGGACATCAAATCTGACAGCAACAAACAACGACCAGCGGGCCCTCCCGCTGGTCGTTGTGTTTCTGTCGAGACGCCGTTGCACTGAATCAATCAACACTTGCCCCGATCTTGAGCCAACCGCCATTCTGACTCTGACTCCGCCGCAGAGCGGCGCCAGTACTTTGCCGTGGGCGTGAGCCCACGGCGTGCGCCAGGCAACAACGCCGAGCCCCATCGGGACGCCAACCACCCTCGCGCCACCCCATTCCTAAGCCTCCAAAGGGGCGACCGAGCGTAGCCAACGGGTGGAGCGCAGACCGGCGCAGCCGGGCGCAGCGCAACCCGTGGAAAGCGTTGGTAAGGAACCCCGCCCCCGAAGGGGGCGACGGATCCCCGAACCCGACCCGAGATCCAAGCCCTTACCCCTCACTTCTCAGAAGCAGAAGTGACCGCAAAATACGCAACGGCGCGCCCGCGCCCTCTCCACAATCGCAAAAATCACACCATCAATCGACATCGGGTTTTCCCGACGCGTTTGACACCCTTACTCCAAAATAGGACCACGAATTGCGCAACGGCGCGGTCTTTTGCCCATGGGTAGAGACGTCTCATTTCCCATCCCGCGCCTGCTCCCTCCTGTCCGAATTTCTGCGTTTCGACTTTCTGTGTTTCTGCTTTTTCCTCCCCCTTCGAGCCCTTCGAGTTCGATCCGCCTTCAGGAGCACCCCATGCCCCCCGCCCTCGAACCCGTCACCCCCGAACTCATGCTCGACACCCACGACAACGACAAGCTCCGCATGAACAAGGTCCACTTCCGCGCCATCGCCCTGCTCTTGAAGCAAGCCGGCAAGGCCGACAAGTCCAACAACATCGCCGAGTGCCGCCGCTGCTGCACCGCCATCCTCAAGTTCGATATCACCTACCCGCCCAAGCACGCCTTCTGGCCGTCCACCGCCACCGACCCCGCCGAAGGTGACACCACCTTCCCGACCGGTGTGCCTCTCTCCTGTGCTACCACAACGACCAGCATCGTCGAATCACCCGCACCAACCTCCCCTTCCCTGAGGGAAGGGGCCGGGGGTAGGGCTCCCGCGATCCCGGTCGATCCAGCGCCCGCCGCCATCTCCGCGCCGCTCGCTTGCTCCGCCTCCTCCTCGCCCAGAGGGCGCGCGGCCGTTGCCAGGGCGTGGGGGACAGTGAGCGCAGCGAACCAGCCCCTGAAAAGCTCTGTTGAATGTCCTCCGCCCCCAGGGCGGACGAGCCCCCCGCCCGACCCTTCGCCCACACCCATCCCCACATCTGAATCTCTCTCATCGCTCGCCACCCAAGACTCACCACCTCCCCCGCCCCCCTACGAACCCACCGGTGAACTCTGGCCCCCCGGCCTCGACA
>JBOHNM010000209.1:0-5773 GCA_050730675.1 Phycisphaerales bacterium | reverse complement strand
CGCCGAGACGCCGCAGGACGCCGTGAACAAGATCGAGCAGGTCATGGGCGCCAACCCGCAGATCACCGGCTGGGCCTTCGTCGGTGGCTGGCCGCTCTACACCGCCAACGCCCTCGACAAGGTCGCAGGTAAGGCCAAGGTCGTCTCGGTTGACGCGCTCCCGGCCACCTTCGGCTACCTCAAGGGCGGCCAGGTTGAGATCCTCCTCGGCCAGAAGGTCTACGAGTGGGGCTACGAGTCGGTCAAGATGCTCATGGAGAAGATCATCGAGGGCAAGCAGCCCAGCGAGACCATCGTCAAGGCGTCGCTTGTGCCCGTGACCAAGAGCAACGTGGACGACTACGCCAAGAACTGGGACAAGTGGCTCGGCAAGACCGCCGAGAAGAAGTAAGTCGGGACGTTCCAACAGAGTTTCTTCCGCGGGCCCGGCACACGCCGGGCCCGCTTGCTTTATGCCGCCTCACCCCCTGATAGACTCTCGACCCGCATGTCTTCCGCCGCCCTCCAAGACCTGCTCGTCGTCAAAAGCGTCACCAAGCGTTTCGGTCCCACCCTCGCGCTCGACAACGTCTCGGTCACGATGCACACCGGCGAAGTCCACGCCCTCATGGGCGAGAACGGCGCCGGCAAGAGCACCCTCGGCAAAGCCATCGCCGGCCTTCACAAGCTCGACACCGGCTCGATCACCGTTGCAGGTCGTGAGCTTCCCTCCGGTTCCATCCACGATGCCTACGCCGCGGGCGTCCGCATCGTCCACCAGGAACTGGCCCAGTGCCCGAACCTGACCGTCGCCGAGAACCTCTGCCTGCACGACATGCCGACCCGCGCCGGTATCCTCGACTACGCCGCCATGCGCGACCGCGCCGCGCGGCTGCTGGTCAAGCTCGCCCCCGAGATCGACGTCGAGGCCCCGCTGGGCACCCTCGCCCCTGGCCGCCGCCAGATCGTGCAGATCGCCGCGTCGCTGGATCAGCGCGAGGGTGATCGCCACGGCCCACGCATCATCGTCTTCGACGAACCCACCAGTTCCCTCTCGATCGCCGAGGCCGAGCGCCTCATGTCCATCGTCCGCGGCCTCGCCGCCCAGGGGCTGCTCTGCATCTACGTCTCGCACCGCATGGGCGAGATCTTCCAGTGCTGCGACCGCATCACTGTCCTTCGCGACGGCAAGTTCGTCGCCACCAGCGTCATCAAGCAGATCTCCGAGTCGCAGGTCGTCTCGCAGATGATCGGTCGCACCATCGACACCTCGGCCAACTACCGCGGAGCCTCTGCTCTTGCGGGGCCGGAGCACCACGCCGTCCGCGCCGCCGCCCAGCCCGTGCTCAACGTCCGGAACATCTCCTCGCCGGGCAAGCTCCGTTCTGTGTCGCTCCAGATCCGCCCCGGCGAAGTCCTCGGCATCGGCGGCCTCGTCGGCTCCGGCCGCTCCGAACTCCTCGACGCCATCTTCGGCCTCGACCCGCGCGCCTCAGGCGAGATCGCCGTCGCCGGCCGCCCGATCGCCCCCGGCCACCCGCGCGGTGCGATCGCCGCGGGCATGGGCTACGTCCCGGAAGACCGCCGCCTGCAAGGGCTCTTCTTCCAGCTCGGCATCGACGAGAACATCGTCATCCCCTCGATGCCGGTGCTCGCGCGGCTGGGCATCCGCCGCCCGTCGGCCGAAGATTCAGTCTTCCGCGAACGCACGACGCGGTTCCAAGTCAAGGCCGCCGGCGCCCACAGCCTCCCCGGCGAACTCTCCGGCGGCAACCAGCAAAAGCTCCTCATCGCCCGCTGGATGGCCCGCGAGTGCAAGGTCCTCCTCCTCGACGAGCCCACCCGCGGCATCGACGTCGGCACCAAGGTTGAGATCTACCGCCTCGTCCGCGAGGCCGCCGACTCCGGCCTCGCCGTCCTGCTCGTCTCCAGCGAAATGCCCGAACTCCTCGCCCTCTCCGACCGCATCGCCGTCATGTGCGAAGGCCGCCTCACCGGCGAGCTCATCGGCACAGAAATGACGCAGGAGCACATCCTGCGGCTGGCGACGCTCACCCAACCGGCGACGGCCTGACCGCCACCCGCGCGATCACCACCACCGCCACCCCTAATGCCAGCCACCAGGTCTGCCGCTCGATGAACCCCATCCAGTAGCACGGCGCCGCCAGCGCGATCGCCGCGGCCGCGACGATCCTCGCCCGCCGCCCCGCCGCCCCGCCACGCGACGGGATCATGCAGATCCACACATACGCGGGAAACACCAGCCCGTAGAACGCCATGAACACCCGGTAGCACACCTCGGCCGTCGTCAGTCCCCCGCGGGCGAGCAGCCCACCGGGCGATGACGTCGCCAGCAGGCCGATCGCCACGCCCACCAGCGCCGCGCCCACCATCCATGCGCGCCCGGCCACCGCCCACCGCTCGCTGTGGACCCGCACGGTGTACAGCAACTGCAGTCCGATGTGTAGCCCCAACACCCACAGCAGCACCTGTCCGATCTTCATTCCCCCGCCGACCACCGCCGACACCGCGCCGCTGTACCCCACCGTCCCCGCGATCATTGTCAGGAAGAAGAACCCAAACCCCAGCGCGAACGCACCCCGCGCCGTGGCCCCGCTCGTCCGCTGCCGCGCATGGTGAAACGTCACGTCCAGGTACGGGCACAGCCCAAACCCCAGCAGGCACACCATCGCCAGCGGCACGAGCTCATCCGACGCCGCGGGCAGGTTCGGCGGCAGCGACCCGATTGCCCCCTTCACCAGCGCCACCACAAGCACGCCGACCGAGATCAGCCACTGCGCCACCCCACCCCCCGCTGTCACCGCGTCGCTCCGGCTTGGCCGCGCCATCGACGACACCAGGCTCAGCGCCACCGCCGAGATGGTCAGCACCAACAGGTTCGTCCCCAGCCACGACAGCATCCACGTCAGGAAAAACGCCTGAAACGCCACCGTCACGGCACTGAATGCCCGCACCATCCCCCGGTGCGCCGCGACGATCCGCTCGCTCGCCCCATCGCGGAGTACCCACCCCATCGTCATCGCCCCAAGCACGTTCGGGGCGGCGAACACCGCCAACGATGCAAGCCCGAAGTCCCGCATCAGCAGCAGCGGCAAGAACATCCCGATGCACCATGTCCATGACGTGCCCAGATACCCCCCCCAAATCAGGGCTGAGACGGCATGGACACGTTTCGCGGGCGCGGCATCATTCACCGCCGAGTGTAGATTGCGTCCACCTACGACCGGGCGAGCGGATGCCCGTGCCGAACAACCCGCTGAGCCGTGTGTCGCGTTGTGCAATGCGCTCAATACGCGTTGAGCCGCATTCCGCGCTCCGGCGCACCGCCAACCACGTCACCGAAGTGGTGAACTCGATCAGAACACGCTCGGCCTCAGGCCGGTCTGCGGCAGCGGTCAGGACGGGTGAACAAAGGGTGAAATACCTAGGTTGCCAACGTGCGATGCGCCGATCCGATCCAGTTCGGGGCTTCCGACGCGGAATTTCTGTCAACGTCGAATGTGAAGAGGGGCAAGCTGGCGATGGTTCAACCACAGCATTTCGGTACGAACCAAGGGTGGGTGAAATATCCAATTGCAGACCGAACTGACCAATTGCGGCTGTCATTCGTGGCGCAGTCCGATATCTTCTGCCCAGCACCAGGCTCACATCGAAGTGCCGAGGAGTTGTCGATTGCCCAAATCTCAGAGGACTGTTCAGCCGCACCGGCTCGCGCGGTTGGTGATCGCTGTTGTCGCCAGTCTCACGATCGGTCTTTCAACCACCACCACCGCTCCCGCTCAACTGCCTCCAGGGCAGCCGTTCGAGATCTATGCGATCCACGACACCCCTGATGGCGTGGGTTCGATCAACGTCGGCACCGTTCCCTGGAAGAGCATCTGTGCGCTCTGGGAAGCGCAGCTTGGCCGCCACCCGCTGGCCGGCCCGCACATGATCATGATGTGGCCCGGCGGCTCCGAGGCGTTCTACGCCGAGCACCTTGCCGCTCTGGCACTGGACGTCGCCTACGCGATCCCGGACCCCGACTACAACGGGCTGGTGAGCGTCGATATCGAGACATGGAACCCCTGGTGGACCGGACACATTAATGTGCCATCCAGCCTCCCCTATGATGCTCTGGACTACGACAAGCCCGACGACTGGCGGGACTACATCCGGCAGTACCAGCCCGAGCTGCTCCAAGGCCGCACGCCCGCCGAGCAGGAGGACGTCTTCAAGAGCACATGGCTGAAGACGACCCGCGAGTACTTCACCCGCACCGTCGGAGAACTCAAGCGGCTCCGGCCTCGCGCCAAATTCGGCCTCTACTCGTTCCCTCAGTACGGCTACCACGACTGGGAGTTCCCCCAGAGCGTCGCCAACGTGAACGCCCGCTACCAGGAGGAAGTTCCGTGGGTGGCCGAACTGTTCGACGTCATGATGCCCGGCTGCTACTGGTACTACTACACCATCCCCACCAATGCCGTCCCGGCCCTCTGGCAGGACGAGCCCGCCGCGGCGGATCGCCATCTCCGCTCAAATGTCGAGCAGGCCAAGATCATCGGCAACGGCAAACCGGTCTATCTCTGGGTCAGTTCCTACTACATGGTGGATAATTCCTACCACCCGCTGCAGCCTTTGAACGACATCAACATGCGCATGACCGTCGAGACGCCCCTCAGCGCCGGTGCCGACGGGATCATCCTGTGGAATGTCATCAACTACCAGTGGCAGCTCAACATCATGAACACATTCCTCCACGATGCGTTCAACCCGTACATGCTGCAGATGCTGCAGAACCCACGCCTCCAGCTCGGCCTGCAATACCGGGTCCGTCAACTGATTCCCGGAAATCCCGGAACGCCGTGCCGGGTCGATATCGGCGGACCGGGCGGGTCCCGCGGCCCGGATGGGCAGGTGACTGTCGATGACCTGGTGGTCTATCTCAGCGAGTTCTTCGCGGGAAACCAGTCGATCTGCGACCTGGTTGGAGTCGGCGGCTTGCCGATTCGTGACGGACTCATCACCGTGGACGACCTCACCGAGTTTTTCTCGGAGTTCTTCAGCAACTGTCCCTGACGCCGCTCGCCCCTGCCGCCGGCCTCACCCCTCGCCGTCCTCGACGCTCTCCCGGGCGAGTTGCCGCGCCCGCTCGCGCCGCGCCTCGCGGGCCTCGTGCAGGCTTTTGGGTGTCACATGGAACGTGATCTCGCAGTCGCCTACGCGCAGGTCGCGGCTGCGCCCCCGCTTGGGAATCTGCTGCACCACCACCATGTCCAGGTCAATGTTGAACTCGCCCCCCGACGCGATCAGTTCCTGCAGGTTCTGCCGCGGCGTGATCCGGTAGATCGCGGGTCCGAAGCACGGGCGCAGGAACCGGTAGTTCCGCAGCTCCTTGCACACACACGTGTAGTCCGCGCCGACCGAGCCGTAGATGTACATCCCCGCCGCGATCTCCGCGTTGGCCAGCAGCGAGGCCCCCGCCATCGCGTTGTACCAGTTGCGGTTGAACCGGCGGAACGGCAGCACCGCGCTGAAGGTGTGATCGTCCACCTTCTTGATCTTGATCCCGCTCCGGAACGCGTACGGCAACCAGATCAACGACGCGACCCGATGCCAGAACGTGCTCCGGCTGGTGAGCCGCGCGACGAACCCCTCCACCTTGTCGACCATCTTCCGCTTGGGCTGTTCGCTCGGTGGCGGCGTCGGCGCAGCACCGCCGCGCGGCAACTCCGCCGCTCCGTCCACTGCCAGGCTGGTGGTGCTTGCGCTCATGCGCTGGACCGGATCATAG
>JBOHNM010000208.1:0-5780 GCA_050730675.1 Phycisphaerales bacterium | reverse complement strand
AAGCGGTACTCGCCCTGGAACTCGGCGATGACGGGCGCGCGGGTGACTTCGGGCGGGAGCGCGGCGGCCGGGCAGAAGGGCGGCGGCGTGGGCTCGGACTTCGAGCAGCCGGCGAGAGCGAACGCGATGGCGAGCGGAACGAGGTGGCGCATGAATCGGTCCTCATGCCAGCGTAAGGGGCGAGCTGAGGGCGTAGCGTAACAAGCCCACGCGGAGGATGACCACATGATCCGCAAGCTGCCGTCGGGGGAGTATCGGTTGTACTCGCGGAAGTTGAACGCTAAGACGGGGCGGCGCCGGAATCTGGGAACGTTCAAGTCGCGGGCCGCGGCGGAGAAGCATGAGCGGGCGGTGCAGTACTTCAAGCGGCATGGGTAGACATTGGGCCGGCGCGTTCGGCGGGTGCGGTAGACTGCAGCGGTCATGGTCGCTCGAGCGACCGCGTTAACACAGGAGTCGGCGATGATCAATGGTGCTCACACGATCATGTACGCGGAGGATGCCGCGGCGGCGCGGAAGTTCTTTGCCGAGGTGCTGGGGTGGCCGTCGGTGGATGCGGGGCGGGGGTGGCTGATCTTCGCGCTGCCGCCGGGGGAGATCGCGGCGCACCCGACGGAGGATGGGGAGGCATCGGGGTCGTGCGAGCTGTACCTGATGTGCGACGATGTCCACAAGACGGTGGCGGAGCTGAAGGGCAAGGGCGTGGAGTTCACCGAGGGTGTGACGGACGCCGGATGGGGGCTCTTGACGCGGCTGAAAGTGCCGGGGGCGGGGATTGTCGGGCTGTATCAGCCGCGGCACCCCATTGCGGCGGGGATGAAGGTCTGATTATTGGTGTCCTAGGGGATGGTGAAGTTGGTAGTTCGACCCGGAACCGGCGAGCGGCGGGGGCGAATCGGCTGATGATGAGGATTGTCAGTCGCGAGGCATCACGGATGATCTTGGAAGGCATCCCCCACGAGCGGGGGCTGTGGTTGGGCGTCGGTTTTTGCGGGGCGCTGCTGGTGGGCGGGGTGGTGTTCACAGTTGTTGTGGTCGGACGCACAGGATCCTGGTGGAACGCGGTTGCGCCGGTGGCGTGCGCGTTGATTGCGGTGGGGATGCTGGCGGTGCTGGTGGAGTCTTCGCTGCGGCGCGAGCGGCTGGTGCTGGACCGTGAAGCGCGGAGCATGACGCACAAGACCTGGACGCCGCTGCTGAAGCGCGGGCGTGAGCGGCGGTACACCTTCGAGCGGGTGGAGGGCGTGGCGGTGGAGCAGATGCTCAAGCAGCCGGGGAACGGGGGGTTCCCGCGGCTGGTGACGCGGGCGTGCCTGCTGCTGGCGCTGCCGCGGACGGCGATTGAGCTGGACGAGGTGCAGAACGCGCCGACAGAGGCGGTCCGGAAAGTGGCGACGGAGGTTGCGGACTTTCTGGGGGTGCGGGTGGTGGCGCTGGGGCGGGGAGAACCGGGCGAGGCGCCCGGGGCGGCGTTGGAGGATGAGGCTTAGCCCGCGCAGTGCGGCAACAATCGGGCGGGCGGCGATGGCGTGCTGCCTTACGGGAGGCGGCCATGTTGTCCACGGTTGTGCGTGATCGTTGTTGGCGGATGGCGGCGTTGGCCTTGGCTGCGGCGCTGGGTTTGGCTGCGCCTGGAGAGGCGTTTGCGCGGCAGGCCGAAGCTCCTGCTGCGCCCCCGGCGGCGCCAGCATCACCGGCCCCGGTGGTGGATGCGCGGGCGAAGCCCGGCTCGCTGCCCGTGAAGGTGGTGGATGAGAACTGGCGCGACGAGGCGCGGAAGCGCGATGTGCCGGTGCGGATCTACATGCCCGGGCCGGTGGAGCAGGACAAGTCGCGGCGCTATCCGGTGATTGTGTTCTCGCACGGGCTGTGGGGATCGCGGCAAATGTACAGCTACTTCGGCGAGCACATGGCGAGCCACGGGTACATCGTGGTGACGCCGTCGCACCCGGGGAGCGATACGGCGTCGTTGATGAAGGCGGGTGGTGGCGGGGAGAAACCGAACAACGAGGGGGGGATGCTCAAGGCGGCGATCTCGGACCCCGAGAATCTGAAGAACCGGCCCAAGGATGTGTCGTTCGTGATCGACGAGATCGCGCGCCATGCGAAGCTGAAGGATGTCGCGGACCTGACGCGCGTGGGCGTGGCGGGGCACTCGTTCGGCGCGTATACAGCGATGGCCGCGGGCGGGATGACGGTGGACCTGCCGGAGGCGAAGGGGACATCGTTCCGCGACGAACGGGTGAAGGCGGTGCTGCCGATGTCGCCGGAGGGGCCGGGGACGATGGGGATCACCGACTCGTCGTGGGATGCGTTGGCGGTTCCCGTGCTCTTTCTGACCGGAACGAAGGATTACGGCGAGGGGCAACGGCCGGCGGAGTGGCGGCGCGCGGGGTTCGAGCATGTCCAGGGCGTGGATGCGTACCTGGTGACACTCGCCGGTGCCGGGCATATGACGTTCGGGATGGGCGGGGAGAAGGATGCGGATTCGCCGACGGGGGCGCTGCGCGAGCGGATCCGGGAGCGGCTGGCGGAGCGCGTCGGCACCGGACTAGGTGGCGCGGGATCTACGGCAGCGGAGCAGCAGCACCACACGGAGATGATCAAGGCGCTGAGCCTGGCGTTCTTCGATGCGTACCTGCGCGGCGACGCCGAGGCGAAGAAGTGGCTGGCGGCGTACAGCATGGCCAAGCACAGCGACTGTGTGGCGGAGTTCCGCCCGGGCGTGATGGTGAAGATCACGGTGGACGCGTCGGAAGCGCCGGACCTGAAGGAATGGGGCGAGAAGTCCAAGGCGATCTGCGAGAAGTGGTACCCGCTGCTGCTGCAGGCGCTGCCGAGCGAGGGGTTTGTGCCGCGGAGCGAGGTGGCGATCGTCTTCAAGCCGGAGATGCGCGTGCCGGCGGCGACGGGGGGCGGGACGATCAGCGTGAATGCGGCGTACGTCCGGCAGCACAAGGATGACTACGGGATGATGGTGCACGAGCTGACGCACGTGGTGCAGGCGTACCCGAACCGCCCCAGGCGTGCGCCGGGGTGGCTGGTCGAGGGTGTGGCGGATTACACGCGGTTCTACCTGTACGAGCCGGGGGCGGACAGGTCGCGGATCAATCCTGAGAAGGCGTCGTACCGCGACAGCTACCGGACGACGGCGCGGTTCCTGGACTACCTGGTGCGGACGCACGACCCGGAGATCGTCAAGAAACTCAATGCGTCGATGCGGGCGGGCGAGTGCGACGAGGCGAAGTTCAAGGAGATCGTCGGCGCCGATGTCGATGAGTTGTGGAAGGCGTTTCTCGCGTCGCTGGCGAAGTGAGCGACGTGCGAGCGGGTAGACGACGCACGCGATCATTGAAAGAGCTCAGCGGGGGTTCGCCGTGCGGCGGATTTCGTTGATGAGCGTGAGGTGGTGATCGGTCTTGGAGACGAGCGAACACGCGCCGGCGTTTTTCGCCTGAGCGCGGGTGTCGGGGTCGTCGTGGCCGCTGAAGACGATGATCCGGCACTGCGGGCACGCCGCCGCGGCGGCGCGGATAGCCTCGAACGCGTCGCGCCCGGTCCCTACGAGATCGACCACGGCGACATCGGCCAAGGTATTGTGGATCGCCGCCTCCATCCCGGCGGTGGACTCCATCGTGCCGATGCACTCAAGGTCGTCGGTTCTGTTGATGAGGCGCTGGTACAAGTCGATGATGTCGGCCGAGTCGTCAACAAACAGGATGCGGATCTTGCGGGCCATTGTTGTTGCCGGACTGGAGAGCTATCGCGGGATCTGGGGCACGCGTTGCGTGACGCTCGCGACCACGGCGACCAGTTCGCTCGCTTCGATGGGCTTGGGGACGTGCATCTGGAATCCACACAACAGGGCCCGGCGCCGGTCATCGGCTCGGGCGAAGGCGGTGAGCGCCACCGCCGGAACGGCACCCCCCTTGCCCAGCGGAAGAGCCCGCACGCGCTTGATGAGGCCGAAACCATCCTGACCGGGCATTCCGATATCGCTGATCAGGACATCCGGAGGCGGTCATCACGTGGGCTCCTGCTTCCTCGAGCACGCGGCGAACGAGATCACGCGCGTCGGGCTCGTCGTCGACCACGATCGCCTTGAGCCCGGCGAGCGACACATCGTCGGGCAGGATGATCGCGGACAGTTCCGATGGGGATCGCGACTGCGCGAACCCATCGGTGTGGGTTGCGCGAACGGGGAGCGACACGGTAAAGGTCGAACCTCGACCTGGACCGGGGCTTTGCGCGCGCACAGAGCCTCCGTGCAGTTCCGTCACGTGCTTGACGATGGCCAGGCCCAGCCCGAGTCCGCCGTGGCGGCGAGTGGTGGAAGCATCGGCCTGGCGAAAACGATCGAACACCAGGGGCAGAAACTCGGGGTTGATCCCCTCGCCGGAGTCGATGACCGAGAGATCCACGTGCGAGTTGATACGTTCGAGCACGATCTGAATTCGTCCGCCCTTGGGCGTGAACTTCACCGCGTTGGAGAGCAGGTTCCAGACCACTTGCTGCAGGCGGTTGGGATCTCCCGACACCAAACCGGCGAGGGGATCGAGCACGTGCGTCAGTCGGATTTCTTTCACATCGGCGGCCGGGCCAGCGGCTTCCATCGCCGCGTGGATGACCGCGGAGAGGTCGACGGCCTGCACGTTGAGCCGGAGCTTGCCCGACACAATGCGGCTCATGTCCAGCAGGTCTTCGATGAGTTGGGTCTGCAGACGGGCGTTTCGTTCGATGACGGTCAGGCCGTGGGTAAGGTCGGCGGGCTGAGTCTTCGGGCTCTTCAGGAGCGTCGCCCAGCCGAGCACTGCGTTGAGCGGGGTCCGAAGTTCGTGCCCCAATGTTGCCAGAAACTCGTCCTTCATCCGGCCGTGTCGTTCAGCCTCGCCACGAGCGGTGCGCTCGGCGGCGAGAAGACTCTCCCGCTCCCCGTCGATCCTTTTGCGATCGGTGATGTCGCGGGCAACCTTGGATGCTCCCATGATTTTCCCGTGTGAGTCGCGGATAGGTGAGATCGTGACCGATACGTCCAGCAGCCTGCCGTCCTTGGCGCGGCGAACGGTCTCGAAGTGATCGACGCGTTCACCCAAGCGGAGCCTGGCCAAGATCGAGGGTTCCTCGTTGGGCCTGTCGGCCGGTATGAGGATCGTGATCGGCCTGCCGATCATTTCATCGGCCGCGTAGCCGAACATCCGCTCGGCGCCGCCGTTCCAGCTCTGCACGACGCCTTGCAGATCCTTGCTGATGATCGCATCGTCGGAGGACTGGATAATCGCGGCGAGGCGCGCGTTGGCGAGGTCGCTCTGTGCGTGCGGCGATCCATCGCCTGCTGTCGCATTTTGCTGGTGTGCATCAGCCATGGTGATTGCCGGTGGCCCGAATCACAATCGACGCGGAACCAGTCAGCTTAGTCTCATCGGCGCGTCCCCAAGTATGTTCTTGCTTGCTCGCCGTTCGAATGTGCGTTCTCTTAAGTTGACTTCATGTGGCGGTCACGCCCGGCGAGTGTCCGGAGTCCAAACGCTCCAGCGAGCCGGCGCTCCTGGTAGCGGCTTGGTGCGACGCTTCCACCAGGCGTGCCGGCCCGCGGGTGCGAGAGGCAAAAAAACAACCGGGGCCTTGCGGCCCCGGCTGTGTTCAGGACTGTGAGCGTGGATTACCAGCTGCCGCGGCCACCGCCGCCGCCGCCGCCACCGTAACCGCCGCGACCGCCGCCGCCGCCGCCACCGCTGCGACCGCCGCCGCCGCTACCGGCGGGCTTTTCGGTCGCTTCGTTC
>JBOHNM010000207.1:0-5848 GCA_050730675.1 Phycisphaerales bacterium | reverse complement strand
CCGCATTTTCATGAACAAGGGCGAGCACGACTTCTGGGCCGGCAGCCCCGACTTGGCCACTTCCCGCCTCGGCGCCGAGCAGCAGAAGGGCATGATCGCCGGCGCCCAGAAGACCCTTGCCCAGATCAAGCCCAAGCTCGAACTGGTCAAGGGTGGCGGCAAGATTCTCGGCGGGCTTGAGCTGGTGGAAACCCCGGGCCACACGCCCGGGCACCTCACCATCATCATCGCCGACGGCAAGGACCAGCTCGTGGCGATGGGCGACCTGGCCCACAACCACGTGATCATGTTCGATCGCCCGTCGTGGACCGTCGCCTTCGACGCCGACCCCAAGATGGCGGCCGAAACGCGCAAGAAGATGTTCGACCGATTCATGGCCGATCGGGCCCGGATCCTTGCCTACCACCTGCCGTGGCCGGGCTTGGGACACATCGCGGGATTGGGCAACCGCCCGCGCATGGAGAGGGGCTACACCTGGACCATCGAGCCGTGGTCCTGGCAGTCGTGAAGCCTGGCAACTGTGGGCCAGTACACTTCCGGCAGCCGGGAGTCCACACCCATGCGTCTGCTGCCGCTGGTCATCGTTGCCATCACGCTTCTGCTCGCGCCCACGGGCGTGCTCGCCGATCCGCCGAAGCTTGATCCGAAACCTATCGACACGTTCAAGGACCTGGGCACCGCACAGCCCGGGGTCATCTACTCCGCCCAGTCGCGAGCGCTGGGCATCAGCGAGAGCGAGCGCCGTGACCGTCCGATCCGCTACCTCTTCCGCGTGCCGCCGGGTTTCTCCACCAACAAGCCGCGCAACGTCATCATCGTCCTCCACCCCGACAACGCTGATGAGCGTTGGGCTTTCATGACCCACGACCCGGCGACCTTCCGCCCCGACGACATCGTCGTCTGCCCGGAGGGCTCCTCCCCAGTCGCCGAGAGCCTGCGCTCGTTCCGCGGCGACGCCCCTGACGCCGTCTCGATGCGCGACTTTGTGCTCGAGATGTCGCGTGCGTTCCCGACTGCAGCGATCATCCTTTACGGCCACGGCGAGGGCGGACAATTCGCCATTTGGCTCGCCGGCGAGTTCCCGCGGATGATCGACGGTGTTGTTGCCTCATCATCGGCAGCGTGGGAGAAGTCCCGCTCGCGCGGGTCGATCTGGGGTGTTCCGATTGTTTTCGTTCACGGCACTGCGGACACGAAGATCTTCTACCGCGACGCCGTTCTTGCCCGCGATGCATACCTCGAGGACGGACACCCGCGTGTCGCTCTGCGTTCCTTGCGCGGCGGCGACCACAAGCCCCACCCCGCAGAGGCCGCGCGATGCATCGACTGGTGCATCGCCCAGCGCATCGACGATCCGGCGGTCGTCTTGGCTTGTGCCCAGCGCCTGGCCGCGCCGCAGGACGGCGAATTTGCCGCGCCGCTCGGCCTGGCCTCCCGCGCCCTCAAGCGATTGTTCGACAAAGAAACCAAGCCGCCCTTGAAGGAGGTCGACGAGGCCACCCGCAAGGTCGCTTGGGACCTGTCGCTGCGGATCGAGGCGTACGCCCAACGTCATGTCGACATCCTCAAGGCGCAGATCAAATCGAACACCGACCTGAAGCTCGACCCCAAGGCTACCGGCCCCGAGCAGGGATGGCTCGGCCACATCAGCGCCGTCAGCGAGGACCTGCGCAACATCGAGGCCGTGGACACGTACCTCGCCGCCATCGGGTTCGACCAAGCCGCGGCCGAGCACGCCGACAAGGCGGCCGAGGTCATCGAAGCGGTCGTCAGCGGCGAGACGCTGACCGCGGAGAAGGTCACCGCGATCGTCGAGGGCGCACCGGACATGTTCCTCTGCGACGCCTTCGGCCCCGACTTCTTCGATCAGTTCGAGCAGCTCCGCAAGCGCAGCGATCGCAACCGCGATCAGATCGCGACCAAAGCCGGCATCGTCCAAGTCTGGCGCGAGGCGCTGGAAAACGGCCGCGCGACGTACGCGCGGATTGCTCGCGAATGGAAGTGAGACTGCTGGACGAGTGTGGAATCACCCGCCGCAGGAGTAGAAGAACTTGGCCTCGGTGATCTTGCCGTTCTTGACGGTGTAGAGCGCGGTTTCGCTCATGTTCATCCGTTGCCCAGCCATCGGGCCCTCGCTGCACGTGCAGTCCATGCTCATCGGCACGACGAACTGGTCACCGTTGACCAGCGGCTTGCCGCACGAGGCGCTGTGGACGGTCGTGGACTTGTGGAATTGCTCCGCTTTCTGCTGGATGTTGGCCTTGCCCTCGCTGATGCGTGGGCAGCCGGGGCCTTCCATCGCCTCCACCTGACGCACGTTCTCTGCGTACAGCTCCTTGATGGCATCCATGTTCTTGCCCGCCGAGCAAAGCTCGACGAGGCGATTGGCGACCTTCTGCGTGGCCTGATGCTCGGCGGAAGGAGCAGGAGGGTTCCAGTTGGCGGGTTTGTTCGGTGCGGTGGTGGTGCTCATATTCCCAGCTTACCACGATTTCGGCGCTGCACCGTGAAATCCCTTTCAGACCGGATCATCTTCGCGCAGAGCTGCCGCTGGTCGTGGAATGACCGCGCACAGCGTGGTGAAAACCCGGGTCAATCGGCAATTCCCCCGCCTTAGTCCTCATCGCTTTCCCGCAGTTTTGCTACCACGCTGAAATCCTCCAGCGTCGTGGTGTCTTGCGTGATCTTCTCCACGCCCGCGGCCACATCCCGCAGCAGTCGCCGCATGATTTTTCCGGAGCGTGTCTTGGGCAGCCCGTCGGCGAAACGGACCTGGTCCGGTCGAGCGATCGCCCCGATCTCTTTCGCCACGTGTGCCGCCAGTTCCGCCTTGAGAGCGTCGTCGGGGCCACGGCCCGCATTGGCTTTGAGCCAGTCCATCTTCAGCGTCACAAAGGCGCAGATGCCGCTCCCCTTGATCTCGTGCGGCATCCCCACCACTGCCGCCTCCGCCACAGCCGGGTGGCTCACCAGTGCGCTCTCGACCTCCATCGTCCCCAGCAAGTGGCCCGAGACCTTGATGACATCGTCGATGCGCCCCTGGATCCAGAAGTACCCATCGCCGTCGCGTCGCGCCCCATCGGCCGAGAAGTAGTACGGCTGGCCGGTCTTGGGGTCTTTCACGCGTTGCCAGTAGTTGCTGACGAACCGCTCGCGGTTGCCGTGCACGCCGCGCAGCATCCCCGGCCACGGCTTGCGGATCACAAACAGCCCGCCCTTATCCGGCGGCAGTTCCACGCCCTGCTCGTTCACGATGGCGGCATCGATCCCGAACATCGCCAGCGTGCACGAGCCGGGCTTGGTCGGCGTCGCCCCCGGCAGTGGCGTGCAGATGTGCCCGCCCGTCTCGGTCTGCCAGTAGGTGTCCACGATCGGGCAACGGTCGCCGCCGATGTGCTTGCGGTACCACATCCACGCCTCGGGGTTGATCGGTTCCCCGACCGACCCCATCAGCCGCAGGCTCTTCAGGTCATGCTTGGCGGGGAACTCGTCGCCCCACTTCATGAACGCGCGGATCGCTGTGGGTGCTGTGTAGAGGTGCGTCACCTTGTGCCGCTCGATGATGTCCCAGAAGCGGTCCTTCCCCGGCGAGTCCGGCGCGCCCTCGTACATCAGCGTCGGCACACGGTTTGCCAGAATGCCGTAGAGCACGTAGCTGTGCCCGGTGACCCATCCCACATCCGCCGTACACCAGAAGACCTGGTTCTCGCCCGGACGCAGGTTGAACGTCCACTTCGCCGTCGCCGCGGTGTAAACCATGTACCCGCCGGTGGTATGGACGATCCCCTTGGGCTTGCCGGTGCTGCCGCTGGTGTAGAGCAGGAAGAGCATCGCCTCGGCGTCCATCGGCTCGCACGGGCAATCGATGTCCACGCGCTGTTCCAACTCGTGCCACCAGTGGTCGCGCCCGTTCTTCATCCCCACGGTGTTGCTGCAGCGCTTGGCCACCAGCACGCTCGAAACGGTGTACCCCTCGTCGGCGAGCCGGTCGCACGCCTCGTCCACATTCTTCTTGAGGTCCACCACCGCCCCGCGCCGCCATCCGCCGTCTGCGGTCACGATCACACGGCTGTCGGCATCCTTTACGCGTTCGATGATCGCGTGCGGCGCGAACCCGCCGAAGATCACCGAGTGCACCGCCCCGATCCGGGCGCACCCCAGCACCGCCGCGGCCAGTTCCGGGATCATCGGCATGTAGATCGTGACCACGTCCCCTTTTTTCACCCCCAGCTCGGTCAGCATGTTGCCGAACCGCGCCGTCATGTCGCGCAGCTCGGCGTAGCTCACCCGGCGGACCTCGGTCTTGCCGCCGGGCATCGGCTCTCCCTCCCAGATGATCGCGGTTTCGTCCCCGTGCCCCGTCTCGACGTGTCGGTCCACACAGTTGAAACACACGTTGGTCTGGCCTTCCACGAACCACCTGGGGTCCGGCGGGTTCCACTCCAGCACCTTGCTCCACGGCTTGGTCCAGGCGAAGCCCTTGGCCACCTCGCCCCAGAATCCCTCGGGGTCCTCCACCGAGCGTTTGTGCATCACCCGATAATCTTCCATTGTCGCCACGTGCCACGAAGCGAACCCCACCTGCGCCGCCGGCGCCGGCAGGAATACTCGCTTCTCGTGCATCGCCGAGTCGATGCTCGTGGAGGTTGCGGCATTGGCCGCGGCGGCTTCGGGGTGCTGGCTGCTCAAGGGTCGGGCTCCTCACCGGCCGGCGCCCGTGCACCCGCCGCGCCCGATTATGACGCAATTCGCTCCCCCATGTAAGCCCCGACACGCGCCTTTCGACGCCCTCCCCTCCACGTGCAAAGAGAATCGGGCCGAGCCGCCAGTGGCGGGCCGGCCCGACTGATGGGGGTGTCAATCTCGGCTCCCACAGTCAAACGCCCGCGCACAGCGGCCATTGCCCGCGGGCGCGATGCCCGCCGGTGAATCCGCAGTTTCCCTGAACTTCCCTTCAACTTGTCCGAGCAATGGAACCGCTGCGGCTCACGCGTTCGACTCGGTTACCCGCAGCACTTCCTCGACGCTCGTGGTCCCCTTGGCGGCCTTCTTCAGACCGTCGGACCGCAGCGTCACCATGCCGCGCTCGGTGCACAGCCGGCGCAACTCCGCCACGTTGGGGTTGCGTGCGATGATGTCGCGGAGCTGGTCGTCCACCAGCAGCAATTCGTAGATACCCACGCGGCCGGAGTACCCCGTGTTGCGGCAGCGGTCGCACCCCTTCTGCGCCCACATCCGCTCGGTCGGCATCCCGTTCATCTGCAGGTACTCGGCCATGTCCGCCGATGGCGGGCTCTCCACCTTGCAGTGGACGCACAGGCGGCGGAGTAGCCGCTGCGCCAGCACGCCGTTCACCGCCGCGCCGACCAGGAACGGCTCCATGCCGATGTTGACCAATCGCGTGATTGAGCTCGGCGCGTCGTTGGTGTGCAGCGTGCTCAGCACCAGGTGGCCCGTCAGCGCCGCCTGGATCGCCACCTGCGCCGTCTCGGTGTCACGGATTTCGCCCAGCATGATCACGTCGGGGTCCTGACGCAGTAGCGCCCGCAGCGCCGCGGCGAAGGTCATCCCGATCTTCTCGTGCGTCTGGCACTGCGTCACGCCGTCGAGGTGATACTCGACCGGGTCCTCGACCGTGCTGACGTTCATCGAGTTCTTGTCGATCTGCCGCAGCGAGGAGTAGAGCGTCGTGGTTTTTCCCGAGCCTGTCGGGCCGGTCACCAGCACGATGCCGTGCGGCGAATCCACGAGCTTCTTCCACATCACATACGTGTCATCGTCGAACCCCAGCTCCTCGAGCTTCACGTTGATCGACTTGGTATCGAGAATACGCATGACGACCTTCTCG
>JBOHNM010000206.1:0-5849 GCA_050730675.1 Phycisphaerales bacterium | reverse complement strand
GAAGGCCGAGGGGATCAAGACGGTCGGGCAGGCGATCGACTTCATTAAGACGATGTCGAAGTAACCGGGTTTGAGCAACTGCAGCCCGCGGTCTGTGCCGCGGGCTGTTTTTTGCGCGAGCTGGCCGTGGATGGCGACGCCCCATCGGCGGTATCTCCCGGGTGTGCGATAGGTCAGCGACGAGTTCCTACCCTGCGAGCACGATGAGCAGTCACCAGCAACCACGGATTGTGATTACCGGTATGGGGGCGATTACCAACCTTGGCCACAACGCCAAGGCGACGTGGGAGGCCATGCGCGAGGGGCGCAGCGGCGTCACCAAGATCGATGACCCGGCGTTTGACCGGTGGAAGGACGCCTGGGAGGTTCGCTTCGCAGGGCAGGTTCGGGGCTGGGAGCCGACGGGCATTCTGGATGTGCGCGAACAGCGCCGTGTGGACCGGTTCAGCATCCTGGGCATCGGTGCCGCGGAGGAAGCGGTCAAGCACAGTGGGATCGATTTCGCCAAGGAAGCGCCGGAGCGGTGCGGGGTGGTGATCGGCTCGGGGATCGGCGGGATCAGCACGATTGAAGTGGGGACGCTGCTGCTGGAGGCCAAGGGGCCCGACCGGATCAGCCCGTTCACGGTCCCGCGCCTGATGGCCAATGCCGCGGCGGGGAATATCTCGATTCGCTACGGCCTGCAGGGGCCGGCGAGCACGCACACGACGGCGTGCGCCAGCAGCGGGCATGCGATGGGCGATGCCGTCCACACGATGCGACGCGGTGAGGCGGACGTGATGATCGTCGGCGGGGCGGAGGCGGCGGTGACGCCGATCTGCCTGGCGGCGTTCGGCGCGATGAAGGCGCTGAGCACGCGGAACGACGCTCCCGAGAAGGCGTCGCGACCGTTCGACAAGAACCGCGACGGATTCATCCTTTCCGAGGGCGCAGCGATGTTCGTAATCGAGACCGAGGAACACGCTCGTAAGCGAGGCGCGACGATCTACGCGGAATTGGTTGGCGTGGCGAACTCGAGTGATGCCTATCACATCACCGCGCCGCACGAGGGCGGACGCGGCGCAAGCCGCTCGATGGAGTGGGCTCTGCGCGACGCCAAGCTCAGCCGCGAGCAGATCGGGTATATCAACGCCCACGGCACAAGCACACCCCTGGGCGACAAGGCCGAGGTTGCGGCGGTGCTGGGGCTCTTCGGCGACCATGCCCGCAAGAGTCGCGGTGGCAAGTGCCTGATGAGTTCGACCAAGAGCATGCACGGGCACTGTCTGGGCGCATCGGGAGCGATCGAAACGATCGCGTGCATCCACGCGGTGAAGGACGGTGTGATTGCGCCGACCATCAACCTCGACGAGCCGGAAGAGGGGATGGACCTGGATTTGGTGCCGCACACCAGCCGCGAGCGGCCGGTGAAGTACGCTATGAACAACACGTTCGGCTTTGGCGGGCACAACTGCACCGTGATCGTGGGGCGGTACGAGTAAGCGGGTGCGTGCAGAGCGCCGGCGGGTCTGGCCGATAATGACTACATGGCCGAGCTGCGCGGGATCCTGAAGCTTGAGGTGCCGCTGATCGTGGTGCTTGGGCGTCGGCACATGCCGGTGCGCGACGTGGTGTCGTTGCTGCCGGGGGCGATCATCGAGCTGACCAAGAACGCCGACGACGAGCTTGAGATTCTGATCAACAACAAGCAGGTGGGGACGGGGCGCGCCGTGAAGGTGGGGGAGAACTTCGGCGTTCGGGTGACGCAGATCGGCGACGCCAAAGCGCGTATCGGGGCGATGGGGACCGACGCGGCGGCGGCGTGATCCGGGTCGGAAGACCGAAATCGGCACAATTTTGTGAAGCGAGCGGCGTGGTTTGCTGTTCGGCGCTTTGTTGAGATTGATTCTCAACAACTTGACGAGGGGGGATCGTGTGGACTACGGTGGTGTTGAGACTGAGTCTCAATATTGGAGCCTGCCGTGTCCTTCGCCTCCCACGAGATCGATGAGGTCCCTGCCCAGACCGCCCGCAGCCGTGGGAAGCTCATTCTGCGGGTGATGGGGTGGGCCTTCAAGGGGACGGCGGCGGTGCTGGTGCTGGCGAGCCTGAAATGCATCGTGCTGTACATGGTGCTGCCGGCGCTGGCGATTAACTGGTTCTCGAGTTCACCGGCGGCCGGGTCGGCCGCGGGGCAGGAGTCCAAGTATGGCGCTGCGATGTCCGCTGGCGGGGGTGATCGGCAAGCGACCGACGGCGATAGAGGAGCCGCTGTCGGTACAACTCAAGACCCAGACGCAAGCCCAGCACGATGAGGCGGAACATCACCCGCTGCACTCCGTTCTCTTCGGGAGCGAAGGGGCAGACCGCGCCCGCGCGGCATATGTCGCACTGCTGCACCAGCACCTGCTGATCCAAGAAGTCTTCGAGCCGTTGCTGCGGCGCGAGGCCGACTCGGGGTTGCTGCGCACGCTGGCGCGCGAGCACCATTATCACTTGGCGGCGCTGCGGGACGATCTGACGGCGATGGGCGCGGGAACGGGGCATGTGGCAGCCGTCGAAGCGACCGATCGCTTTCGCGCGTTCATCTCCCAATCCGCAACTGAAAACGCCGCCGCGTTGATCGGGGTGTTCTACGTGTTCGAGGGTTCGACCAATGGCGGCACGATCATCGCCAAGCGGCTGCGCGAATTGCTGGCCCTGCCGGACGACCGCGGCCTGCGGTTCATCAACCCGCACGGTTCGACGGTGCGTGCGCGATGGGCGGAATGGAAGGTCGCGCTGGACGCGATGGCATTGACGCCTGTGCAGCAGCACGCAGCGATCATGGCGGCGCAGGAGACATTCCGACTCTCGCACCGCGTGCTCGGTGACGTCCACGCGAGGATGACGCCGACGGTGACTGTGCGGACGGCTGCGGAGCGTGCGACTCAGCCCTTGTGATTCGCGGCGGCCTTGTCGATGAGCCAGTACGGATCGGCCAGCAAAGGCGCGATGAGCGCGGTCCAGCCGGTCTGGTGGCTGGCGCCCAAGCCGCGGCCGGTATCACCGTGGAAATACTCGTGGAACAGGTGCAGGTCGGCCAATGAGGGTTCCGGGCGGTCGTCGCCATTCGGAAAGAAAAGCTTGTCGCCGGCGAGGCAGGCGCGGCGGCCCTGGTCATCGGGCAGGACGAGTTTGCACAGACGCTCGCGCAAGTGGGAGGCGACTTGTGCCAGGGTCAGTTGATTGCCTGAACCGGTGGGGCACTCGATCCGCAGGGCATCGCCGTAGAAGCGGTGGTAGCGTTCGAGCGCCTCGATGAGGATGTAATTGAGGGGCATCCACACCGGACCGCGCCAGTTGGAGTTGCCGCCGAACATTCCGGTAGTGGATTCGCCGGGTGTGTAGGCGACCTGGCTGGTCAGGGCTTTGGACTCAAAGACGAAGGGGTTGGCGAGGTGGTACTTGCTCAATGAACGCACGCCGTGCGGCGAGAGGAATTCCTCTTCGTCGAGCACGTACGATAGCACACGTTTGAGTCGTTCCTCGGTGGGGATGGCCAGGAGCCGGTGGCCCTGCCCGGGGCGGTCGAGGCGGATCAGGCAACTGGTGTACTGGGCGACCTCTTCGCGGTTGCGCAGGAACCACTCCATGCGCTTGCGGAACTCGGGAAGCTTGTCGATGGTCGCCTGCGGCAGGGCCTCCACGGCCAGGAGCGGGATGATCCCCACCAGCGAACGCACGCGAAGACGCATGGCCTCGTCGCCCTTGCGGAGCTGGTCGTAGTAGAAGCCGTCTTCATCGTCCCAGAGGCCGTTCTCGCCGAAGGCGTTGATCGCCTCGGCGATGGCGATGAAGTGCTCGAAGAACTTGCTGGCGATGTCCTCGTAGGCGGGGTTGTGGAGGGCGAGTTCGAGGGCCATGCTGAGCATGGTGCCGCAGTACCCGGCGACCCATGCGGTGCCGTCGGCCTGGTTGAGGGTGATGCCCGGGGGCATGGGCATGGAGCGGTCGAAGACGCCGATGTTGTCGAGGCCGAGGAAGCCGCCGCCGAAGACGTTGTTGCCCTCGGGGTCTTTGCGGTTGATCCACCAGGTGAAGTTGATGAGGAGCTTCTGGAACGCGCGTTCGAGGAAGCCGATGTCGCGCTGGCCGGGCGGGGCTGTGATCTTGTAAACACGCCAGCAGGCCCAGGCATGAACAGGCGGGTTGACATCACCGAAGGCGAACTCGTACGCCGGGAGCGTGCCCGAGGGGTGCATATACCACTCGCGGAGCAGGAGCAGGAGCTGGTCCTTGGCGAACTGGGGATCGATCTGCGCGATGGCGATGCAGTGGAAGGCCAGGTCCCACGCGGCGTACCACGGGTATTCCCACTTGTCGGGCATAGAGATGACGTCGCGGTTGAACAGGTGCTTCCAGTGTCGGTTGCGCCCGTTGAGCCGCTTGGGTGGGGGAGGAGGTTGTCCCGGATCGCCTTTGAGCCAGTCTGCGACGACGTAGTAGTAGAACTGCTTGGACCACATGAGGCCGGCGTAGGCCTGGCGCGCGATGGCGCGGCGCCCGTCGGGCATGCTCTTGGGCGCGGTGGCGTGGAAGAACGCATCTGCTTCGGCGATGCGCGAGGTGAACACACTGTCGAACGGCGGGAGCGCTGCGCCTTGCGGCGCCAGGCGAAGGCGGAGCGTTACGGACTCGCCCGCTTGGAGGTCGAGCTTGTAATGGGCGGCGGCTTTGGTGCCGACGGCGGCGGGATTGACGGCGCGTTGCTCACCGGAAATGACGAAGCGGTGGAAGGCGTCCTTGGTGAAGGGCGTCGGGCTGGGTTCTTTGAAGAGGCGTTCAGAGTTGGTGTCGTTTTCGGTGAAGAGGAGGGTCGGCCCGGAGGCGGCGGTCGGCCCGGGCTCCGCGTGCCAGACGAACTTTCCGAGCGTCGGGTGGTCGGCCAGGACGCGGGCGGGGTCGAGGCGCTTGAGGCCTGGCGTCTCGTCCCAGCCTTCGTGTGTGTGACCCCAATTCCACGTATTGCGGAACCAGAGCGTGGGGAGGACGTGGATGGTGTGGGCTTCGGGGCCGCGGTTGGTGATGGTGAGGCGGATGCAGGTGTCGTCGGGGGAGGCCTTGGCGTATTCGGCGAGCACATCGAAGTAGCGAGACTCGGCGAAGATGCCGGTGTCGGCAAGTTCGAACTCGCCCTGCTCGCGGGGGCGGCCTTTGGCGGCCGCGACGAGTTCGTCATATGGAAACGCGGCGTGGGGGTACTTGTAGAGGGCCTTGGCGTAGGAATGGGTGGGAGTGGAGTCGAGGTAGAAGTACTGCTCCTTGACGTCCTCGCCGCAGTTGCCCTCGGGGCCGGTGAGGCCGAAGAGGCGTTCTTTGAGGATGGGGTCGTTGCCATTCCAGAGGGCCAGGGCGAAGCACAGGCGGCACTCGCGGTCGGTCCAGCCGAGGAGGCCGTCTTCCCCCCATCGGTAGGCGCGGGAGCGGGCGTGGTCGTGGGGGAGGTAGTGCCAGCAATCGCCGTCGGGGGAGTAGTCCTCGCGGACCGTCCCCCACTGGCGTTCGGCGAGGTAGGGGCCCCAGCGTTTCCAATTCTCACGTCGGGTTCGATCGGCTTCGAGCCGCGCGGATTCCGCATCGAGGGATGCGGCGGGCGGGGGAGGAGACGCGGGTGACGGCATAGGGGTGGATTGTCGCACAAACGGGGGCGGGCGTCACGGGAGGGGTGATCCACAGTAGAATCGGGTGGTTCACCCTCCAACCGGGCCGGGACTCTTTTCGAGGTATGCCGCTTGAGTGACGAACGGCGCAAAGAGAATCGCTTCATCCTGCTGACGGACATCATCGGGCACACGAAGATGTTCGCGCGGGTGGGTCCGGCGTTCCGC
>JBOHNM010000205.1:0-5897 GCA_050730675.1 Phycisphaerales bacterium | reverse complement strand
AATAACAGCGCCAGCATCCAGGCCAACAACGGGTGCGCGCTCACGATTGCCCCTGGCATCACCTGCCGCACCGATTCGGGGAACACCGGCTCGTCCAGCATCGCCTTCTACATGGCGTGGAACGGGAGCACCCCGGGCACGATCCGCAACCAAGGCATCATCCGCGCCTCGGGGAATGCCGCTCGCTCGATTTCTTTCAACCACAACGGCGGCACCGGCAACGCCTTCACCAACGAGGGCACGCTCGAGGCCAACAGCGGCGGTGATATCGCGATCAACGCGAACATCACCGGCACGAGTTCGGGTGAGGTCATTGTCGGGCCGGGGAGCACGTTCACCGTCGCCAGCGCCGCGACCTTTACGCTCACCGGCGCCGGCCGCATCACCCACCAGATCAACGGCGGCGGCACGGCGACCACAACGTTCGGCCGCGTCATCGTCCATGGCACCATGAATCTCGCCGGCGTGATCCGCGTGCAGTACGTGAACGGCTACAACCCGCAGGGGTGCCGCGGAGCAGTGACGCTGATCGGAGTGGGCACGGGAACGAATCCGCCGCCGGCGATCAATGGCGGCTTCACCTCCGGGCAGGTGCCGCCGAAGCCGAACGGGCTGCGGGCGGCGGTCGGCACATCCGACGGGAACATCTTCTTCGCCTCGACCAACCGCGGCGATGTGGCAAGCCTTGGCGGCGCGCTGGTGCCCGACGGGCTGCTCACCGCCGACGACGTGATCGCGTACCTCAATGCGTTCTTCTCCGGTAACCTGGCGATCGCGGATGTCGCAAGCCTCGGCGGCACGCCCAACCCCGACGGCCAGCTCACGCCCGACGACATCATCGTGTTCCTGGATGCGTTCTTTGCAGGGTGCCCGCAGTGAGACGCGGGTGAACCCGTGGCCGTGCGCGGCGGCGGTGTATGCTCACGGTGATGGCCGCCCCCCCTCCGCACGACGGCGATGATCCAACGCCGCCTCGCGCCGACCCGCGTCTGCGGATCCCCGATGTGCTGCGCGAAGCGCCGCCCGGTGCGCCTCGCCGTGAGACCCCATCGGTCTCCAGCGGCCGCCGTAACGTGGCGCTCGAGCAACTCGCCAGAGTCAGCGTCATCGGGACCAATTTCGCTCTCTACGTGGCGATTGTCGGTGGCATTGGTTGGGCGCTCGAGCGGTGGGTACTCCCGGGCGCCAGGCCGTGGCTGCTGCTGGCCGGGCTGGGAGTTGGGCTGGTCCTTGGCGGCTATCGGTTCTGGAAGGATGCATCGGCGGCTTCGGCCGCGGCAACCGCGCAGGCCCGACGCCCCGGCCGAGACCGAAAGAACGCCTGATCACTCGCCAACGCGGACCGGGCTTCCTACCCTTGGCTCCCCCGGCTTTTGGAGTCTGTTCCCTTGGCAGCACCCGTCTCCAACCCACCCAAGATCGGCCCGCTGCTGGCGGGGATTTTCGGCGCGTGCGTGGTGGGCGCGGTGATGGGGGCGGGGGTCAGCCTGATGGTCCCCTGGGTCAGCCGGCCCGAGGCGGCTTGGGGTGCGGCGGCGGGCGCCGCGGCGTGCGTGCTGATCGCGGCGGTGCTGGCGGGCGCGGGCCTGTCGGTGGCGATCAAGCAGCAGCCGAAGTACGCGCCGGTGCTGGTGGTCGGCGCGGGGATGGCCCGGCTGCTGATCGCTCTTTCGCTGGCGCTGATGGTGTTTTTCCTCGTCGCGCCGGAGGGCAAGCCCTTCTGGGTGGCGTTCCTGCTCGCCGGGCTGCTGTCGATCATCGTCGAGGCCGGGTGGGCCGTCCGCATGAATTCAACCACCGGGACGACCGGTGTGGGAGTGAGCTGAATGACGCAGTTCGCATTGACCTTGGCCTCGGGCTCCAACCCGGTTGACCACGTGGTCAACGTCGCGGGCAGGACCGGCGATCTGTTCGGCCTGCATGACGTCTGGGTCTGGTCGGCGCACGTGGGCACGCTGCTGCTGGCGGGGCTGCTGACGATCCTAGTGCTCATGTTCGCGGCGTCGCGCATCGCCACCGGTCCGGCGAGCCTCGGCACGCGCCGGTTCCTTGCTGGCAACCCGCTGGCCTCGATGATCGAGGTGATCTGCGTCTACCTGCGCGAGAACACGGTCCGCCCGCTGCTGGGCAGCCGCACCGACCGGTTCATGCCGTTCCTGTGGACGATGTTCTTCTTCATCCTCATCAACAACCTGCTGGGCCTGTTGCCGATCGGCGACATCATGCACGTCGCGGACAAGGCCACCGGCCAGCACGGCGCGTTCAGCGGATTCATCGGCGCGACGGCGACGCAGAACATCTTCGTCACCGCGGCCCTGGCGATCATCGCCGCGCTGGTCATCAACATCGCCGGCATCCGCGAATTGGGCGTCGGCGGATACCTCGGCCACCTGACCGCCGGCACCAAGTTCCCCATCAGCCTGCTGCTGGTGCCGATCGAGATCATCGGCACGATCGTCAAGCCCGTGGCGTTGGCGCTGCGTCTATTCGCAAACATGACCGCCGGCCACATCCTCGTCGCCGTGCTGTTCATGTTCGCGGTGATGGGCCTCAAGGCCCTGGTCGGCGAGCACGTCATCAGCACCGCGGGGGTGGACAAGATCGCCTACGACCCGTCGCTCGGCGGCGTCATCCTCGGCGGATTGATCACTCTGGTGTCCGCCATCGCCGCGGTGGCGATCTACTTCCTCGAACTGTTCGTCGCCTTCCTGCAGGCGTTTGTGTTCATGTTCCTGACCACCGTTTTCATCAGCCAACTCAGCCACCATGGTGAGCACGAGCACCATGAGGGCCACGACCACGAGCACGCGCACGCGTGAAGACGGGTCTTCATCCCGGCATGACCGGGTCTTTGGATCTCGTGTCTGATTTGAAAGGGTTTCGCATGAAGAAGGTTCTGCTCGCAACTGGTATCGTGCTCGCGGCTTCGGGCTCGGCGATGGCCGCCGACCCCGTGACCGTCGGCCAGGGTCTCGGCGCCGTCGGCGCGGGCCTCGCCGTCATCGGCGGCGGTCTGGGCATCGGCCTCATCGGCAAGGGCGCCGTCGAGGCGATCGCTCGCCAGCCCGAGTCTACCGGCCCCATCGGCACGAACATGATCCTCGCGGCCGCCCTCGTCGAAGGCGCCACGCTGTTCGCCGTCGTCGTCGGCCTCCTGGTCGGCTTCGTCAAGTAATTCACCCCCCCACCCCCGCTCGCCCGACGGCGACCGGGGGCTTTACGGTTGTTCCAACGCAATTTTCCGGAGCTTCTCCGATGTCCCTCAAGCCCCTTGCCCTCCCAGCCACAACCCTGTTGCTCACCGCCGGCGCCGCGCTGGCCCAGCCGGGCCACGAGGGCCATGACCACGCCGAGGGCGCCCACGCGGCCCCCGCCGGCGTGCTCCCCACGCTCGAGCAGGGCATCGTCCCGGCGATCGTGACGCTGGTGGTCTTCGGCATCGTCCTGGGCATCCTCTCGGTCACGGTGTGGCCGAAGATCTCCAAGGGCCTCGCCGACCGCGAGAACAAGATCAAGGGCGAGATCGAAGCGGCCGAGGCGGCCCGCGCCCAGGCCAAGGCCGCGCTGGACCAGTACGAGAAGTCGCTGGCCGACGCCCGTGTCGAGGCTCAGAAGGAGATCGACAAGGCCCGCCAGAACGCGCAGCTCATCGCCGCGGACCTGCGGGCCAAGGCCGATGTCGAGCTCGGCGCGATGCGAGAGAAAGCCGTCCGCGAGATCGACGCCGCCAAGAAGGCCGCGCTCTCGGAGATCTACGCCGAGTCGGCCAACCTCGCCACCGCCGTCGCGGGCAAGATCCTCAAGCGCGAGGTCAACTCCGGCGACCAGCAGCGCCTGGTGCAGGACGCCCTGCACGAGATGAAGCCCGCCGCCGCCCGCGCCTGATCCGATCCGTTCACGCTCCCCCACCGCTCTCCGACGACGCGAGAACACCATGCCCCTCATCGAAGCCAATCCCGACGCCGTCGCGATGACCTATGCCCGCTCGATGTTCCACGTCCTGATTGCCCAAGGGGGCCAGCCCGCCGTCGAGGCCGCGCAGGGACAGCTCGAAGATGTGCTGGAGCTGGCCCGCGCCGACAAGAAATTCGGCGAATTCCTCTCCTCCCGCATCATCCCCGAAGCCCAGCGCACCAAGTCGCTCGCCAAGATATTCGGCGGCAAGCTCTCCCCCACGACGCTGAACTTCATCCAGGTTCTCAACGAGAAGGGCCGCCTGCCGAGCCTTCCCGCCGTGGTCGAAGCGTTCGTCCAGCACGTGCAGCACGCCTTCGGCCGTGTCGAGGTCGATGTCTACACCGCCGCACCGCTCGAGCCCAACGAGCGGGCTGACATCCAGAACAAGCTCTCGCACAAGCTGGGCAAGCAGGTCGTGC
Organism: Phycisphaerales bacterium; assembly: GCA_050730675.1. GTDB lineage: Bacteria > Planctomycetota > Phycisphaerae > Phycisphaerales > UBA1924 > JBOHNM01. The sequence goes on along the minus strand of JBOHNM010000205.1, from coordinate 1,521 downwards.
TCCACACCTACGTCGATCCGACGATGCTCGGCGGCGTGCGTTTCCAGATCGGTGACCAGCTCCTGGACGGCTCGATCAAGACCCAACTCGCCCGCCTCCGCGACCAGCTCACCACGCGCGGCGCTGCCACCGTCCGCGCCACGGCCGACAAGTTCTTCAAGGCCGACCCCAGCAGCAACGGGCACTGATCGGGCCCCATCACTCCTCATCACGGTTCGCCGGTGCTTGTTCGCCCGGATTTTTCCGCATGCGCCGATGTCATGCCGCTGATTAGCCGCGCGGTCGGGAATCTCGCTTCTTCACACGGCGAGCAGGTTTTTTGCTGGTGAATTCAAGCTCGCCGTGGTAGGTTTGTGTTTGCCGGCGGCCCGCCGGTCGGGAGATGAAGATGATCCGTCTTTGGACGCCGCTTATTCGTTTGGTCGCGGTCGTGCTCGTGCTTCTGACCGCGGGATCGGGCGCAATCGCTCAGACAGTCACCTGGACCGGCGGCGGCGACGGCGTGAGCTGGAACCAGGCGACCAACTGGTCGAGCAATCCGGCGCTGCCCGGGGCTGCCAACGACGTGGTCATCCCCGCCGGGGCGCAGGCGATCACGTTCAACACCGCCGCGACCATCCGATCGCTGACACTGGACCGCGCACTCAACATCCCCGCGCAGTGCACCCTGTTGACCATCACCAACGGTCTGACGTTCACCAGCGCTGCCGGCGTGCTGACCACCGGCAACGCCGGCTGCGAACAGCTCCGCTTCAGCGGCACACAGTCGATCACCGGGCCCGGTGAGATCGTCGTCAGCAACGCCAACATGCGCGTCACCGGCGCATCCACCGTGCTCACACTCGGGCCGAGTGTCACCATCCGCAACAACGCCGCAACCAACGGGCAGATCACCTTTGATACCGGTGTCACCGTCAACAACCAGGGCGCCATCCGCGCCACCGGCGTCGGCCGCTCGCTCACCATCGCCGGCGGCAACGCCACCACGACTCTCAACAACTCCGGCACGCTCGAGGCGGTGAGCAGCGGCACCCTTACCATCAACGACATCACCACCGTCAACACCGGCTCGCTGGTCATCAACACTGGCAACCTGAGCCTCGGCGGCGTCGTCAGTTCTCTCGGCACGGTGAACCGCACGGGCGGATCGCTCACGCTCAGCAACGGCTACACGGGTGCAACGCTGGCGCTGAACGCCGGCACAGGGTCGGTCAACTTCGCCGGTGGCACGTTCAACGGAACAACGATCACCGCCAGCGACGGGGCGGGGATTTCCATCACCGGCGCCACGTCGATGAACAACGTCACTCTCGGCGCGCCGATCTCCATTCCCGCCCAGTGCATCACCCTCACCGTCACCGGCGGGCTCGCCTTCCAGCCCGGCGGCTCCATCACCACCGGCAACGCCGGCTGCGAGCAGCTCCGCTTCTCCGGCACACAATCGGTGACTGGTACCGGCGAGATCGTCGTCAGCAACAGCAACGTGCGGGTCTTCGGCGCCAGCGCCGTCCTCACCCTCGG
>JBOHNM010000204.1:0-5958 GCA_050730675.1 Phycisphaerales bacterium | reverse complement strand
CCACCCCCCTCCCCCCCTACATCCGCGCCGCCCGTAAGCGCCACGGTGTCGAGGTCGATGACGCCGTGGACCGGGCGGCGTACCAGACGGTCTACGCGCGGGGCGATGAGCTCAGCGCCGGCTCAGTCGCGGCCCCCACCGCCGGCCTGCACTTCACGCCCGACCTGCTGGCGATGCTCTCCGCCAAGGGCGTCGATCGCGCCGAAGTGGTGCTGCACGTCGGGACCGGCACGTTCAAACCTGTGGATACCGAGTTTGTCGAGCAGCACCCGATGCACGCCGAGTGGTGCACGGCGCCCGCCGCCACTACCGCGGCCATGGCACGGGCCCGGTTCTCGGGCGGGCGGGTCTTCGCCGTCGGCACCACCAGCGCCCGCACGCTGGAGTCGTTCACCCAGGCGGAGCTGACCCCAAACGCAGACGCCTCCCACTGGACGCGGATCCTGATCACCCCCGGCTATCAATGGCGGCACATCGACGGCCTGATGACCAACTTCCACCTGCCCCGCAGCACGCTGCTGGCGATGGTGGCGGCGCTGCTCCCGGGCGGGGCCGCGCAGCTCCTGGACGTCTACCGCGAAGCGATCGTGAAGGGGTACCGCTTCTACTCCTATGGGGATGCGATGCTGGTGGCGCCGTAGGGAGGATCGAACGGGCGACAACTTTCAGTCCCCCCCAGACTCGCGCCGACCAACGGGCCGATTGTCATGGCCGTTGCCCTTTTTGCCTGTAATCTCAAGGCCATGCACACCCACCACAACCCCGGCCGCACCGGCATCACCAGCCTTCTGCCCGTTGCGCTCGCCGCCGTCGTGGCCGCGGCCGCCACCGGCACGATGGGCTCGACCGACCCGCACGCCAACTTCGCGTATTGACCCGCGCGGCTTCGCCGCCCACACACCGATAGGGGCACCCCCATGAACTCCCGCACCAGGTCCGTCGCCTTGCTCGCCGTTCCCGCAATCCTCCTCACGGCCGCCTGGCTTCACGCCGGCCCGCTCGACCCGCCCCCCGGGCCCATCGCCGGCAGCGGCAAGACCACGCAGGAGATCTTCAACGAGGTCGCCGCCGTCGAGCCCCGCCGCGCCATCAGCGCCACCACCACGCCCGGAGACGCCGACAGCATCTTCCGGATCACCACGTCCGGTTCGTACTACCTGACCGCCAATCTCACCGTGCCCTCGGGCCAATCCGGGATCGAGATCCTGGCGAACAACGTGACCGTCGATCTCATGGGCTTCACGATCTCTGCGTTCCTCCCCGGCTCGCTCGACGGCATCGTCGAGGACACGACCAACTTTTCCCACTTCAACATTGTCGTCAGGAACGGCACAGTTTCCGGGTTGGGGGGCAACGGCATCAACCTGGGCGATAACAGCCTCAACCACCGCGTCGAGCGCGTCAACGCCAGCAACAACGGCGGCATGGGCATCCGCTTCGGCTACAACGGCGTGGTCGAGTCCTGCCAGGCCTACTCCAACGCCAGCAGCGGGATCGTCTGCTTCGGCAGCAACAGCCTGATCCGCTCCAGCACGGCCTACGACAACGGCGGATCGGGGATCATCCTCACCGGCGCCGGAGCGATCTCGGACTGCACCTCCATGAGCAACACCTCCGTCGGCTTCCGCACCGGCGCCGGCGCGACCGTCAGCCACTGCACCGCCCGGCTCAACGGCTTCGACGGGTTTGACCTCGGCTCGACCGCGACGATCGATTCGTGCGCCGCCTACGACAACGGAGGGGACGGCATCGACGCCGCCGTGAACTGCACCATCATCAACTGCACCGTCGCGTTCAGCACGGGCGACGGGATCCTCGCCGTCGGCGGCGGAACCGTCGCGGGTTGCTCGGTATACGCCAACACGGGCGACGGCATCGAGGTCGGGTCCGACGCCCTCGTCGAGCGCAACCTCTGCGACAACAACGGCAACGCCGGCGACGGCGCCGGCATCCACGCCACCGGATCCGACAACCGCATCGAGGGCAACCACTGCACCGACAACGACCGCGGCATCGACATTGACGCCGCCGGCAACATCATCATCCGCAACACCTGCGCCAGCAACCTCACGGCCTGGGACATCGCCGCCAACAACATCTTCGGTCCCATCCTCGATCGCCGCGCCCCGGCCTCGGGGGCGGTGGTCGGTTTCTCCGCCGCCAGCACCCTCGGCTCGACCGACCCCAACGCCAACTTCACGTACTGAACCGCATCCTCACCCGTCACCCGCGCGCCCACCGCATACCCCGGAGCACGACCCATGCCCGACGATTCCTCTGCTCAGTTGCCGATCGACCGCCGCCTCCTCCTGGGTGCTGCCGGGCTGGCGGGGATCGCCGCGCTCTCCGCCACGCGCGTCAAGGCCGGCCCCTTGAACCCTCCCGCCGGCGCGGTCGGGTCGACCGGCAAGACCATCACCGAGGCCGAGCCCCGCACCGCGATCAACGCGACCAACACCCCAGGCGATGCCGACAGCGTCTTCCGCATAGGACAGGCGGGCAGCTACTACCTCACCGCCAACTTGATGGCGACCACTGGCAAGAACGGCATCAAGATCGCCGCCAGCGGCGTCACCCTCGACCTCAACGGCTTCCAGATCGGCAGCTTCGGCGGGCTCGCCGCCATCGTGCCCTCCAGCACCGCCGTCGAGCGCATCGTCATCCGCAACGGGCGCATCTTCGGCACCGCCGGCGGCATCCTCCTCGATGCCATCCCCGGCGTCGTGGTCGAGGGCGTGAGCGTCGAGTCGTGCTCCGGCTACGGCATCCGCGTCGGCCCCCAGTCCCACCTCCGCGAGTGCGTGGCCATCGACAACTCCATCGGCATGTTCGCGGGCGATGGCTCGTGCATCCGTGATTGCCGCGCCGCCGCCAACAGCAGCATCGGCATCTCCACCGGCGACGCATGCACGATCAGCGGCTGCGCTTCGTTCGACAACGGCAGCGACGGGATCTCGGCCGGCACCAGCTGCGTGCTCACCGCGTGCGCCTGCAAGAGCAACACAGCCAACGGCATCAGGACCTCCAACACCGCCACCGTCATCGGCTGCTCCGCGGAGTTCAACGACGCCGACGGGATCAGCGCCAGCTACAACTCCACGATCGTCGATTGCACGGCCTTCGCCAACGAGTCCGACGGCATCTCCGCCCAGCGCGCCTGCCTCATTCAACGCAACTCCTGCATCAGCAACGGCTCCGAGACCGCCGGCTCAGGCATCCGCGTCACTTTCGACGAGTGCCGCATCGAGGGCAACAACTGCATCCGCAACTACCGCGGCATCTACGTCTCCGGCCCCAACAACTTCATCGCCGCCAACACCTGCTCCCACAGCACACTGGTCAACTGGGAGATCGACGCCGGCAACCAATGCCTCGTCGTCGTCGGCGTCAACGCCGCGGCCATCAGCGGCGACTCCGGCGGCTCCAGCCCGGGCAGCACCAACCCGTGGGCGAACTTCACGTTCTGAGGCCTCACTGCTTCTCCACGACCTGCTTGCGCGTCGTTTCGATCACCGCGAGCAGGTCGCGCATCTCGCGGCGGCCGATCTTGAGCCGCTCCATCGACGTCTTGATGTCCCCCACCATCGCGTCGAACTCGCTGTTGGTGATGTTCATCCCCTTGTGCACCGTCCGGATGTCCTTGCCGGTGTACTCCGCCGGACCGCCCGCGGCCACGGAAATGAACTCGACCATGTGCAGCTTGAAACGCTCGATGTTCCCCGGCGAGGCCTCCCACGGCTTGACGCTCCCGCCCAGCCACCCCTTGCTGACGTTGCGACGGTCGAAGTTCACCCGCGGGTCGGCGATGACGCGGGCCGTCATGTCGTCCACCAGCGCCTCGACGCCCGCCTGGCCGCCGAGGCGCTCGTAGAGCGTTTTCTGCGGGGCGGTGTTCGCCCCGCCGCCTGAATCGGAACCCACGCGCATCTCGGCCCGTCGGTCCGCTTCCGGATCGCCCGAAGTGGACATCTGCTCGCCCCCGCCGCCGCAGCCCGCGGCCGAGAGCCCGCACGCCATCAGACCGATCCGCCATCCGTTCATTCGCCATGATCGCATATGCGTGCTCCTTCGCTCAGGGGCGCTTGCTCGGCGCCGGGGGCTGCTGGCCTTCTTCCCTGGCGGCCTTGCGGACCGCGCGCGTCGGCGACGGGGTTCCTTCCTCGCGCGAGCGGGCCACCTCCGGCGCGGTCCTCCCCTCCACGCGCGGCAGGTACGCCTGGATGAACGCGTTGCGCAGGATGTTGCCGACGATCTCGAAAAAGTCGGTCTGCGGGTTGTCGAGGTCGCCGACGATCGCGAAGCGCGTGCCGAACTGGTCGCGCTGCTGGTTGGTGAGCAGCTCGCCGACGCTCCCCACCAGCGCCTGCCAGAGGACGCTCAGCGGGTCCTTCTCCTTCACGTCGCGGAGCGAGATCACCTGCACGTTGCGGAAGAGCGGCTTGGCGTAGCCGTCGAGGAAACCCTCTTTCGCCGTCGCCTCGACGACCAGGTCGAACTCCCCCTGCTCGAAGTCGAAGTCCCCGTAGGCCATGGCCAGCGCGTTGAGGCGGCGGACGTCCACGCCGAGCAGGCGCATCGCCAGGCTGAACGACGGGCGATGCGCGTGCGGGTCGAGGGTCATGTCGAACTCCAGCTTCCCGCTCCCCATCGCCCGGCCGGTGGCGTGCAGCGTGGCCACCAGCGGGTCCAGCGAATCCTCCACGTTGGTGAGGTTCCGCAGCTCCCCCTGCATGTCCGACAGGTAGACGTCCACCTGCGGGTTCTTGTCGAACGCGTGCAGGTGCACCTGGCCGTCGATCACGCGGGCCTTGTCGATGCGGAAGGGGAAGAGGTCGTCGATCATCGCCAGCCACGGCTGGTCGGCGCCGGTCTGGGTCTCCTCGGCCGTTACGCCATCCACAAAGTTGATCTTGGGTTTGATCAGGTCGATCTTGCCGCGCAAGCGCCCGCGGAGGAGCGAGGGCCAGTCCACCGTCAGGTCGATGCGCTCGGCCTCGAAGAACGGGACCGGCACGGCGTTGGTCGTCTTGACGATCTTCACCTCGTTGACCGAGTAGGACCCGCGCCACAGGTGGACATCGACCTCCCCGATGCGGCCGTCGTACTCGGGGCTGCGGTCCAGCACGCGGTTGACGTACGACGCCAGGTACCCGGGGAGGGCCAGCCGCGCCGCGACCAGGACGCCGACGACCAGCAACAGGGCGATGCCGGTGCCGCGGAGCCGGTGTCGCTTGCGGCGGACCGGCCGTGCTCCGCTCGTCTTGTCCGCCCGCTTCCACATGCCGCCGGTTCCGGGGGTCGGGAACGCAACGAGCGGTCCCGCTGTATAGAAGAGATACCCCTGCGGCGGGAGCGGTTGGCGAACGCGTGGTGAGATGGGCTTCATGTTGGCGGCCTCCAACCCCGAAGGCGGCTGGATTTCGATACCCGCGTCTGTAACAAGAACATGCACTGATGAGTTCTCTGGAGAAGTGGACTCTCGATCACCTCCCTTTCTTGCGCCGCGGCATGTCCGACCCGTTCAGGGGCACGCCCGATCGCACTGCGCGCCTCATCGGCGTGCCGGACTTGACCGGAGCGTTGACGTGTGGCACGATGCTGACGGTTCAAGGAAAGCCCACATATGTCAGAGTCGCCCCCAACGGGTCCGCGTGAACCCAAGGATTCCAATTCGCCGCGCGAACCGCACCACTGCGCCAACTGCGACAAAGTACAGCCGCACGAGGTGGGGAAGGTGCGCGCCGACGGGCTGATCCCCCTGATCTGCACGGTCTGCGGCGCGGTGAGCTACAAGCTCGCGCGGTTCAGTTCTTGACGGCGCGGCTCGGGAACGACTCCACAACCATCTGAACTCCCCGAAACCGGGTGCGGTCGCGCGCACCGGAGGGGTGCGCAGATCGCGAAATTCCAAAATCAATCGGCATCGGGATTTCCCGATGTGTTTGCACACCCTTACTC
>JBOHNM010000203.1:0-6022 GCA_050730675.1 Phycisphaerales bacterium | reverse complement strand
GCAAACATCCAGAGCGATTCGCGGCGGCCGGGTATGGGCATGGCCGAGGGTAACCGCTCTGGGCAGAGGGAACGTCCGGCGGCAGAACCTGCGCGGCACGCCAAACCTGCCCGCAAAGTTTGCACAATGCGCGAGGGCACGGGCCGATACGTCCGCCTTGACCCGGGGTGCGCGCGGCAGGATGCCGCGCTCGGTGGGCGCCATGAAGCGCCCGACCGCCTCGCCAGGATGGAGTGGTGCGGAGCATGAAGCTCAAGACCTACCGCGCAGGGACGATGGGCGATGCGCTGCTGGCGGTCAAGAAAGACCTCGGCAGGGACGCGGTGATCCTGCACACCCGCAGCTACAAGGTCGGCGGCTGGTTCGGCTACTTCGGCAAGCAGATGGTGGAGATCACCGCTTCGGCGGATGTGAACGCCGTCCATCCGCGCCGCCAGCGAGCGGCCATGACGGGTGAGAGTGAATCTGACCTTGGTGCCGGCGAAGCAACAAACGCTGTGGGTGGGCTGGTGGCCAAGGCCTACGGCGCTCCGCACAACTCACGGCCCAGCGCAGAGAGCGCGGCCCGCGCACAAGCCGTCGCCGACCGCGCCCAGATCGGTCACGAAGCCGCCGTCGCCCACGCCGCGGCACCGGTCGCCCGCATGGCGATTGCCGCGGGTTCGCGTGCAAGCGTCGGCATTGCCAGCGAGCCAGTCGCTGATGACAACGTCCGCGCCGAATTGGTTGCCATCCGCCGCATGGTCGGTCAGGTCCTCCAGACCAGTGCCCGCGCCGGTGCCGCCACCGCGCCGGCGTGCCTGATGCCCGAGGCTCTGCTCCGCCACTACACCAAGCTGATCGAGAACGAAGTCGCCCGCGAGCTCGCAGACGAACTCGTCGCCACCGTCCGGGATGAACTCACCCCCGCCGAGATGGCCGACGAAGGGATCGTCCGGACTTCTGTCCTCCGCCACCTCGAGTCGCTCCTGCCCGCCGCTGACAACGTCGCCCGCCCCGCCAAGGCCGCCGACGGCCGTCCGTTGACGGTCGCGCTGGTCGGTCCGACGGGCGTCGGCAAGACGACGACGATCGCCAAGCTCGCCGCGGCGTACAAGCTCCGCCACGGCAAGAAGGTGGCGCTGATCACCAGCGATACGTACCGCATCGCCGCGGTGGACCAGCTCCGGACCTACGCCAACATCATCGGCGTGCCGCTGAAGGTCGTGATGTCGCCGGAAGACATGGCCGCGGCGTGCGCGGCGCTCGCGGATGTGGACGTCGTGCTCATCGACACCGCGGGGCGCTCCCCCGGCGATGCCGTCCGCGTAGACGAGTTGGCGGCGTTCGTTCGCGCCGCTCGCCCGCACCAGACGCACCTAGTTCTCGCCGGCGTGGCATCTGAGCCGGCCATGGTCCGCACGATCGATCGGTTCCAGGCCCTCAAGCCCGACCACGTGATCTTCACCAAGCTCGACGAGGCCGCCAGCTTCGGTGTGCTGGTAAACGTGGCGAGCCGCATCGATGCCAAGCTGAGCTACATCACCACGGGCCAGGAAGTGCCCGACGACATCGAGCCCACCCGATCTGACCGCCTCGCCCGTATGGTGCTTGACGGAGCCCCGCGCCCGTGACTCTTGCGACCGACCAAGCCTCGCGTCTCCGCGCGCTCATGGATGCGCCGGCCCTGCGCGCCCGGCAGGCCCCGGCCACGAACGCGATCCGCCAGGCCGACGAATCACGCCCCGCCTCACCTGCGCCTCGCCACGGGGCCCGCGTCATTGCCATTGCCTCGGGCAAGGGCGGCGTCGGAAAGACCTCCATCGCCGTGAATCTCGCGATCGCTCTCGCCGCCACGCGTCTCCGGACAACCCTTATCGATGCCGACCTCGGAGTCGCTAACGCCGACGTGCTCTGCGGCCTCTCTCCCGCGGCACGCATCGAGCGTGTTCTCTGCCAGCGGGCCTCCGGCGGCAACGCTTCACTGAGCGAGATCGGGATCGCCGCACCCGGCGGCTTCACGCTCGTTCCGGGCTCGGCCGGCCTCGGCCGCATGGCCGACCTGAATACCCGCGAGCGCCAGTGGCTCGTCGAGGCCATGGTCGAGCTGGAATCCTCGTGCGATGTGGTGCTCATCGACACCGGCGCGGGGGTAGGGGCCCTGGTGCGGGCCATGCTCGGCGCGGCGGACCTCGGTTTGGTCGTGGCCACCCCCGAACCGACCTCGATCGCCGACGCCTACGCACTGATCAAGTCCATGCGTCCCCGCACCGCGACGACGTCTCCACCCCCAGCCGGCCCCAGCGCCGACGCCTCGCCCCTCGCCCTCATCGTCAACCAGGCCGCGGACGAGCGCGAGGCCCGCGCCGTGCATGAACGCATCGCCGGGGTCTGCCGCCGGTTCCTTGCGATCGATCCGCCGATGGCCGGTTGGGTCGCGCAAGATCCGCTCATGGCGCGGGCCGTGCGCTCGCGCCGGCCGATCCTGCTCGATGCTCCATCATCACCCGCGGCCCGCGCCATCGCGCGTCTCGCCTGCACCGTGAGCGCCATGGCCGCACTCCGCATCCCAACTCCTGTGGATCATGCCGCGGCACGCCCCCGCCGCTGGTGGTCGGCGCTCGCTCGCTGGTGACTTCCACCGGACAACCCCCGGACACGCGACTTCTCGCCCGTTCAACTTCACCCATCGCAACTCCCGCGTGGGTTGTGCGGGCGAAATTGGCACGCGCATCGCTGTTAAGTCACGTCACTGCCTGACCGATCGTGACACTTCAGTCCCGTGGGCGATCTCTGCGCCCGCGTTTGGGAGACGGCCTTGTCCAGCACACTTCCGATCAAAGTCATCGGCCCCTGCCTCGCTCTCGCCGCATTTTCCACAGCGATGGTCGTGGGTCTCAGCGCCGACAACCCCGCCGACATCATCCTCTCCCGCGCGCTGGTCGCCATGCTCGGCGGATACGCCGTCGGCTCGGCGATCGCTCTGGTCGTCAACCGCATCGTCTCGGACGAACTCACACGCCGCGCCGCGCCGCCTCGGAACCCTGCCCCAACAGCCGAGCCACAACCCGCGTCCGCCGGCACATGAAAAAATGACCACACATCCATTCACAACTTGTTGTTAGAACACAATCCCAACCCCAGCGCAGAACTCATGCCTCTCGAGCATGAGAAAAAGTATCACCAAATCAGCGACACTTGTTCCGAACTCGGTTCCAAATCGCTGACACAAACCCTTTGTCGCCCGTCGCATAAGAAAGTTATCACCAAGACACTCACAACCTGATCATGGACTTGCTTGAAAAAATCTGCGCGTGTACGCTCTGGGCTTCCGCGGCCCATGGACGGGCGCGTGGACCACATCTTGCTTGAGCGGCGGCCCACACGCTGCTCGGTCCGAAATTGGTCAAGGAGCCGACCATGTCCCGGATGCGTTCGACGCTGTCGCAGTCTGTCCCCATCCCCCTCAATCCAAAGACGGGCAAGGCCTCCACGACCCAGCCGGTCTACCTCTCACCCTACGAGAAGTGGCCCATCGACAAGGTCTGGAAGGAATACCGCAAGAACAGCACAAAGGCTCTGCGCAACTACCTGTGGGAGAAGTACCTCCCGCTGGTCCGCTACATCGCCGAGAAGACATACACGCGTCTCCCGGACGAAGTGGATGTCAACGACCTCATGTCCGCCGGTCAGTTCGGCCTCATGGACGCGATCGACGCCTTCGACCTCTCCAAGGGCGTGAAGTTCGAGACCTATTCCGCCAACCGCATCAAGGGCGCGATCCTCGACGAGCTCCGCGCCATGGACTGGGTCCCGCGCCTGGTCCGCCACCGCACCGCCAAGGTCGATAGCGCCCGCCAGCGCTTCGAGATGTCCGAAGGCCGCGCCCCCACCGACCAGGAACTTTCGAACTCCATCGGCGCCCACGGCGAGGAATTCGACAAGATCAAGAAGGACTCGCACGCCGTCGGCACCATCAGCCTCCACCGCAAGTGCTTCCAATCCGACGGCAACAAGGACGTCTCCGAGATCGACGTCATCAAGGACGACTCGCAGCGCAACCCCCTCCACGACACCCAGCGCCGCGACATCAAGGAGATGATCACCAAGGGTCTCAGCCGCGCCGAGCGCCTCATCATCGTCCTCTACTACTACGAGGAAATGACGATGAAGGAGATCGGTGCAACGCTCGACCTCTCCGAGTCCCGCGTCAGCCAGATGCACTCCTCGATCCTCGCCCGCCTCAAGGCCCAGATGCAGCACAAAGCCGGCGAACTCGAGCCCGTCCGCTCCGTCTGATCCTCATCCAACCGCATCCTTTCGCACGCTCCGCGGCCCAACGGCTCGGAGCGTGCGTGTTTTTGCCCCGCACGCTACCCTTGTGCCGTGGGCGTACCTGTCATCGCCGCTGTCGCGCTGGGCTCAAACGTCGGTGATCGCACCGCGCACCTGCGCCGCGCCCTCGCCGCGATCGGCGACCTCCCGGGCACCGAAATTCTCCAGGCTTCCACCTTCTTCGAAACCGCGGCCGTCCGTGTCGCCAGCGCAGATCCCGGCGGGCCGTACCTGAACGCCGCCGCGACCATCGAGACCTCGCTCTCCCCCCGCGACCTCCTGGCCGCCCTCCACAAGATCGAGGCTTCGCAAGGCCGCGACCGCTCCTTCCCCCGCGGCAGCCCCCGCCCCCTCGACCTCGACCTGCTCTTATTCGCCGACCAACTCGTCAACGACGGCGATCTCGTCGTCCCCCACCCGCGTATCCACGAGCGGGCCTTCGTCCTCGAGCCTCTCGCCGAAATCGCCCCCGGCCTTATCGTGCCCCCTTCCGGCCGCACCGTCGCGGCCCTCCTGGCAGAACTCCGTGCCAACCCCGAGGCCGCTCGATGAACCCAGTCGTCATCACGCTCATCGCCGGCTTCTCGATCGCCGCGGCGCAGCCGCCGGCAGGGCCGCCGCCCGCCACCACGCGTCGCCCTCCGGGCAACGGCACCGATGCCGCCAAGCCCACCCCCGTCCCCCTCGATGCCGCAACGGTGTGGAAGGCCGCCGTCGGCGCCTACCGCGATACGCGCATCGCCGAACGCGTCACCATTAACATCAAGCCTGCCGACCAGCCCCTCCGCACCAGCGACTTCACCATCCGCTTTGATCCGGGCACACCGCCCACAGGCGCCGCCCCAGCAACCGAAAAGAACTCCGCCACCGATCGCACTAACCGCTCCGTCCTCTTTGAGCTCGGCCCCCTCCGCGCCCACGCCTCCCGCGGCGTCCTCACCATCTGGTCCACGCAGCACGCCTCGACGTATTTCCAGTCCGACTACACCGGCGAGTTCACATCCGAAAAGCTCGAAGCCGCACTCCCTCCCGTCCCCGCTCCACAGCTCGCCGCGGCCGCCGGCCTCCCCGCCGACGGCCCGATGAACCTCGCCTCCTACCTCCCCGCCGTCCGATGGGCCGAGGCGAGCGTGCCCATGGACGATCCCGCCGCACGCATCACCATGCCCGGCCAGGGTTCCAACGGCACAGTCCAGTGGCTCCAGGACCAGCGCACCGGCCGCATGACCCGCTTCGTCGCCAACATGAAATCCCCCGCCGTCAAGCTGGAACTCTCCTGCGTCGGCATCGACCCCGGCGACCCCGCCGCCTGGAAGCCCGACCTCTCCGGCCGCAAGCGCGTCACTTCAGTCTCCGAACTCGCTCACAAACCGGAGCCACCGAAGACCGATCCTGCCAAACTCGCCGATCCATCCAAGCCCGCCGACTCAACGCCCGCCGCGCCCTCCAGCACGCCGCCCCCCACTCCGCCCCCCGCCACCAAGCCATGACCTCCCCGTCCGCCTCGCCCCAGGCTCCCCGGCTGGCCGTCCTCCTCTCCGGCGGCGGGCGCACCCTCGTCAACCTCGCCTCCGCCATCCGCTCGGGCGTCCTCCCCGCGAGTATCCAGCTCGTTATTGCCTCAAAAATGTGTGCAGGGTGCGATCGCGCCCACGAACTCGGCCTCGAGCCCCAGGTCATCCCCGGCCCCATCCCCGCACCCCATCTC
>JBOHNM010000202.1:0-6045 GCA_050730675.1 Phycisphaerales bacterium | reverse complement strand
CACCATCACCGGCGGCGGCGCCAACTTCCAGCTCGCCTCCAAGGTCGACATCGGCGGCAAGGTCGCTCTGGGCATCCAGGACGTCTCCAGCCGCAAGCTCGGCAATTCCACCGTCGGCAACCTCGCCAATCTCGGCGCAGGCAAGGGCTTCAACCTTGTGGACGGTGACCTCACCGCCGCCGGCAAGGTCGTCGAAGAGGCCATCCGCCAGGTCTCCAGCCTCCGCGGTCGCCTCGGCGCCTTCCAGAAGAACACCGTTGGCGCCACCATCCGCAACCTCGGCGTCAGCCTCGAGAACAGCTCCGCCGCCGAGTCGAGCATCCGCGATGCCGACTTCGCCAACGAGACCGCCTCGCTCACCCGCAGCCAGATCCTCTCGTCCGCGGCTCAGAATTCGCTGGGTCTGGCCAACGCCCGCCCGCAGGCCGCTCTCCAGTTGCTCCGCGGCTAAGCCGCAATAGCCATCTAACCACCCAGGCCCCGGCGCCCCGCGCCGGGGCTTTTCATTTGAGGGCTTACACCGCTGACCCGCACCTCCACTCACGCCGCCGCCCCGCTCCAGCCGACCTACACACCGCCGTCACCCATGCCCCACGCCACCGCACCCAATCCCGCCGCCACTCCGCTCACCCCCGCCGACGTCCGTCAGCACCCAGTCTGCCGCGGCTTCTTCACCTTCCTCCGCGTCGAGTGCGGCCTCGCCCCCAACACCCTCGACGCCTACGGCCGCGACCTCCGCGACCTCCTCCAACACATCCCCGCCCTCGCAAGCGGCGGCGCTCCCGCCTTCGCCAGGCTCACCCCGCGCGATCTCTCACAGCACCTCGCCGCCCTCAAGACCGGCCGCAACATGGCTGCCGCGAGCGTCATCCGCCACTTGGCCACGCTCAAGGTCTTCTGCCGCTACCTGCACGCCACAGGCCAGATCCCCGCCGACCCATCGCAGCACATCGACAACCCCACGCGCTGGAAGAAGCTCCCCAACGTCCTCTCCCCGCGTCAGGCCAAGGCCCTCATCGAAGCCCCGCGCGAAGTCATCGAGCCCCGCCGCGCCGCTGCCCACCGCCGCTCTCCCGCGACGCTCCCTCCCCTACTCCATCTCCGCGACCGCGCACTGCTCGAGCTCCTCTACGCCTGCGGCCTCCGCGCCAGCGAAGTCTGCACCATCCACCTCGACGACATCAAGGAAACTCTCGGTGTCGTCCTCGTCAACGGCAAGGGCAACAAGCAGCGCCTCGTTCCCATCGGCAAGCCCGCGATGGACGCCGTCACACGCTACCTCGCCGACTGCCGCCCGCGCCTCATCAACCCACGGATCCGTGACTCCGGCAGCTTGCTCCTCTCCCGCACCGGCCGCCCGCTGGAGCGCGTCGCCGTCTGGCAGATCGTCAAGCGCGCCTCGCAGCTCGCCGGCCTCCCCAAAGTCCACCCTCACGTCCTCCGCCACTCCTTCGCCACCCACCTGCTCGCCGGCGGAGCCGACCTCCGCGTCGTCCAGGAACTCCTCGGCCACGCCGATATCGGCACCACCCAGATCTACACCCACGTGGACCGCTCCCGTCTCAAGGACATCCACCGCAAGCACCACCCGCGGGGTTGAACGAAGTTCACAGTTGACAGTGAACAGTCCACAGCAAGCAGACCACAGCCCGGATGCAGCGTTGCTCCGCTGCATCAAGACCGTGAACTGTCAACTGCAAACTGTGGACTTTCCCCTCAGATCGGCCGCTTCGCAGGCTCCCCTGCGTCCGGCTCATTGATCCGCCGTGGCCGCAGCAGCGACGGGGCCAGCCCCACGTCACCGCTCATGCTCTCGGCCCCCGCGGCCTTCGCCAACGGCACCGACTGGTCCGGTGTGATCGCCAGGCTCAGGGCGCCGGTCGCACGCGAGGCGCCCGCCTTCAGGCTTCCGGCTCCGCGCTCGCGCATCACCGCCATCTCCAGGTCCAGCGCCTCTTCCATTTCGCTCACGTGCGTGTACACGTACCCCGCCGCCGTTCCCTGGCGGAACCACCAACAAACCAGCGGCGTGACAACAAGGGCCGCCAGCGGCAGGCCCACCATCTGCATATGCACTCCGAACTCGCCGCCATTCCCCTTCACGCGGTCGCTCGATTCGGTCATCATCTCATACCCCGAGAACATCCCCGGAAGTGCGGCACTGGCAATCAAGTTCCCCCACGGAACGCACGTCATCGCCAGGATCAACGACCACACGCAACTCCGCACCGTCAGGTGAATCCCCGGCACCGCGCCGCCTGCAGCCACCGCCACACCCAGCATGGTCAGCAGCGCCATCGACGTCACGCCGATCATGCCGCCGGTGATCGATACACCGCTCACCGCACGCATGTACCCATCCAGCCCGCTCGCCGTGCGGCCTGGCTTGGCCCCCACAGGGTTGATCGCCTGACGCGGCGCCACCCCGTTGGTTGCCGCGACGGTCGTCCCCGTAGCCACCGACGGTGCGATGACCGACATGTTCCGCTCCGACTCGGTCGCCACCGTCGTCCAGCGCGCTTCCGTGTAGTGGATCACGCCGAACGTCAGTATCTGGGCGATGGCACAGAGACAAATCGCAGCGCCGCACATCGTGACCCAGCGGCGCAGTTGGACAATCGCTTCAGAAATGTGCGGGCGAGCAGTCATGGTTGACCCCTCCTGGCAGGGTGGGCAAAATGGGACAAGCCCGCGGCGTGCGGGCACTGGAGAGACTCTTCGGCACATCCCGGTAGCGACTGAAGCACGCCCGAGAACCGCTTTTTTCCCCGACAACCCCGGCGCGCCCCAGCACCCTCCCCCAGTACCCGCCAAACCCATACACTCCACCCCAGCACGGGCCAAACTTTCAGCTATTATTGAAAGTTCATGACACACCCCCTCCCAATCGAACACCCCAGCCTCGCCGCCCACGACCCCGGCCTTTTGGCCGCCGTCGCCGCCGGCGCCGCCCGCCTGACCCCCGAGCAGGCCATCGCCCTCTTCGGTCCCACCCCCCTTCCCGAACTCGGCCGCTGGGCCGATGCCCGCTGCCGCGCCCTCCACGGCGACATCCTCCGCACCTACGTCATCGACCGCAACATCAACTACACCAACGTCTGCAACGCCCGCTGCACCTTCTGCGCCTTCCGGCGCGACGGCGACGAGGCCGACGCCTACACCCTCTCCCACGAGGCCATCCACGACAAGATCGCCGCCCTCGTCGCCATCGGCGGCACCCAGATCCTCATGCAGGGCGGCATGAACCCCGCCCTCCCGCTCGAGTGGTACCTCACGCTCCTTCGCTCCATCAAGGACCGCTTCCCCAAAGTCCACATCCACGCCTTCTCACCACCCGAGTTCATCGAGTTCGTCCACTTCTTCGATCCTCCCGGCGACACCCTCGAAGCCAAGATCCGCTGGGTCATGGTCCGCCTCAAGGACGCCGGCCTCGACTCCCTCCCCGGCGGCGGCGGCGAGATTTTCGCCGATCCTGTCCGTCGCAAGATCGGCCTCGGCAAGTGCGACGCAGAATCTTGGCTCACCTGCATGTACGTCGCCCACTCGCTGGGCATGTTCACCAGCGCCACCATGATGTTCGGCCACGTCGAGGGCTACGCCGATCGCGTCCATCACCTCTACCTGGTCCGCAAATGGCAGGACCGTGTCCTCCGCGAAGCCGGAAACCACGACCAGCCGATGGGCCACTACGTCAGTTTCATCACCTGGCCCTTCCAGCGCGAGAACACACCCCTGGGCCGCGTGAAGGACTGGGGAGCGGGGGGCGACCCCGCCGAACTCGATCAGGAATTCCCCGGCGACGCCGTGGCCCGCGCCTGGGACTTTGGCCGCGCCGCCCCCACGCTCCCCGCCGGCCGCCGCGAGGCCGACGCCTTCGATTTCGACACCCTCGACCGAGCCAAATACCCCACCGCCCACCTCTTCGGCAAGCGCGTCCGCATGAGCGGCTCCACCGACTACCTCCGCACCCAGGCCATCGCCCGCCTCTTCCTCGACAACGTCTACTCCATCGGCGCATCCTGGGTCACCATGGGCCCGCACATCGGCCAGGTCGCCCTCCGCTACGGCGCCAACGACATGGGCAGCGTCATGATGGAGGAGAACGTCGTCTCCTCCGCCGGCACCACCTACTGCCTCGACGAGGCCGTCCTCTGCCGCCTCATCCGTGAGGCGGGCCACACCCCCGCCCAGCGCAACAACACCTACGACCTCGTCCGCATCCACGACGCCACACCCGCCGCCCCCGACCTCGCCGTCACCGACTGGTCCGCCCATCGCGCCCGGCGGATGCACCAGGAATCCCCGCGCCAGCCCAAGGCTGCCCTCACCATCTCCGCCGCACGCTAAGCCCGCGGCCGTGGCTCATCAGTGTGGCTAATCACCGGCCGGACGCCGACCACTGCATCAATCCGCTCCGCCGCCCCTACCGCACACACTTGCGTTCCTACCAATACGCCGGTACGCTCGCGCCGTGATTGTCCCCGGCCGGCCAGATCCTGACGCCCTCAACTGGTGGTTGCTTACCCCAGCTGATCTGGCCGCCTCGGATATCCGTCTCACCCTCCGCCGCGGCACTCAGCCCACCAACCCCCCGCTCCCCGCCGCACCCCGCCTCATCAAACTCCGCGATATCCCCGGCAACACCACCACCGCGCCCGCCATCGCCTGGCTTGTCCCCTGCACCGGCCTCGACCCTGACGCCATCTACACCCTCACCGCCCAATGGCCGGGCGGCTCTGCCCACGCCGCCTCCTCAACCCTGCCGGCACAACTCTCTCCCACCCGCTCGCTCACGATCGCTTTCGGCTCCTGCTTTAGTTCTGGCGGCACTCCGGGGCGCCGCTTCACGCAGGCTCTCTACCCACCCCCCCACCAGACTCCCGGCCTTGAAGGACGCATCGATCTCCGCCTGCTCGTCGGCGACCAGATCTACATGGACCTCGACCCCTTTACCGGCTCGCCGATCATCGTCGGTTCGCCCCGCCCGTGGATCCGTTACCTCCAGCAGTGGCGCGACAACCCTGTCTTCAGCCACTTCCTCTCCGGCCACGGCGCCGCAGCTGGCACACTCGTGTGCGCGGACGTCCACGTGTTCTGGAACGACTACCCCCACGCCAACGCCCATCTCTTCTGGGCAGAACGCGCGCCCGGCGGCCCCTTGGGCCGCGAACTCGATGACGCTTTCAGCATCTTCCAGGCCGCCCTCAATCTCTCCGCGCACCAGGTGCTCGACGCCGTCCTGCCGCTCCCCTCCTCCAGCCCATTCCCGATCTCCCTGCTCCGGACACAAGCCCGCTCCTTCGACCACTCCCTCGCCGGCATCCCCTTGCGCATCCTCGATACCCGCACCGCCCGAACCCGCTACGACGCCGACCGCCCCTCTTTCGCCGATCGCCCGCCGCACCAAGGCGACGAGCCGGTCGACTGGCTGCAGAAAACCCTCGACTGGATCGCGGCCCTCCGAGGCCCTGGCATCCTCGTGGTCGCCCAGCCCGTCATCGAATCGCGCGCCGGCTGGCTTGCCCGCATCCTCGGTGCCATGCCCGACAACAACCTCCCCGACTATCCCGACGACTGGAACCGCCTCGTAGATGCCCTCCTCGCCTCGCGCCACGCCGTGCTCGTGCTCACCGGCGACCTCCACCACTCTCGCCTCCGCGCCGTCGAGTCGCTCAACCCGTTCACTCACCTTTCCGAACTCCGCCTCTGTGAACTCATGTCCTCCCCCCTTGCCCGCATCCCCCAGGGCTGGCCCCACTCCCCCCACTCCACGGGTAAGTTCGAGCCTGCCAGCGGCACGCGAGTGTGGAATATCCTCGGCAGCTACTTCACCGAGGTCCATCCGACCTACGCCACCCTCACCCTGTCACCGTTCGGCGCCGGCCTCAAAGTCGTTGCTCAGGCCTGGACCACCGACGACAATGGCGCCCCCACCTCCCAGCTGCGTCACGAGTTCAAGCTGTTCTGACCCGGCCACCCCACCCCGCCCCGCAAGGAGCTCCGCCCATGGCCAACCAATTCACTGCCATCCGCATGCTCACCCCT
>JBOHNM010000201.1:0-6080 GCA_050730675.1 Phycisphaerales bacterium | reverse complement strand
ACTTCCTTGAGGTGCTCAACTGCTCCCTTGAGGTCCACGGCGGCGGACTGGGGGAAGAGGAACAAACCTTCGTAGGACGCTGTGCGGACGATGCGCATGAGTCGGAAACTCCGTATGGGTCCCACCCCATTCAAGGGGCCGGGCATGTCGATCGGCGGGGTCCGCAACGCGCGGATCGCCGGTCAGGGAGCAAGGTTAGGCGCGCAGCGGCAGGGCGGGCCATGGGAAAGGCCGCGGAAAAGCAGCCCGTTTCAGACTGCGGGCGGTGGGGTCGGCGCTTGCGGCGGGGGTGGGCGCGGGGGCTTGGGCCGCGGCGGCGGGGCGTTGAAGACGTTCATCGCCTTCGCCAAGCCGTCCTTGATGTAGCACTCGGCGGCGTCGGCGGCCTTGTCAAGGCCCGCGGCGATGCGGACGAGTTCCTCGTCGGTGAACTTGCCGAGGACCCAGTCGGCCTGGTCGTCGTAGCCGGGGGGCTTGGGATCGATGCCGATGCGGACGCGGGCGTAGGCGGGGGTGCCGAGGGCTCGTTCGGTGTCTTCGAGGCCGTTGTGGCCGCCGTCGCCCCCTTCGCCTCGGACGCGGATCTCGCCGAGCGGGAGAGCCATGTCGTCCACGAGGATGAGGACATTGCCGGCGACAGGGATCTTGTAGAAACCGATAGCCTCGGCGATCGAGGAGCCGGAGCGGTTCATGAACGTGAGCGGGCGGAGGAGCAGGACGCGCTCGGAACCGATCGAGACTTCGTGCACCTGCCCCTGGAAGCGGGCGCGGACGGGGGCCGAGGCACCGTGGCGTTTGATGAGGCGGTCGAGCACCATCCACCCGGCGTTGTGGCGGGTGCGTTCATACTCGCGACCAGGATTGCCGAGGGCGGCGATGAGCTTCATGGGAGGAGGGAAGGCACTGGGGACTGGGCACTAGGCATTGGGGACGGCGGGAAGCGTATCGGCGGCCTGTGCAAAAAGCAGGGAGGCGCGCCGCCTGGAATGTCCGTGCCACAAAAAAAACAGGCACGGGCTTTCGCCCGTGCCTGAGTAAAGACTCGGTAGTGGATTACTTCTTGGGAGCGGCGGGCTTGGCGCCGGCCGCGGGCTTGGCGGCACCACCGGCGGCGGGCTTGGCGCCCGCGGCAGGAGCAGCGCCCTTGGCCGGTGCAGCGCCGGGCTTGGCGCCCGCTGCGCCGGCGGCGGCGGCCTTCTCCAGACGCTCCTTCTCGCCGATGACCTCCGGTGCGGCGTCGCCCTCGGCGGCGACGACCGCGGCCTCGGCCACGACCTCTTCCTTCTGCTCGACGATCTGCGCGACAATCGCGTGGCCGTCGGTGATGAGCTTCATGTCCGCGCCCGGGAGCTTGACCTGGGCGGCGGTGATCACCTGGTCCAGCTCAAGGTCGGCGACGTTGACGGTGATGAACTCGGGGAGGTCGCGCACGCGGCACTCGATCTCGATCTCGCTGGTGGGGTGGATGAGGATCGCGCCGGCGTTCTTGAGGCCCTTGGCCTCGCCGGTGAGGTTCACGTGGACCTTGGCCTTGACGCGCTCGTCGAGGCTCACGCGCGCGAAGTCGGCGTGCACGATCGTGTCGCCGAGGTAGTCGAACTGCAATTCCTTGAGGAGCATGACCTCGTTGGCGTCCATCTGAGCGCCGGCGATGTCCACGCGGAAGACCTTCTCACCTTGCTCGAGGTGGGGGATGGCGTCGAGGGCGGTGAGGTTGACGCTCACCGGCTCGCGCTTGTGTCCGTAGATAACGGCGGGGAGGAGGCCCTGCTCGCGGGCGCGCTTGGCGTAGCGGGAGCCGGGCTTCTCGCGGGGGGTGGCCTTCAGAACGGGTGACTTCTCGTGCATGATTCAGGTCCTTTCTTATCTCTGATCGGTGTTGGTAACTGGGTTGACGAAACGCTCGAACTTGTGCCCTCCCTGACGGGCGGGCTTCCTGCAAACGGTTCACATAAGCGTCAGCGTTTGACGCCCGCGGTTTTCTTGAACAGGGCGCTGATCGACATGTCGTGGTGGATGCGGTAGATCGCCTCGCCGAGCAGGCTGCCGACGCACAGCTCGACCAGCCGGCCCTTGAGAGGTTCGAGGCGCGAGTCGGACGGGATGGTGTTGGTGACGATGATCTGCTCGATGGGGCTGGCCGCGAGCTTGGAGACGGCGCTGCCGGCCATGACGGCGTGGGTCGCGGCGGAGATGACCTTCTTGGCGCCCAGCCGCAGCACCAGCTCGGCGGCCTGAACGACCGTGCCGCCGGTGGCGATCATGTCGTCGATCATCAGGACGGTCTTGCCCTTGACGTTGCCGATGATGCGGTCGGTGGTGACTTCGCTGCCGCTGATGCGCCGCTTGTTGATGATCGCCAGCTCGCCGCCGAGGACGTTGGCGAACTCCTCGGCGACCTTGACGTTGCCGACGTCGGGGCTGAGGAGGCACAGATCCGGCAGCTCGGCGCGGTGCTTGAGGAAGTAGTCCACGAGCACGGGCGAGGCGCTGAGGTGGTCGAGCGGGATATCGAAGAAGCCCTGGAGCTGGGCGGCGTGGAGGTCGATGGCGATCACGCGGTCGGCCTGGGCCGCGGTGATGAGGTTGGCCACGAGCTTGGCGGTGATGGGGACGCGGCCCTCGTCCTTGCGGTCCTGCCGGGCGTAGCCGAAGTATGGGATGACGGCGGTGATGCGCCGGGCGCTGGCACGCCGCAAGCAGTCGATGTAGACGAGCAGCTCCATCAGGCTCTCGTTCACCGGCGTGCAGGTGGAGAGGACGACGAAGCAGTCCTTGCCGCGAACGTCGTCGTCAATCTTGACGATCACTTCGCCGTCGGGGAAGGACTCGACGCGGGCGGGGCTGGCCTCGAACTCGTTGCCGACAATGGTGGAGATCCGCTTGCAGATGCGGCGGGTCAGCTCGACGCTGTTGCGTCCGGAAAAGACGCGTAGGGCCGAAACGCCGTGGCCCGAGTTCAACGGCTGCTTTTGGGCGGCGGTCATGGGCGCCTCCGGGAGGACGGCGACGGGGGCGGCGACCGGGGTCGTTGCGGCGGTGGTCATGACCGGCTCCGTGCGGGTTGGGTGTGAGATCCGTTGGTTGATTCGCGGGCATCGGCGCGGCCGCGGTAGATCGCGTCCACCTCGGCGAGCTGCTCGGGCGTGTTGATCGAGAGCACATCCTGCGGCGGGACGGCGTCGATCACCTCCACGCGCGCACCCTCGGCCAGGAGCATCGCGGGGACGTCGGTGATGTAGTACTCGCCGCTGGAAGGGTTGCGCTTGACGCGGGCGAGCACATCCATCAGGCGCGGCAGGTTGAAGCAGTAGTACGAGGGATTCACTTCGCGGATGCGGAGCTGATCCGGCGTCGCATCCTTGTGCTCGACGATCGCGGCCAGGCGGCCGGCGGAATCGCGAACGATGCGGCCGTAGCCCGCAGGGTCATCGATCACACTTGTGGCGAGCGTGGCCGCGGCGTGGCTGGTGCGGTGCAGCGTCAGGAGCTGCTGCAGCGTCTGCGGACGGATGAGCGGGCCATCGCCGGCGAGGACGAAGGCGTCCACGTTCGGGTAGCTCTTGCGTTGAGCGTCAGTGGCGAGGATCGGCGCGGCCGAGAGGACAGCGTGGCCGGTGCCGAGCTGCTCAAGCTGTTCGGCGAACTCGACACCGGCGGCCCACTGGGCGCCCTGCTCAGTAACAGCGGAGCGGACAAGTTCCTGCTTGTACCCCACGACGAGCACGACACGCTTGCACCCGACGGCGCGGCAGGCATCGACGACGGCGCAGAACATCGGACGGCCGCCGACGGGGTGCAGCACCTTGGGCAGGTCGCTGCGCATGCGCGTGCCCTTGCCGGCCGCGAGGATGATCGCGATCGGAGCGGCAGATGCATCTGCGCTCGGTTGGTGCTGGCTCATGTGTGAGCCGCGTCAGGCATTGGGCCGGGCCGGTAAAAGAAACTGGCCGACCTGGATTCGAACCAGGACAAGCAGAGCCAAAATCTGCTGTGCTACCGTTACACCATCGGCCAAAGAAGTCGTCGGATGGCGTTGCGGCCGAGAGCCTGAAGCGAGCGTTCCTCCGTTGACCGGCCGGGAGACCCGGCGGGCCGGACCACGTTGTTCGCGGTCCGGCATCGGTGAGGACCGAGGCAGGCCGCGGCGACCGGCCGCACGCGCGACCGGGTGAACTCGGGCTGAATCCTCGCCGCGAGGAAGAGCCCCTGACCGCGCCTCGGCCGGTATCTGTACGATGCCGGCGTCCGTCACGGTCGGTTCGAGGGGTGATGATAGAACCGGAAATTTGAGGGTCAACCGGGCGAATTGGCCGCAATTCGGCCCGACACGGCCCATTCAACCGCCCTTGATCTTGGCCACCGTGCTGGTGGTGCTCCGGCCTTCGACAACATCCAGCAACTCCACCCGCCCGCCGTGCGTCTGCACGAACGCCGCGCCGGGGATCTCGCTCACTTTGTACTGGGCGCCCTTGACGAGCACATCGGGCACGACGGCGTGGATGATCTTTTCGGGCGTGTCCTCGCTGAAAACGACCACGGCGCTAACACACTCCAGCTCGCCGAGGAGCTGCGAGCGGTCCTGGATCGGGTAGATCGGGCGCGACGGGCCCTTGAGCTTGCGGACCGACGCGTCGTCGTTGACCGCCACGATCAGAAAGTCGCCCAGGGCCGCGGCACGCTTGAGGAGCGAGACGTGGCCGGCGTGCAGCACGTCGAAGCAGCCGTTGGCGAGCACGACGCTGGGCTTGTGCCCGTTGGAACCGGAGCCACGGAGCGCCTTGACCTCGACCACAAGCTCATCGAGCGTGCGGACCTTGCCGCGGGTGTCTCGCTCGCGCAGCAGGATGTCGCGGTGGATCTTCTCGAGGGGGATCGGCACGACGCCGAACTCTTCGACTTCCAACCCTGCCGCGGCGTTGGCGAAGCGGACGGAATCGAACCAGTCGATCTTGTTGGCGCGAGCGGCGGCGAGGGCGGCGAGCACCATGTCACCCGCGCCGGTGACGTCGTAGACGCGGCGCGCCTGCGTCGGCACCGCGCGGGCTTCGCCCTCGCGTTCGAGCAGGAGCGCGCCGGTCTTGTCGAGTGTGATGACTGCCGCGGCCATGTCGAGCGATTCGAGGAGTTGCTGGGCGAGCGGGGCGTAGTTCTCGGCCGCGGCGCCGTCGCCGAGGGAGATGCCCGTGGCCTTCTCCGCCTCGGTGCGGTTGGGGGTGATGGTGGTGCAGCCGCGGTAACGCGAGTAATCGCTGAGTGCGGCGGGATCGACGAAGACCTCCACACCTTTGGCGCGGCAGAGGCGGATGATCCGCTGGCAGAGTTCCGGACTGCAGACGCCCTTGCCATAGTCCTCGATGCAGACCACATCGGCGCCGGGAAGGGCCTTCTCGAAGGCCGCGACGAGACGGTCGGAAGCGGAGGTGGGGATCGGGTCGCGCGATTCGAAATCGAGTCGGAACATCTTCTGGGCATGGCGGTGTTGGGCCAGGCCGATGAGGCTCTGCTTGACGGTCGTGGGCCGGGCGGCATCCTCGACGAGCCCGGCGCTCTCGACCCCCTGCTCCTGCAGGTGGGCGCGAAGGCTGACGCCGTGGGCGTCGGCGCCGATGAGTCCGAAGGCCTGCACACGGCCCTTCATGGCGACCAGATCGAGGCAGACGTTGGCCGCGCCGCCGGGGCGTTCCTCGGTGCGGCGCACAGCGAGCACAGGAACCGGGGCGTCGTTGCAGAGGCGATCGACATCGCCGTAGACGAGCTGGTCCAGCATGAAGTCGCCGACGACCAGGGCGGTGAAGGGCTTCCAGCGGGCGAGCGTGTCCAGCAGCGCGGGCATGTGGTCAAGTGTAAACACGCGCGGGGCGGAGGAAGAACCGCGCGATCAGGCCTGCATGATGCGTGCGAGCGTGTCGAGGCCGCGGGTCAGGTCCTCGCGTTTGGTCGCGAACGACAGGCGGAAGTGCGTGTCGCGGGCGCTGAAGGTGTGGCCGGGGACGATGAAAACCTTGTCCTGCTTGGCCCGCTGGTAGAACTGCTCGCCGGTCATGTTCAACCGCTTGGGCACCTGCACGAAGGCGTAG
>JBOHNM010000200.1:0-6167 GCA_050730675.1 Phycisphaerales bacterium | reverse complement strand
GTCCACTTCGCCGGCGGCACAGAGCGTGACCGGAACCCCGACCACGATCCGCGGCGCCGGCCGGCCCGCCGCGGCCGCGGCCCTGGTGATGCGCGGCACGACGTGCGCGGCGACGGCGCGCGCGTCCGCCATCCAGAGGATGGTTCCCGACGCGTGCTCGCCGGCGAGGCGGAGCATGACCGGCCCCAGCGCCGCCAGCAGCACCGGAGTGGGACTCCAGTCCGTGACGTCGATCGGGCTGTGCACGCGGTACCCGTCGTTCTCGACGTCAACCGAACCGGGACCGCGCAGCGCGGCATTCAGCACCTCGAGGTAGTTGCGCATCTGGTGGGCCGGCCGCCCGTATGGCAGGCCGAGCATGTCCTCGATGATCCAGTGGTGCGACGCGCCGAGGCCGAGCGTGAAGCGGCCCTCGCACACCGCCTGGTTGGAGAGCACCTCCTGCGCCATCGCGATCGGATGGCGGGTCTGGATCGGCACCACCGCGGTCCCGAGCTCGATCCGTTCGGTGGCCTGCCCCATCAGCGTGATGCCGGTGAACGCGTCGAAGTCCCCCGGCACCTGGGGCATCCAGACCGAGGTGAAGCCGGCTGCCTCGGCCGCCTGGGCGTCGGCGACGAGCTGCGCCGCCTTCTGGCGGTAGCGCCCTCGCTCCGGGCCGATCATCAGGCCGATCCGCATGCTGGTCTCCTCTCGCCGGTCGTCCGCACAGGCCGCCATGGAAGCGGCGGCCGCAGACGGTGGCAATTCTATTCTCATTCTGCGAGAATACAAATTCCACCAAGTGCTCGCGCACGCAGGGGAGGGAGCCGTGGACGAGCGAAAGCGGCTGTTCATCGGGGGAGTGTGGACGAGTCCCAGCGGGGACGGCGTCATCGACGTGATCTCGCCGCACACCGAGAAGCCGATCGCGGCGGTTGCCGCCGCCGGCCCGGCGGACGTGGACCGAGCGGTCGCCGCCGCGCGCCGGGCGCAGGACGAAGGGTCGTGGCCTGGGCAGGACCCCGCGGAGCGGGTCGCGGCGGTGCGTCGCCTGGCCGAGCTCTACCGCCCGCGACGGCGGGAGATGGCGCAGCTCATCACCGCCGAGATGGGCTCGCCGATCTCGTTCTCGAAGTTCTCCCAGGCGGGGCTGCCGATGATGCTGCTCGACGCCTTCGCCGACATCGCCTCGCGGTTTCCGTGGGAGGAGATCCGCCCCGGCGTCTTCGGCCAGGACATCCTCGTCCGCCGCGAGCCGGGCGGCGTCGTGGCGGCGATCGTGCCGTGGAACGTGCCGCTGTTCCTCGTCGTCGGCAAGCTCGCGCCGGCGCTGTTGGCCGGCTGCTCGATCGTGATCAAGCCGGCACCGGAGACACCGCTCGATGCGCTCTTGTTCGCCGAGGTGATCGAGGCAGCGGGCCTGCCGCCGGGGCTGGTCAGCATCCTCCCCGGCGACGGGGCGGTCGGTGAGGCGCTGGTGAACCACCCCGGGGTCGATCGGGTCTCCTTCACCGGATCGACGGCCGTCGGGCGCCGGATCGCGGCCGCCTGCGGCGCGAGTCTGAAGAAGGTCAGCCTGGAACTCGGCGGCAAGTCGGCGGCCATCGTGCTCGACGACGCCGACCCCAGCACGGTCGCGCAGGGCGTGAAGCTCGCCGGCCTGATGAACAACGGCCAGGCGTGCGTGGCGCAGACGCGCATCCTGGTACCGGCCGCGCGCCAGAACGAATTCATCGACGCGCTGGCCGCGATGGTCGAGCAGCTCGTCGTCGGCGATCCCGCCGACCCCGCCACCGACATCGGACCGCTCGTGGCCCGCCGGCAGCGGGAACGGGTCCGCTCCTACATCGAGGACGGTCGCCGCGAGGGCGCCCGCCTGGTGATCGGCGGCACCGATCCACCCGCGGGCGCCGCATGCGGCTGGTACGTGCGGCCGACGCTGTTCGCCGATGCCGACAACCGCATGAAGATCGCCCGCGAGGAGATCTTCGGGCCGGTGCTGACGGTGATTCCGTATCGCGACGACGACGACGCCGTGCGCATCGCCAACGACTCCGACTACGGGCTGTCAGGATCGGTCTGGACGGCGGACGCGACGCGGGGCCTCGCGCTGGCGCGCCGCGTCCGCACGGGATCGTTCGGCATCAACCAGCCGTACAGCATGGACCCCGCCGCGCCCTTCGGCGGGGTGAAGGCGAGCGGCATCGGCCGCGAGCTCGGCCGCGAGGGCCTCGAAGCGTACGTCGATCTCAAGGTCATCTCGGGCGCGGGGCGACTGGAACCCGTGTCGCCGGTGGAATAAGGGTAGGGACATTGTATGGCGAAGGCGGATGACCTGCAGGATGGTGGTGGGCCGGGGTGGCGGCAGCGCGCGGTCTCGAAGAGCCTGAGCGCCGCCCGCAACCGCGCGGAACAGCGCGCTCAGGGACTGCTGGATGCGGCGTTCGCGCTGATCGATGAGCGGGGCACGACCGAGTTCACCATCCAGGATGTCGTCGATCGCTCGAAACAGTCGCTGCGCGGGTTCTACCAGTACTTCGACAGTAAGGACGAGCTGCTCTTCGCCCTGCTCGAGGAGAGCATCCGCGAGTCGCTGCAGGATCTCGGCGCGGCCGTGGAGACCGAGTCCAAGCCGCTCGAGCGACTGCGCGCCTTCACGATCCGTCTCCACGAGTGGTGCCAGCCGCTCGGGACGCGCCGCCGCGGCACCCACAACCGCATCCCGATGGCGGAATTCTCGCTGCAGCTCGCGCTCAAGGATCCCGAGCGCCTGACCGCGGCCATGATGCCGATCTCGCGGATGCTGATCGATCTGCTCAAGGCCGCGGTCGCTGCCGGCTCGCTCCAGGTGGTCGACACGCCGCGCGCCGCCCTGCTCATCCAACAGACCGTCATGTACGGCTGGCTCATGAGCCGCTTCGTCCAGAATGCCCGGGCCCGCATCACGGCCGAGGAGGCCTGGGAGTTCTGCCTCCACGGCCTCGGCGGCTGACCCATCGATATGACCGAGGTCGTCTGCCTGCCAGCGCCAGCCATCCTCGATCGCACGAGGTTGGTGGCCCGCGCCAAAGAACTCGTGCGGGGGCAGACCACCCAGTTCGCCGATCACGTGTTGCGCGTGCCGCTGAGCTACTACCGCGACCGCAACCTGCATGACCGCGAGGTCGAGGCGATCCGACACGTTCCACTGGCGCTGGTTCACCGCTCGCAGATCCCGAACCCCAGCGACTTCGTAGTCCGGGACGTGCTCGGCACGTCGGTGCTCATCAGCCGTGGCGGCGACGGCACCGCGAGGGCATTCCTCAACGTCTGCCGGCACCGCGGTGCCAAGGTCGCCGAGGGCTGCGGGTCCAAGCGGCGCCACACCTGTCCGTACCACGCATGGACCTACGATTCGGCGGGCGCGCTGGTGGGCCTGCCCGGCGCGGCCGGTTTCGACGAGATCGACCGGGCGTCCTACGGGCTCGTCGAGCTCCCGAGCGAGGAGCGGCATGGCTTCATCTGGGGCGTACTCACCGCCGGCGAGGCGATCGACGTCGCATCCCACCTCGGACCGCTCGACGCCGAGCTCGGCGAGTGGTGCTTCGAGACGTACCAGTTCCTGACCAACCGGGGGATCGAGACGGGCACGAACTGGAAAGCGGGACTCGAAGCGTTCGCGGAGAACTACCATTTCCCCATCGTTCACCGTCAGAGCGTGATCGCACAGACGACCCAACCGAACACGGCGCTCTTCGACCGCTTCGGCCGCCATCACCGCCTGACGTTCCCCTGTAGCTGGATCGATTCCGCGCCTGATGGCGACTACGACGAGCCGCTCGATTTCGTGGTCTTCATCTATTGGGTGTATCCGAACCTCGTCCTGGCCTCGACGCCGGTTGGCCTCGAGATCATCGACATCTTGCCCGGCGGCGCTCCGACCGACTCCACCGTGCTCCATGGCTGGGCGGCCCGGCAGCCGGCCCCGGACGACGAGACGCTGGCGGGCTACACGCAGCTGTACGAGCAAGTCCACGCGGCCGTCCGTGACGAAGACGCCGCCGTCTTGCGCTCGTGTGGCGACGCCGTGCGCTACGGCCAGCACGGGCACATGCTGATCGGGCGCAACGAGATCGGGGTACAGAATGTCGTGCGCGCCTTCTCGGAGGCGTTCGGGCTCGGCATCTGCGGCCCGTAGACTGTCAGAGCACCAGCCCGCCACAATGCCGGCTTGGTATCGTGGTCAGCGCAGTGGAAGGATCTTCCGTAACTGCGTGAGGAGTTCGCAGCGCAGGCTCTCGTCGTCGAGGTCCAGGACGAGCGGATGGATGACGGCACCGGCGATGGCCGCCGCGAGCACCGCCGCCTGCACCCGCCCCCGCCGGGTGGCGGGACCGCCCCAAGAGGCTGAAGGGGGCGGCTAGCCGAACGGCTAGGATGCGACGGGCAGCCAGGGCACGCGTGTCGCTGCGTCGCGTCGCAGACTCGAAGGGATCCCAAACGATGAAACGAGCCGATGGCGAGCTGATCCTGCTGTGGACGTTGCCCGTGCTGGCGATCATCTGGCTTTCCATCTTCAGGTTGTTTCCCGGTTTCGTCGAGCCGATGTCGCCGACGCTGTCGGCGCAAGAGGTCGCCGCCTTCTATCGCGACCCGGAGAACCTGCCGCGCATCCGTTTCAGCATGATCGTGTTCAATTGGTTCTCGGTGGGGCTCATCCCGCTTCTGGCGCTGATCGTGATGCAGATTCGCAGGATGGCCCATCGCACCCCGATCTTCTCGTACAGCATCATCGCCTGCGCGGCCGGCGGCCCGACGATCTTTCTCCTGGCCAACCTGTTCTGGCTCCTCGCCGCCTTCCGCCCGGAACGAGACCCGGAGCTGACCCTCCTGCTCAACGACCTCGCGTGGGTGACCTTCGCCAGTCAGGTCGGCTTCCTGATCGCGCAGAGCGTCATCCTGGCGCTGGCGATCTACCTCGATCGCCAGCCCCGGCCGGTGTTCAAGCCATGGGTGGCGCATTTCAACCTTCTCGTCGCTGCGGCGATGGTTCCCGCCTCCTTCGTCGGGCTGGCCATGGCAGGCCCCATCGCCTGGGACGGAGTGCTGACGTTCTGGGTCCGAAACATCGCCATCGGCCTCTGGATCGCCGTCATGGGCATCGTTCTCGGCCAGGCCATCTACCGGCAGCGGGCCGCGGAGTCGGCGTCCCCGTGAACGCCTCGGAGGCGGGGGCCCTCCCCGAGGAGCCATCGGGCTCGCTGCGTCGACGGATCCTCTGGCATTGCCGCCACGACCCCAAGCGGGAGCTGTGGATCGCCTGGTGGACGATGGTCGTCTTCTACCAACTGTTCGGGGTGTTGTTCTTCGTGGTCACCAGCACCCAGCCCCCGCCACCGCCCGGGTGGGAGCCGACGCGGGTCGCGCAGTGGTTCAATGACCACCACTATGGCCTGCTCATCGGGTTCGCCTTCGTCTTCATCATCTCCGGACTGACGGCGCTCATGAACGCGCTCATCGCCTACTCGATGCGGCGCATGTCCGTGAGCCGCGCGTTCGCGTATTCCTACCTCGTCATCTATGCGCTGAGCACCCTACCCGGCATGCTGCTGCTGGGCATCGCGCTGACGGTTGGGGCCATGCGACCCGACCGCGACCCCGAGCAGATCAGCTGGCTCTACGATTTCGCGTTCATGACGTTCGACGGAACCATGGGCGTGTTCCTGGTCGGCTCCCTGGTGTGGATGACCGCGATTCTGCTCGACAAAAACCGCGTGTTCCCGAAGTGGTTCGCCTACCTCAATCTCTGCAACGCGCTCACGGAGGTCGTCGTGGCGCCGGCCTGGATCTTCAAGAGCGGCGTGTTCGCCTGGGACGGTGTGATCGCGTGGTGGATCAACGTCGGCGTGTTCGTCACCTACACGACCGTCTTCCTCACCCTGCTGAGAAGGATGATCGTGCGCGAGGACTTCGGCACCGGGCCGCTGCCGGACCTCGTCACCGACGAGGCACCGGAGCCATCGGACTGGCGGAAGGCGACCCGGTGAGGAACGTCGCCAACGCGCCGCCCCGCCATGGAATCCGGGCGCAGGCAGCATCGCCGGGGGCGGCAGCACCGGCCCGCTTCGTCCCCGGTCAGCCGGACATGTGGGCCTTCGTCCTGTTCGAGGCGCTGGTCTTCAACAGTTACTTCATCGTCTACGTCG
>JBOHNM010000199.1:0-6239 GCA_050730675.1 Phycisphaerales bacterium | reverse complement strand
GCGCAGACATGCTCGGCGTCGAAGGCGCCTTCGTCCAGCCGGGCGTGGGGGGGGACCGGTGAACCATCTCTTTCTCACGCTCGCGCAGGGCCCCATCCCGCACGTCATGTCGGGGATCACGCTCTACCACTACCTCTTCGTCTCCGCAGCGATGTTCGCCCTCGGTCTGATCGGCTTCGTCACCCGCCGCAACCTGATCATCATGTTCCTCTGCACAGAGTTGATGTTCCAAGCCGCGGGCATCGCCCTCATTGCCTTCAGCCGATTCCACCTCAATCACCATGGCGAGACCTTCGTCATCTTCGTCCTCACCATCGCCGCGGCCGAGGCCGCCCTCGCCCTGGCCCTTGTTGTCCTGCTCTTCCGCCGCAAGGAAACCCTTGACGGCTCGACCTGGTCCGAAATGCGCGGCTGATCCGCCGCAGGGAAACCACTCCGCTCGTGCTCCACGCGATCTCCAATCTGCCCGCCCTCCTCGCCTTGGCGGCCTCCGAACCAGCGGCATCCGTCGCCGGTGCGCCCACTGACGGAAACCCGCTCTGGCTGCTTATTCCCGGCTTGCCGATGCTCGCGGTGGTGCTGGTTGGACTTTGCGCGATCGCCCGCGTGAAGTCGAAGTTGCCTGCCTTCCTCACGGTGGCGTGTTTGGCGGTCGCATTCGCCCTGACGCTGCAGATGTACTCCGCAACAGTCGCGGCGGCATCGGGACCGAACCCTCATGCCTTCGTCGTCAAGGCCTGGGATTGGTTCGATTTCGCCTGGTCCACCGACTCCAAGGCCCACCACTTCATCGCCAACTTCTCGTTCTACATCGACACGCTCACCTGCCTGTGGATGCTCTTCGTTACGGGGCTCGCCACGCTGATTGCGCTCTACGCCAGCGAGTACATGAGCCACGATGTCGGTCCCGGCTACTGCCGGTTCTTCGCCGCCTTTAGCCTCTTCGTCTTCAGCATGGCCTCGCTCGTCATGGGCGACAACCTACTGATGCTCTACCTCGGCTGGGAGGGTGTCGGCCTCTGTTCCTATCTGCTGATCGGTTACTTCTACAAGAAGCCCTCCGCGGTCGCCGCGGCCAAAAAAGCCTTCATCATGAACCGCATCGGTGACCTCGGCCTCGCTGTGGGGATCATGCTGACGTTCGTGCAGTTCGGCACCGTCGAGTACGCCACGCTCTTCGATCTCATCGAGAAGTCCGGCTACCTCACCCTCGCGGCCGAGGGCAAGTTCGACCAGATCCCGTTCCTCGTCCAGCTCATCCCGGTGCTCTTCACCGTCGGCGCATTCGGCAAGTCGGCACAGCTCCCGCTGTACGTCTGGCTCCCCGACGCAATGGAAGGCCCAACGCCCGTTTCGGCCCTCATTCACGCCGCCACCATGGTGACTGCCGGCGTGTACCTCGTTATCCGTTTCTTCCCGTTCTACCAATGCTCCGAGTGGGCCCCGGGGATCGTCGCGTGGGTCGGGGCGCTGACCGCGCTCTTCTCGGCCACCATCGCGATGGCCCAGTTCGATATCAAGCGGATCATGGCCTATTCCACGGTCTCACAGCTCGGCTACATGTTCGCCGGCGCGGGCGTGGCGGGCACCGGTGCCGCGGCGTTCCATGTCTTCACCCATGCGTTCTTCAAGGCCACGCTCTTCCTCGCCTGCGGCGCGGTGATGCACGGCTTCGCCGGCCAGCTCGATCTGCGCAAGCTCTCGGGCGTCATGAAGATGAAGGGCTGGCTGATCGTCGGGCTGGCGATGCTGGTGGGCTGCCTCAACCTCTCGGGCTTCCCGTTCACCGCCGGTTTCTTCAGCAAGGACATGATCATCTCCGACGCCTTGGCCAACCACCATTTCCAGGCGGTGGGCGTCATCCTGTTGCTGGCGGCGGGCCTCACGGCGTACTACACCTTCCGCGTCTTCTTCCGCGTCTTCGTCGGCCCGCAGCACTACGAGCCGGGTGATGAACTCCATGGCGCGGACGACCACGGGCACGGCCACGACGATCATGGGCACGATGCAAAGACGAGCGACAAAGCGCACGACCCGGCTCACGGCCACCCCCCCGGCGACTTCCATCCCCACCCGCCGGGCTGGGCGATCAACTTTGTCCTCGCGGCACTCGCTGTCGCGTCAATCCTCGCCGCTGGCGTCGGGTTCATGCACCTGCCCGGGCATGCTGGCCATGCCGAGGGCGGTTGGGTCGTCGATCTCGTCGATGCCAGCAGCGGCAAGGTCTACCAGGCACACGCGGGGCACGCCCATGCCACCATCCTGGGTATCGATCCGCACAACACCAAGATTGCCGGCGTCGGCGCGATGTATGTCATCTCCTCGTTCGTCGGGTTCATTGGCATCGCCGTCGCCTTCTTCCTGCACTACGCCGGTCGCACCACCGCCGCGACCAGCCGCGCCGACAGTCTGCTCCCCGCGATGGGCCCCATTGCCCGCTGGGCCCGGCACAAGTGGTACGTGGACGAACTGTACAACTGGCTCTTCGTCCGTCCGCTGTGGGTCCTCGCCAAGATCTTCCACTGGATCGACGTCTGGATCGTCGACGGCCTGGTGAATACTTTCGGTGCGGCCCCGTCGGCCGCAGGTTCGGGTCTCCGCCCGGCCCAGTCAGGAATCTTGAACGGCTACGCCGCGGGTATGGCCGCCGGCGTCGGTCTGGTCGTGCTGCTGGCGCTACTGCTCATGAGATAAGTCCGGACAGAAACGAATCATGCTTGTCGCACTGATCCTCATCCCGCTCTTGGCCGCGTGCGTCGTGCCCATGGTCTCTAAGCAGACCGTCAAGCACGTCGCGCTCCTCGGCACGCTCGTGCCACTGGCGATCGGTGCGGTGATGGCGACGCAACTCAACTGGCGAGCCAGTTCCACCGAGCTGCTCGGTTCTCAGCAGACGTACGACTGGTTCCCGGACCTGGGCGTCACTGTCTCGCTCGGGCTCAACAATATTTCCGCCCTGCTCGTTGGCCTGACGCTCCTGCTCGGCCCGATCTGTGTCCTGGCTTCCTTCACCGCCATCACCGATCGCGTCCGAACCTACTACGGCTGGCTGCTGGTCCTCCAGAGCGCCATGACCGGCGTCTTCTGCGCCCGCGACGCCATTCTCTTCTACATCTTCTTCGAGTTCACACTTGTGCCCATGTTCGTCCTCATCAGCCTCTACGGTTCGACCAACCGCAAGGCCGCGGCGATCAAGTTCTTCCTCTACACCTTTACCGGCTCGATGATCGCCCTCGCCGGCATCGTTTACGTTGCTTGGTACTTCACCGCCCACGCGATCCCGGCACTCGCCGCTTCTGGCCATGGCGTCTGGTCATTCCAGTTCAGTGACCTCAAGGCCGCGGCCAACGCGATGTCTCCCGCCGAGCAGTGGTGGGTCTTCGTGGCGATGCTCTGCGGATTCGCGGTCAAGGTTCCGCTCTTCCCGCTGCACACGTGGTTGCCCTTGGCTCACACCGAAGCTCCGACCGCTGGCTCGGTTGTCCTGGCCGGCGTGCTGCTCAAGCTCGGCACCTACGCGATCCTCATGATCGCGATTCCCTTCTGTCCCTCCGCCGCAGTCGAACTTGCTCCCTTCATCGCCACCATCTCGATCATCGGCATCCTCTACGGCGGCCTCATCTGCTGGGTGCAGACCGATGTCAAGAAGCTCGTCGCCTACTCGTCGGTCGCCCACCTGGGCTTCTGCATGCTCGGCATGTTCGCCCTCAACGCCACCGGCGTGCAGGGCAGCGTCCTCTACATGATCAACCACGGCCTCTCGACCGGCGCGCTCTTCCTCTGCATCGGCATGGTCTACGAGCGCTACCACACCCGCTCGATGAAGGAACTCGGCGGCCTCGCCGCGCAGATGCCCATCTGGGCCACCTTCATGGTCTTCTTTACGATGGCCTCGGTCGGTCTCCCCGGCACAAACGGTTTCATCAGCGAGTTCCTGTGCATCCTCGCCGCGTTCACCACCGGCGACACCTGGAGCTTCCACGGCACGGGCCTGCACACCTCCGGCGCCGGCCAACTCGGCCCGTGGTACGCCGTCATCGCCGGCACGGGCATGATCGTCGCCGCGATGTACCTGCTCTACATGCTCGGCCACATCGTCTGGGGTGCCCTGCGGCTCCCCGGTCACGATGCCCATGCACCCTCCCACGGCCCCAGTGATACCCACGCCGCCAACGGCGCGGCGCACAGTCATGGCTCGCTCCCGCGCGACCTCTCGTTCCGCGAGATCGGCGTGCTCGTCCCGCTCGCCGCGCTTTGCTTGGCGATCGGGCTCTATCCCAAGCCGCTCACCGACGCTATCGAGCCGCAGGCCTTGGACCTGGCCCGCACGATGCAGAACTACCACCGCTCGCCCGCGGCCCCCGGCATGGCCGCCGCCGCGGCCGAGACACCGGTGCCGCACGCCGAGGGGGTGATGCCGTGATCGACAAGATCAACGCCTCATACCCCGAGATCTTCCTCTTCGCCGTCACCTGCCTGGTGATGCTCTTCGGTCTTTCCAAGCAGCTCCCGATCCGTCGCCTCTGCGCCCCGCTCGCGGGTGTGGGTCTCTTCGGCGCGGCGGTCATCGCCCTTGCCACAACCGTCGATGGTTCTGCGACTCAGTATCTCGCTCACCTGCCTAAGTACGGCAAGGTCCTTACCGCCGTCGTCGGCCTCCTGCTGCTGATGGTGATGACCGGCGTCCCCGATCGCCAGTACGAATCCACCGTCGCCCGCGGGGCCACGTTCGACCCCCTCCGTGCCACCCGCGGCGAGTTTTACTCCTTCTTCCTCTTCTCCCTCACCGGCCTCATGCTCTGCGCCGGGTCCGACGACCTCATCCTGCTTTTCCTCGCCCTCGAACTCACCAGCCTCCCGACGTACGTGATGGTCACCATCTCGACCAACCGCAACCGCTCGATGGAGGCCGGCGTTAAGTACTTCTTCCTCGGCGCGCTCGGCGCCGCGATGTTCCTCTACGGCTTCGCGATGCTCTACGGCGCGACCGGCTCGACCAACCTCGACGTCATCCACAAGACGCTCGTCCAGCAGATCGCGACAGGCGGCCTCAACGGCATCGCTGTCGCCGGTGTCCTCCTCTCGGTCCTGGGTATCTGCTTCAAGATCGCCGCCGTCCCCCTGCACTTCTACACGCCCGACGTCTACCAAGGCGCGGCGTCCCCCGTCTCGGCGTTCCTCGCCTTCGTCCCCAAGGCCGCCGGCTTCTTCGCGCTCATGCTCATCGTCGGCGCTGTCGGCTGGGGCGTCGGGAACCACTACGGCCCTCTCCCCGATCCGCTCTACTCCGTGCTTGCGATCATCGCCGTGCTGACCATGACCGTCGGCAACGTGCTGGCCTTGCTCCAACGCTCGGTCAAGCGCATCCTTGCCTACTCCTCCATCGCCCACTCCGGCTACATGCTCGTCGGCCTCATCACCGGCCCGGGCAAGGACGGCAACTTCTCCTCCAGCGGCCTGGGCGCGATCCTCTTCTACCTGCTTACCTACGGCGTCATGAACCTCGGAGCGTTCGCCGTCGTCGGCTGCCTTGAGCGTGAGAACGCCGACGGCTCGACCGACGAGGCCGACGACATCGCCGATATCCGCGGCCTCTGCCGCACCCGGCCGACTCTCGGCTGGGCCATGGTCCTGTCCTCGGTCGGCCTCCTTGGCCTGCCGCCGCTGCTGGGTTTCTGGGCCAAGCTCCCGCTCTTCACCTCGGGCATCGCCGCGGGCGAGGTCGTTCTGGTGGTCATCCTCGGCATCAACTCCGCCATCGCGGCGTACTACTACCTCGGCCTGGCCAAGGCCGCCCTGCTCGAGTCGCCCGATCCGACAGCCCAGGCCTCGATCCGCCCCTCGGCCCTCACCGCCCGAGTCGCCGCGGCCATCTTCTCCGCCATCGGCATCGTTGTGCTCGCGGGCTACCCACTCACGCAGGTCGCGGGGTACGGCGCGGCGTACACCAAGTCCGCCGTCGCCCCGACCGCTCGCCCCGCGCAGCAGCAGGCCGCGAGCGCCGATGCGCCCGCGACCGTGCAGCCATAACACAAAATCACGCTATTGCGGGTTCACTTCACGGACACCCCGCGAAGAACGCTGCCAGGAAGACCACGATGTCGTCCGGCGTGAGCTGCCCGTCCGCCGACGGCACTCCGCCCAGTGATGCCACATCCGCCACGCTCAGCCCGCCCGCGAAGAACTGCGCCAGGAACGCCACGATGTCGTCGGCCGTGAGCTGGCCATCAGGCCCCAGC
>JBOHNM010000198.1:0-6282 GCA_050730675.1 Phycisphaerales bacterium | reverse complement strand
GCCCCACCCTGGCCTCCTCCGTGTGCCTCTGTGTCCTCTGTGTACAACTCTTAGCGGCCGAGCAATTCGACGAGGAGGCCGTTCTGCGCCCAGAGGCGGTTCTCCGCCTGGTCGAAGACGACCGATTGCTTCGAGTCGATCACTTCGTTGGTCACCTCCTGCCCGCGGTGCGCGGGGAGGCAGTGCATGAAAATCGCCTTCTTGTTCGCCCGCGCCATGAGCTTGGCGTTGACCTGGTACTTCGCAAAGGCTCGCTCGCGGTCAGCGGCGTCGGTCTGGTGCATGCTCGTCCAAGCGTCGGTGTAGATGACGTCAGCGTTCTTGACGGCCTTGACATCGGCGGTCAGCTTCACAGAACCGCCGCCGGCTTCGGCGTCCATGGCCGCGGCCGCCATCTCGGCGGCGTCGGGGACGTGCGAGTCGGGGCAGATGGCGACCGCGTGGGCGCCGAGCTTGGCCGCGGCCTGCACGAGGGAGATGCAGACGTTGTTGCCGTCGCCGAGATAGACGATCCGCTTGCCCTTGACCGTTCCGAAGTGTTCGCGGATGGTCAGCATGTCGGCCAGCGCCTGGCACGGGTGGTGCTCGTTGCTCAAGGCGTTGATCACCGGCACGCGGCTGTGCTGGGCAAGTTCCTCGAGCACCTTCTGAGAGAAGACGCGGGCGACGATCGCGTGCCCGAAGCGCTCCAGGTTCTTGGCGTAGTCGTGCGTTGTCTCGCGCTCGCCGATGCGTTCCTTGGAGTGGTCGTAGTAGAGCCCGTGCCCGCCAAGGCGGAAGATGCCGACCTCGAAGCTCACACGCGTGCGCAGTGACGGCTTCTCGAAGAGCATGATGACCGACTGACCGGCCAGCGAACGGGCGAACTTCGCGGGTGCGGCCTTGCACGCCGCGGCCGTGGCGAGCACCGCTTCAAGCTGCGCGGCGCCGAGATCGCGGATGGTGAGGAGATCAGCGCCAGTGAGCGACGAAGGAGGGGACGTGGGGGCAGTGGATCGCTTCTTCATGGGGGCAAGTATTTGCGCGCCGGGCTCCACGTGCTTCCTCACCAGCTTGGAACAGCAATTCGAAGTCTGAGCGAGGGTGCAAACGGCGGTGCCGCGGAGTTGCGGGGATCTCGGCGAGCACTGGACCGAGCCAGTTGGGGAAACCCCGGGTGGTGATCAAAACCATCAGCTATCGAAGTGTATTGTCCAGTACAGCGGTTGCATTGATGTATACTGGATCCATGCTCACATCCACAATCGCGATGCTTGATCGATATGTGTTGCGCCCCGGCATCCTGCACCGACAAGGTTTGATCAATTCGCTGTTCTTTGTGATGCTGATGTTGGCGGCCGCCGCGCCGGCGTCGGCTCAGACAGTCACTTGGACCGGCGCGGGCGACGGCGTGACATGGTCCCTGCCGGCGAATTGGTCCTCGAGTCCGCTTGTGCCTGGAAGCAACGACGACGTGGTGATTCCCGCAGGGTTCGCCGGCGTCACATTCTCCTCAGGCGGCGCGGTGCAGGTGCGCACCCTGTCGGTCGCGTCGCCGCTGACAATCAGCGCCCAGACCCTGTCGGTGCTCGGTGATGTCACGCTCGTCGGAGGAGCGAGGGTCACACTGCAGAGCGCCGGCGTGTTGAACTTTGCGGGCGGAGCGCCCGTGATGTCAGGCAATGGCGAAGTTCGTTTCGTGGGGGTCACCGCGAGCACCCTCAGGCTCTCGGCTGCGACGACGCTCACGGTTGGCCCGGGCGTCACAGTACGCACCAACCCCGCTGCGGCCGCACGCGGGGTCATCTCCATGTTGCCGATCGGTCAAACTCCGGCAACGCTGGTCAACCAAGGGACCATCTCCTCACCGGCGGCGTCGAGTGAACTCACTTTTAGTGGCACGGGGCTGTTGCAGAACACGGGGACGGTGCGGGCGGATAACGGAGGCGTCGTTGTGCTGGGCGTGCCGTCGCAGAACAACGGCATGTACGTCGCCACCACCAACGGCACCATCCGGGTGCTCTCGAGTGCGACCTTGGGCCAGATCCTCCGCACCACCGGTGGCCGCATCATGCTCGGCGGCACCATTACCGGCTCGATCGGCCCGGCCTCCGACGGGCAGCCACTGACGGCGGAAAACAACACCACGTTCGTCGGCGTCACGCTCTACGCACCCGTATTGCTTCAGAGTAGCCAATTGGTCGTAACGGGTGGGCTGACGCTGCTCGGCAGCGGCTCAGTAAATCTATCCGGCAGTTCGCTTGAGTTCCGCGGCGGCACGCAGACGGTCGCAGGCAACGGAACGATCATCACGACAGGGAATTCAAGTCTCCTGAGCGACATGCTCCTGACCGAGGGCGTGCAGTTGACCATCGACCCGGCGGTGATGATCGCGACTGCATCGAATGCGGGAAACCTGCGGGTTTTCTTTCGTGGTCCCTCGCTGGTGCAGCCGCGGCTGGTCAACCGGGGCAGTGTCCACGCATCCGGCCTTGGCAAGCGCGTGGTGCTCAGCAATGACGGCGGCGCGATCGGAACCTTCTCCAACACCGGATCGATTGGCGCCGATGGCGGTTCCATCCTTCAAGTCGAAGTGAACTGGGAAAACAGCGGGCAAGTGGGGGTTGGAACGGGGGGAACGCTGCTGCTCGCCGGCGAGTACACAATGACGGGGCAACTCACGCCCGCCATCGGCTCCACGCTCCGGTTGGGCGGACGAGCGATCAATGCCCAGCTCGGGCCGCTGCCGGCCGGAACGCTCTTCCAGATCGACGCCGGGACGATCCTCGACGGCGCCACGATCAACGCGCCCACCGTCGTCGCATACGGGACAACCGAAGTGAGGCACGGGCTCAATTTCGTCGGAGGCGCCTCATTGGCACTGACGCACGGCACGTCGCTCCTCTTTACAGGGGGAGCCCAATCCCTCGCCGGCAATGGCCTGATCACTGTGGGACCGACATCCAGCGCGGCGTCGGTGCAGATCGCGGGCGGCTGCGTGCTGACAGTCGAGCCCGGTGTCGCTCTGCGCACCTTGGGCCCGGGCGCAGGCACGGTCGATTTCCTCGTTGATGTTGGTTCCCAGGGCACATCACCCGCCGGATTGATCAATGGAGGCACGCTCTCGGCCGCCGGCCCGTCCCACAAGCTGCGTGTGGAGAGCACCACCGGACTGGGTACCTTCACCAACAACGGGGTCACCCGTGCCGAAGCCGGAGGGAGCATCGAACTCTCGGCCCCCCGCATCAACACCGGTCAATACCAGGCAGATTCCGCCGGCACCGTGTATCTGCGGGGCACCTACTCCACCGTCGGCCCGTTCACACGGACCGCGGGCGGCAAGCTCAAGCTCGGCGGCACCTTCGCCAACGGTGCCTTGGCCATCCCCTCCGACGGCTTGCCGTACGAAGTTGAGAACGGGGTCAATTTCACCAACGTGGCGATCGCCGGCACGATGCTGCTCGATGAGCAGTCCGTCAACGTGCGTTCAGGGCTCACCCTTGCGCCCGGCACGGTCGTCACGATGAAGAGTTACGGCAATTTCCTGTTCCGCGGCGGCGTTCAGTTGCTCGGAGGCCTTGGTGAACTCGTTTCCATTTCTGACGGAGCGTCCAGCACGATCGCGGCTCTTGATGGGGCGGATGTCACCATCGGTGATGGAATTGTCATCCGGACCAGCCCGCCGCCGGGCGCGACGCGCGGCGATATTGCGTTCACCATGAACTCCGCGACCGGTCCGGCTCGCATCACCAACAACGGCGCAATCAGGATCACGGGCGACGTGTTCACCTTCAGATTTGAAGGTGATTCGCGGAGTCAGTTCGTCAACGCGGGGGAGTTGCTGATCGACCGCCTGGTTGATGGCGATATCACCGTGTCTGCATTCACCAATCGGGGCACGATGATCTTCGGCCCCGGCTGCGATGTTCGGGTCCCTGGCCAGGGGTTCCTGACGACTGTGACATTCGCCGACGAGGGAACGGTCATCAATCGGATCCGCGCCGCGGCACAAGGCAGTGGCGGTGCGTTCCGATCTTTCTCGGGAATCGTCACGCTCGGCGGGCGCGCCGAGTTGCAGTTGGTTGACGGCTTCTCCCCCGCGTTCTGCGGGTTGCAGCAGTTCATCGTCACAATACCGCCCGCAACCATCTCCGGCCGATTCGGCGACGTCGTTGCCCCGCCGGCAACTGGTTCAGGTTTGAAGGCAGCAATCGTCTATCCCGCCGCCCGGGCGTCAGTGGCGTTCACATCGATCGCGGATGTGGCCGCGCTTGGCGGATCGGTCGGTCCGGATACGGCACTCTCGGCCGACGACATTGTTGTGTTCCTCGAGGCGTTCTTTGTCGGAAACGCGCCGATCGCCGACGTGGCATCGCTCGGTGGAGGTTTCGGCGCCGACGGGCAAATGACCGCCGACGATCTGATCCAGTTCCTCCAGAGCTACTTTGCCGGGTGCCCGTAGCAAACGATCAGGAGTGGTCGGCTCGGCAGTTGCTTCAGCGGCGTCCGGGCTTATCGCCCTTCAATCTCCACCGTCACCGCCACCTGTTCCGGCTTGTGCTTCGCGCCGTCGAGCATGGTGATGAACGCAGCCGCCTCCGGCGCGGCCAGTGTCCGCAGCGGCGCGGCCCACGCCGGCGGGATCGGCTGGTAGAGCAGGCGAGCGACGACCGTGAGGTGATCACCCACGCCTTCAGGAAGCTTGACGCGGTAGGTCACGCGGTCAGAACCCCCGACAAAGTTGGCATCGCCGTTGATCCCCTGCGGCGACGTGTCGGACGCGTGCGGGCCGTCGGGCTTGTAGCCGGCTGGGAGCAGCCGATTGTCCTTCAGGCGCCGGGCCATGCGCGAGAGGTACGTCGTCGGTTTGCCGGATTCGTCCGCGGCGACCATCTCGTAGACCGCGACTTGCGAGGGTGAGTCGATCACATCGAAGTGAGAGAGTGTGAGTTCATCCGGCACGTTCTTGAGCCGACCCTGATCGTCGAAGTCTCCGGACTCGAAGAGCACCTTGCGACCGTCGCGGACTTCGGCATCCACCCACGCCCGCCGCGCCGGATAGCCGGTGGGGAACTTGTGGCCAGTGAGGTTGGTGACGATCGCGTCGAAGACGAGCATCTGCGTGCCGTCGGCGGCCTTCTCGCGCCGCAGGTTCTCGACCTTGATTGTCGCCGTGCGGTGCGAGAGCTGGGCGCGGGTGGCCCGCGCCATGCGCTCGAGCGACTCCGCCGAAGCCGTCACGCCCAGCTTGTCGGCGTTGGTCCGCAGGATGTCGAGCATGAGCGCGTTGCCGCCGACAAAGGCGTGGCCGCGCACCGGCGAACGGGTCTGGATGTTGAAGTCCAACCCCGCCGGGTTGCGGGCGATGCGCATGGGGCCGACGTCGGGCATGTGGCACTCGACGCAGGTGCGCGATGTGTCGGTCTTCCCTGCTTCGTCGCTGAACACACTGTTGCGCCACTCCAGAAACGGCGACTGCTCCGGGAAACGCTTGCCGGTATGCTCGGTCCCCAGCGTGTGGCACCCGGCGCACAGCGCCGACGAGCGGATGTGATCGGCCTGCGTCGGCTGGAAGGCCGTGAAGTTGATCATCGGCTGCCCGCCCGGGTCGTGGAAGGGGCCGAAGATCTTCCGGCCGGGCTTGATCTCGATGTTGCCGTCGAACCGTGCCGGTGTCCCCAGTCCCTCGGGCTGGATCTGGTGGCAGACCGTGCACGAGACGCCATCGGAGTAGAGCGGGTTAGAAGCGGCCTCGGCCACACGCGGCGGTTTGTTCCCCGCGATGAGGTTGGTGTGGTGACCCATCGGCGTGTGGCAGCGCACGCAGAGAGCCTCGATGATTTCGGCCCGTTCGGGTGCCGCGGCAGTTTCCTTCGCCACCTGCGCCCGCCAGTACGGGTCCTTGGCGGCGTGCGCCATCAGCGTCGCTTTCCAAAGACCATGCGGCGAGACATCCTCGCCCGTTGGTGACCAGAGCGCGCCGGCGTTTGCCGAGGCGCTGTGGCACAGGGCGCACCCGTCGCCGGTCGCAAAGACCTGATTGGCGGCTTTGGGCTGGAAGTTGCCGCGGCCCCAGGTCGGGCCGTCGGGGAGTCTGGGCGTTGGCGGAGAGGCAGCCGGCGGTTGTGTACCCCACGCCCCAAGGCCAACGGCCGCGACCGCGAGCGCCAAGGCAAGCATCCAGAGCGATTCGCGGCGGCCGGGTATGGGCATGGCCGAGGGTAACCGCTCTGGGCAGAGG
Source organism: Phycisphaerales bacterium (assembly GCA_050730675.1). Classification (GTDB taxonomy): domain Bacteria; phylum Planctomycetota; class Phycisphaerae; order Phycisphaerales; family UBA1924; genus JBOHNM01. Next base: position 62 of record JBOHNM010000198.1, on the reverse strand, counting down.
GAACGTCCGGCGGCAGAACCTGCGCGGCACGCCAAACCTGCCCGCAAAGTTTGCACAATGCG
>JBOHNM010000197.1:0-6291 GCA_050730675.1 Phycisphaerales bacterium | reverse complement strand
GGGCCTGGATACAAGCCCGAGGCCGTCGCCGACCCGACGCTGGAAGAGAACATCGAGCTGCCCAGCGGCCGTGGATTGATGCTGATCCGGAACTTCATGTCCGAAGTCCGGCACGAACTGGACGGGCGGCGACTGGTGATGGTGTATCAGCGCCCCGAGCAGGCCTGACACTTATGCCAGATGGCCAATCAGCCTTACCGAACGGAAACCGCGATCCGATCAGGGGTGGCGCGGATGGCGTATGATCGTGCGTTCTTTAGAATGGTTCCAAGCACGTGATCAACTCCCGGGGAGACACCCGATGACGATGAAGCTGCCGATCTATCTCGACCATGCCGCGACGACCCCGTGCGACCCGCGCGTGGTGGAAGCGATGCTGCCGTATTTCACCGAACACTTTGGCAACTCCGGCTCCCGGAGCCACAAGTACGGCTGGGAAGCGGAAGAGGCGGTGGATGCTGCCCGTGAGCAGGCCGCCAAGCTGATCGGCGCGTCGGAGAAGGAGATCATCTTCACCTCCGGCTCGACCGAGAGCAACAACCTGGCCATCAAGGGTGCGGCGTATCTGTACGAGAAGGCGCCGGCGGGGAGCAAGAGCCGCGGGCACATCATCACGGCGGTGCATGAGCACAAGGCCGTGCTGGATCCGTGCAAGCGCCTGCAGAAGGAAGGGTTCGACGTCACGTTCCTCGAGCCGCCGGCGGACGGGGTGATCACGGCCGCGATGGTCGCGGGCGCGCTGCGCCCCGACACGATCCTGGTGACGATCATGTGGGCCAACAACGAGATCGGGACGATCAACGACATCCCCGCCATCGGCAAGCTCTGCCACGACAAGGGTGTGATCTTCCACACCGACGCGACGCAGTGGGCCGGCAAGATGCCGACCAATGTCGAGCGCGACAACGTGGACCTGCTCTCGTGGTCGAGCCACAAGATCTACGGCCCCAAGGGTGTCGGCGCCCTGTACGTCCGGCGCCACCGCCCGCGGGTGCGCCTGCAGGCCCTCGTCGACGGCGGCGGCCAGGAGCGAGGCTTCCGCCCCGGCACACTGAACATCACCGGCATCGTCGGCTTCGGCAAGGCGTGCGAGATCGCGCTCAACGAGATGGAGCGCGACGGGGTGCGGCTGCTGGCACTGCGTCAGCGGCTGGAGAAGACCGTCCTTTCCAAGCTCGACAGCTGCGCGGTCAACGGCCACGCCGAGAAACGCCTGCCGCACATCAGCAATATCAGCTTCGGGTTCGTCGAGGGCGAGAGCCTGATGATGGCTGTGAAGGAAGTCGCCTGCTCCAGCGGCTCGGCGTGCACGAGCGCCAGCCTCGAGCCCAGCTACGTCCTCAAGAGCCTCGGCGTCGGCGACGAGCTGGCGCACAGCTCACTGCGGCTGTCGATGGGCAAGTGGACCACCGACGAACAGATCGACTTCGCCATCGAGAAGATCGTCGCGAGCGTGAAGAAGCTGCGCGAGTTGAGCCCGCTGTACGACATGCACAACGAGGGCATCGATCTGAGCAAGGTCGAGTGGGCCCACCACTGAGTCATTTGCGGTTGGTCTTTGGTCCTTAGTTGTTGGCGTTGGGTTTGAAGACAAAGTTCGATTTCCACCGGAGCATCACCATGGCCTACGGCCCCAAGATCATCGATCACTACGAGCACCCGCGCAACGTCGGCACCTTCGGCACGCAGGCCGAAATCAAAACGCGCAAGGATGTCGGCGTCGGGCTCGTCGGCGCGCCCGAATGCGGCGACGTCATGCAGCTGCAGATCAAGGTTGATCCCAAGTCGGGGTTGATCGAGGACGCCAAGTTCAAGTGCTTCGGCTGCGGCTCGGCCATCGCCTCCAGCTCGCTGGCCACCGAGTGGCTCAAGGGGCGGACCCTCGAGCAGGCTGACGAGATCCGCAACACCGATATCGTGCAGGAGTTGAGCCTCCCGCCGGTGAAGATCCACTGCTCGGTGCTGGCCGAGGATGCCATCAAGGCGGCTATCGCCGACTACAAGCAGAAGAACGGTCTGCCCGCCGAGGGATCCCACGCCGCCAAGGTCCACTAACCGTCTGGTCACTGTTGCTCTGTGTGTGGCAGGCGGCAATCCGCACCACGCCCGCTCCTCGAACGTATAATTGGTGTCGGCCGGCGATCCCGGTCCGATCAGGAGTCAGCCATGTCGATTGCCACCGGCCAACCCGCCTCGCAGACCGAGACCTCTTCGGGGCTCATCCTTTCGGAGAGCGCGGCCCGAGAGGTCCGCAACATCATCCAGCAGCAGGAGCTCGACGCCGACAAGATCCGCCTGCGCGTGGGCGTCAAGGGTGGCGGGTGCTCGGGCTTCAGCTACCTGCTGGACCTGACCGAGAGCCAGAAGGACACCGACGAGGAGTTCGTGCAGCACGGCATCAAGATCGTCTGCGATCCCAAGAGCCTGCTGTACCTCAGTGGCACCAAGATCGACTTCAAGGACGAGATCATGGGGCGCGGGTTTGTCTTTTCCAACCCCAACGCGACCAGCAGCTGCGGGTGCGGCTCGTCGTTCTCGGCCTGAACTGGCTCGGCCTGAACTGTCGGTCCAAGCAAGTCCTTGCACGCCCCGCGGCCCACGCGGGGTTTTTTTCTTTTCGGCGTGTTGCCGCTACGCTCCGGTCATGCCCGTCGCCTTCCAGCAAGCGGTTCTTCCCAACGGCCTGACCATCATTGCCGAGACCGATCCGGCGGCGCACACGAGTGCCGCGGGGTTCTTCGTGCGCACGGGGGCGCGGGACGAGGCGCCGGGAGTGATGGGAGTGAGCCACTTCCTCGAGCACATGATGTTCAAGGGAACGGCCAAGCGGACCAGCGACGATGTGAACCGCGAGTTCGACGCCATGGGGGCGCGGGCCAACGCGTACACCAGCGCGGAGATGACGGCGTTCCATGCCGCGGTGCTGCCGGAGTTTCTGCCCAAGGCGGTGGAATTGCTGACGGACATGATGCGTCCGGCCTTGCGCGAGACCGATTTCACGGCGGAGAAGAGTGTCATTCTTGAAGAGATCGCGATGTACGCCGACGACCCGGTCTGGGTGCTGTACGAGAAGCTGCTGGAAGAGCACTACGGCCAGAACCGACTTTCGCACCGCGTGCTGGGGACGCCGCAGACGATCGCGGCGTTGACGGCCGAGCAGATGCGCGGGTACTTCCACGACCGCTACAGCGCGGACAACACGGTAGTGGCGCTGGCGGGGAACGTGGACTTCAAGGCCGCGGTGGAGCAGGTCGGTGAATTGTGCGGGCGGTGGCAGGTGACAGGCGCCAAGCGTGACCAGGGGAGTTTCAGCTTCGGCGAGCGGAGCACAGATCTGACGGACGCGAAGGTGGCGCGGGTGTACCGGATGCTCATCGCGCCGGGGCCCGGGGCCGATGACGAGCGGCGCTATGCGGCGTTCGTGGTGGCGCAGGCGCTGGGCGGACCGGACAACAGCCGCCTGCACTGGGCGCTGATCGAGACGGGGCTGGCCGAGGCGGCCGACGCGGGGTACGACCCGCGCGACGGCGTGGGGGATCTGCGGGTGTTCCTGGCGTGCGAGCCGGACAACCTCGAGGAGGCCTGGGAGATCACCGAGCGCGAGATCGCGGGGCTGAAGGACGCGGTGACGGCGGAGGATGTCGAACGGATCCGTGCGCGGGTGGCGACGGGCGTGACGCTCGCGGGGGAGCAGCCCGACGGGCGGATGCACCGTATCGGGCGGCAGTGGATGTACCAGCAGCGGTACACGACGCTCCAGGATGAACTGGAGCGGATCAACCGTGTGACCGTGGCGGATGTGCGCAGATTGATCGACGAGTTTCCGCTGCACCCGGCGGCGGTGGGCACGCTGCGTCCCGCGTGAGGATTGGTGATCAGGCGGCCTGGGCCTTGGGAACATACACCTTCATGGTGTTGTGCCCGGCGGACTGGGCGCTGACCAGGGCACGCTGCACGAGGGTGACCAGCGCCTCGGCGTCGGGGAACTTGTCGTGGGTGGCCAGCTCGAAGCAGGCGGCGCCGGCGGAGAGCGTGAGCGAGAGTTCCACGGGTTTGAGCCCGGGGGGCTGGACCTTGGCGGGCCCGCCCGCCATGATCTTGCGGGCGTCCTCGGCCAGGCGGGTGGCGCTGAGACGGTCGATCTTGGGCATGATGGCGGCGAACTGGTCGAAATCGAAGCGGCAGAGGACGCCGCCGGCGGATTCAAAGTGGGCGCGGATCATCTTGGCGGTGGTGGCCATGGCCGCCTCGGCCATGTGCTCGCCGTCGGAGGCCTTGAGTTCCTTGAGGCCGTCAAGGGCGAACAGGGCGATCGATACCGGGGGGCCGCCGGCGGCGGTCTGCTCGAACGCCACGATCAGGTTGCGGTTGAAGGCCTCGCGCCCTGGGAGCCCGGTGGAGGGGTCCAAGCCGTCGCCACCAAAGTTCGGGGCGTCGCCGATGGGGGTCTTGAGGCCGAGGAGGTTGGCCTTGGCCTGGGTCTTGATGGTCTCGACATCGACGGTTTTGCCGGCATCAACCGAGAGGAGGCGGGCCATGTCCTGGGCGCCCTCGGTGGCCTTCTTGAGGATCTCGTCGGCCTGAGCCTCGTTGAGGGCGAACCACTCCTGGGCCTTGGTGTAGTACTTCTTGAGGGCGACGGCGGGCTCGGCGGTCGTGAGCACGTCGGTGATGATGTTGCCCAGGGCCACGGCCGCGCACAGTTGTGCGTATTCCTTGGGGGCGGCGTTGGACTTGTGGTGGAACTTGATCGGCATCATCAGGTCGGGCGGGAGCTTCCAGCGGCCGGCGAGCTGGGCGCCCACGTCGGCGTGGGTCATCTCGTAGGCGTTGAACTCCACGCGCGACAGATTGTTGTGGTCGGGGCCGGCCTCGGTGAGGACGGCAAGGTACTCGTCTCCCAGGGCCTGCGAGAGGGCGACCATGCCGACGTCCTGAAGCAGACCGCCCAGGAAGGCCTCTTCGTCACGGCCGATCTTGGCGGCGGCGGCGACGCACTTGGCGGCGACGCCGCTGTAGAGGCTGCGGCGCCAGTAGGCGGCGTAGTCGAAGCTCTTGCTCTCGGTTTTGGCGATGGAGCTGACCAGCGAGAAGCCCAGGGCTAGGGTCTTGACAGCCGAGAGGCCGAGCATGACGATCGCCTGATTGATCGAGGAGCAGGGCTTGCGCAGGGCGTAGAAGGAGGAATTGACGGTGCGGAGAACCTTGCTCGCCAGGCCCGCATCGGACGTGATCGTCTCGGCGATCTCCTTGAAGGAGACGTTTTCCCTGCCCGACAGCTCCAGCACCCTCACGGCGACAGCCGGGAGGCTAGGGAGCTTTTGGCAGGCGAGCACTTTTTCGACGATGTCCGGGTTCATCGGGCGTCCGGTCTCCGATAGCTTCGCCGTTGCGGCTATGCGCAGCATCGACCAAGGCCGCGGCGGACTTCACGCCGGGCTCCGGGAAACCGCTGGTTTGCCGGCAAGGTCCGGAAACACCAACCCGAGGGTGGGGGGCTCAATCCCGATCAAGTGCCGGATGTACGCCGCGAGCAGGCGGTTGGCGCGGTCGGTGTCGGCTCGCGAAATGGGTTGCACTTCTTCCGGAGAAGCGGCATCGATCGCGCGGAGGGCACCGATTGTCGCGGGGCGGACACGCCAGAGTTCTTCGGCGAGGGGCGATGCGTCGGACGCCGCAGTATCTGAAGTGAGGCCGCCGAGTGAAGGACTGAACGCGAGCGGCTTGCTCGACGGCAACTCTGCGCCGGTGCGGACATCGCGGTCGAGGACCGGGCGGTAGCCGGTGGAGGTGAGCGCTGCGAATTGGAAGCGCAGCAGCGCGGCGGGGTCGTCGTGGATGTCGAGTGCGCGGAAGAGCGTGACGGCGGCGTCGAAGAGATCCGGATGAGGGTCACGGTCGGTGACCAGGCGTTGGAGCAGGTCGGCGGCGTAGAGGCCGGCGTGCTGACGCGGGAGGCTGGTGCGCAGCGCGGGGAAGATCTCGGTGAGATCCCACTCGGTGAGGAGGGCGAGTTCCGTGGTTGGTTTGATGACGAGGCCCGCGTCGCCGACGGTGAGAAGTTCGAGGCCTCCGGAGAAGGGGGAACCGGGGCGCTTGGCGCCCTTGGCCAAAGCACGGACCAGGCCATGGCCGCGCGTGAAGAGCGAGACAGTCTGGCTGGTCTCGGACCAGTCCCAGTGTCGGATGCAGAGGGCGGCGTCGTGGACAGGCGGCACGGAGGAAAGTAGGGGGGTGGGTGGTGGCGGGCGGGTCGCTATCCTCGGCCATGCACTTCGACATTGTGGATGC
>JBOHNM010000196.1:0-6342 GCA_050730675.1 Phycisphaerales bacterium | reverse complement strand
ATTCCACCCGCACGTCGCTCCCCTTGAGCATCCGAGTGATGCTCGCGAAGTGTTGCTCGGCCAGGATCTCCGTCGGGGCCATGATCGCCCCCTGCCGGCGTGACGCCGCGGCCATCAGCAGCCCGTACAGCGCCACCACTGTTTTGCCCGAGCCGACGTCCCCTTGGATCAACCGGTTGGCGGGGATGGGCCGTTGCAAGTCTGTGGCCAGTTCCTTCACCACCGCGTCCTGCGCGGCCGTGAGCGTGAACGGGAACCGCGCCAGGATGGCCGAGTCGATCGCCGCGGTCCACTTCAACTCCGGCGCGTGCTCGTGCTTCTCGCGCCCGTGCCGTTTGATCGCCATGCCCAGCTGCAGCATCAGCAGCTCGTCGTACGCCAGCCGCCGCCGCCCCGCCGCGGCGTGCTCTTCCGATTCGGGGTTGTGGATCGCCCGGTACGCGTCGGTCAATTCCAGCAGTTCACGCGGATCGCGGTGCTCCGGCGGAAGGTGGTCTTCGATCTGGCCGAGCGCCGACTCAAGCACGTGCCGGATGGCGAGTTCAATCTGCGGGCTGCCGATCTGCTCGCTGGCGGGATACACCGGGCGCAGCCGCTCGTCGCGCACCTCGGGCTCGGCGTCGTGCTTGAGCACCTCGAACTTGGGGTTGGCCAGTTGCAGGCCGTGGCCGAACTTCTTGGCCTTCCCCTGCACCAGCAGCCGCGTCCCGGGCTGGATCTTCTGCCGCAGGTACGCACCGTTGAACCACACCAGATCCAACCGCCCGGTGTCGTCAACGAGCGCGACCTCAAAGCGCTGCTTGGGCATTTTGCCCGCCAGTCGCGTGGCGGTGACGAGCCCTCGTGCCGATACCACCGCGTCCGGCTTCAACTCCGAAATGGTGGACTCCGCTTCCTGCCGCTCGTGACGCGTCGGCAGGTAGTTCACCAGCTGTGCCACGTTGCGCACGCTCAGTTCGAGCAGCGCCTCCGCCCGGCGCGGCCCGATCCCCGGGATCGTCGTCAGCGGTGCATCCAGCGGGATGGGAGCAGCGTCACCCACGGTCAGAGAATAGTGCCCCGCGCGCATCGAGCGCAATCGCCGCCCCGCGCTTCACGATCCCGGCCGCTCCTGCATCACCGGGTCGATCCGCCGCAGGTAGTCCCACGAGTAGATCCCGGTGTCGTGCCCATCGCTGAACGACACCCGTAGGGCATAGTTCCCGACCAGTTCCGCTCCGGTCGCCGTCAGCGCCCCGCCCGATCCGAAGTTCGATGGCAGCACCGTCAGCGGGTTCTTCTTCATCTGGTCGCGCAGTTCGCGGGCCTCGGCGCTCGGCGACATCTTGCGCAGGTACGCGATCGAGTAGTACGAGGTGCTCCCGTCGGACCACTCGATCGTCAGACCGCGATCTTTCTTCAGGTCAATGTGCTTCGGGGCGGTTTCCACGCCGAACGCTAGGGTCATGCGGGAGATGTGGAAGGAGGGGGGATGAACCGGCGGCGGGCCGGGGCGAACTCCCCCTCCGCCACTACACTCGCCGCAACCCTTGCACGGGGCATCCATGAACGCCACGCCCGCGACCGCTAAGTCCGCTGCCAACCTCACCACCGAGCACTTTGCCGATCGTCTCGCGGCCGCCATGGACCGCGCCGGCAGCCCCGCGTGTGTCGGCCTTGATCCTGTGCTCGAAAAGCTCCCCGCGGAGATCCGCGAGAATGGCAAGCACTCCCCCGCCGACAAGCTCCTCGCTTTCTGCCGCGGCGTCCTCCTCGCCACCGAGGGTCTCATCGGCGTCGTCAAGCCCCAGGCAGCCTGCTTCGAACGCCACGGTGCGGCGGGCGTGGCGGTGCTCCACCAGTTCATCGCCGAAGCGAGGGCCGTCGGCCGCGTCGTCATCCTCGACGCCAAGCGTGGCGATATCGGCGTCACGGCCGAGCACTATGCACACAGCGCCTTCAGCGGTCCCCAAGCCGCCGACGCCCTCACCGTCAATGCCTACCTCGGCTTCGACACCATCGAGCCCTACCTCGCTTACCCCGCGGCAGGGATCTTCGTCCTCGTCCGCACCAGCAACCCTGGCTCCGACGCGATCCAGAGCCAGCCCCTGATCGACGGCCGCACCATCGCCGAGATGATGGCCAACCACGTCGCCCGTATCGGCGCGACACGCAAGGGGCGCTGCGGGCTCTCGTGTGTCGGGGCTGTCGTCGGCGCGACCAAGCCCGCAGATGCGTGTTCGATGCGCCAGCGGATGCCCGACACACCGTTCCTGGTCCCCGGCTACGGGGCGCAAGGCGGCACCATCGACGACGTCCGCGCTCTCTGGCGGGCCGGCGCAACCACTCCAGGAACCGGCGGCGTCGTCGTCACCGCCAGCCGCTCAGTGATCTACGCGTTCAACGCGACGTCCCCCGACTGGGTTGCTGATGTGCGAACCGCAGCCGCGCGGCTGCGCGACGAACTCGCTGCGCTCGTTTGACGCTGTCAACCTAGGTAATTTGACGGTCCGAGAGCCCCCTGTTGATATGGGGAGAATCCACAGTTCCGGCATTTTCGCGCGATCAAAGTTCCGGATCGCTTTGAGTCCGGCGCGAGCGTCGTATATTCCATCCGTCGTGTCGCCCGAGGACTGCGCCGTGTGGAAGCGGTGCAGTTGCGGAAGGAACCCGCTCCTCGGAAAATTGAGGGAAGGAAGATTCGCATGTCGCGTTTGCTCATGTCCGTTGCCGCTATGGCCGCCATCTCGGGGTCTGCGCTCGCCGCCCCCGTCACCGAGGCCGAGTCGAACAACACCCTCGCGACCGCCAACACGCTGACCGCCGGCCAGCAGGCCGCGTTCCTCGCCTCCAATTCGTTCGTCTTCGATGGCCTGATCACGACCGGTGTGGCCACCGCTGGCACGCTCGGCATTCCCGCCGATGTGGACTTCGTCCGCTTCACTGTGCCCTACGCCGCGTACCTCACCGCCGGCACCTTCGGCATCCCCAACAGCACCATCGGTGACTCGATGATCGTGCTCTACCGCGACAACGGTGGCGGCAGCTACACCCAGATCATCGGCAACGACGACGACGGCCCGGGCAACTTCTCAGCCCTCGAGGCGCAGATCGTCGCCGGCACGTACCTCATCGGCATCAGCATGTTCGGCGATGTTTCGATCAATGGTGTCACCGGCGCGGTCACCGGCGTTCAGGACGGCCTCGACGCCCAGGGCGTGCCCGTCATCGGCGCGAACTTCAACTACAAGCTCGTCGTCGGCGTCAACGAGATCCCGGTTCCCGGCGCTGCCGCAGTCCTCGGTCTCGGCGGTCTGCTCGCCGCTCGCCGCCGCCGCGCCTGATCGATTTTCGAATTGAAAAAAAGCACGTTCGGGTATCGGCACCCGGGCGTGTTTATTTTTGCGATGATCGGTCAACCCCGATGTTCCGTCAGCTCACATCGGCTTCTTCTCAATCGTCTCGTCGTACACACGCAGAAGCTTCTCCTTGTCGAAGATCATCTCCTGTCGCGTCAGCCCGACCACGTCGTACTCGGTCGTCAGCTCGATGGCGTCCACCGGGCACGCCTCCTCGCACATGCCGCAGTAGATGCAGCGCAGCTCGTCGATCTCGAACTTCACCGGGTACTTCTCACGGTCGTCCCAGGGGCTCTCGCCGGCGGTGATGTGGATGCACTTGGCCGGGCAGATCGTCGGGCACATCATGCACGCCACGCACTTCACCCGCCCCCGCTCGTCGCGGTTGAGCCGGTGGACGCCCCGGAAATTGGACTTTTCCATGCCCCCGTCCTCAACGGCCATGTCCTCGCGCCGCTGCTCCGGGTAGCTCATTGTTCGGCTGGTGCCGATCCCGCCGAAGCTGGTGAAAAAGTGTCTCAGCGTCGTGCCGAGGCCCTTGAAAACCTCCGGCAAGTAGACCGATTCCAGCCGATCCATAGGTTGCGGCGTTACGGTCAGCACGTCCTCGGGTTTGATCGCCATACGGGCCGAGTGTAGCCCAAGCCCTCCGAGGATCGCCCCGCCCACACGCCGCGAGGTGCAACATGAGCAGCGCAGCTGGCCGGATGGCCGTAGACTCTTCCACCGTGTCACGCAAGCGGGGAGCACCCGTACTTATCGAGTTGCTGAAGAACCGCTCCACGCGGGTCGAGCGCCCGGTCGCGCACGAAGTCCCAGTGCGCCACACCCCCTCGGTCGATGTTGAACCCAAACCCCGGTCCTTCGCCGCCGGCTTCCCCGGCGCCCGCAGCCAGAACTTCTGGTTTCTCGTCGCCGCGGCCATCGCCCTGATCTCGATCGTCAGCATCGCGGCCTACATGCTCGGCACCAACAAGGGCGAGTCGGACGCCACCCGCAAGCTCATCGGCCAGCCCGATGCGCCCCGTATGGATCAGATCCAACCCCCTCCGATTGCTCCCGACCCGCTCGGTGGCGGCGACACCCCCAAACAGGGTAATGTCAAGCCGACCCCGGTTCTTCCTGTTGTACCCCAACCCGCCAAGTCACTCCCCCGCCTCAAGACCCCCAATGGCGACTTCGAGATCGTCTTTGACAACCCCGATGCCGGCCCTTCCCCGGGACTGAACTACCTCGCCGTGGGCACGCTCTACGAAAAGGACGCCAAGGACGCCTGCGAGTACCTCTCCCGCAAGGGCGTCCCATGCTTCCTTTGGCCGGAAACCCGCAAGGATGCCTCCGGAAAGCCCGTCAAAGTTGATCCCAACGTCCCGGCGGCGAAGAATGGACGCTGGGTGGTTTACGTCCTGAAGGGTGCCGAACGCCCCTTCAGTTCGGAGTTCCGCCCGACCAAGGACGCCCTGGAGCGTCTGATCATGGACCTCGGTGCCCGGTGGAAGCAGGAAAACCGCCTGGCCCCGACCAAGTTCGATCAGCCGCTCTGGGTCAAGTGGACGAACAACTGAGCTCGATCGGTTGCTGGGCGAGTTGCCCGCCTCGACGGGCCTCACCTGACGACGGAGTTGGCCATGAGCCTCGATCGATCCCTTCGCACCGCCGGCGGCATGAGCAAAAAGCGCAGCGTCCTGACCCGCGCCGAGCGCGTGGCCAAGATGGCTTCGGACAAGAAGCTCGACACCAACAAGAACGGCGCTCTGGGCCTCCCCAAGACCCGCATCGGCAAGGCCTGATCGACCTTTGTGACGGTGAATGCCTCCGCCCGGCGAGCGTCCGTGGGGGGCGGGGCTGTCCTGTTGATCGAGCTTCCTGACTCCGGCCCGCCCGCACCATGGACCTCTCCTCCCTGATCAGCCAGCGTGCCGCGAGCATCAACGGCTCGGGCATCCGCCGCGTCTTCGACGAGGCCGGGCGCACCGAGGGCGCGATCCGCCTGTTCATCGGCCAGCCGGACTTTCCGGTCGATGACAAGATCAAGCACGCGGCCATCGACGCCATCCGCAACGAGCACAACGGCTATTCGCTGACACAGGGCGTCGCGATCCTCCGCGACCGCATCCGCGACCACGTGCGCTGGGACCTGGGCTGGTCGATCGACGAGCAAGCAACCGACTCGCTTGTCACCAGCGGCACCTCCGGCGCGCTGCTGCTGGCGTGCATGGCGATCCTCAACCCCGGCGATGAACTCATCATCCCCGATCCGTGGTTTGTGATCTATCCCTACCTGGCACACTTCTGCCAGGCCAAGGCGGTGCCGTGCGATACCTACCCCGATTTCCGCATGACCGCCGAGCGGGTCGAGAAGCTCATCACTCCGCGCACCAAGGCCGTGCTCGTGTGCGCTCCCGGCAACCCCTCGGGCGTCGTGCTCACGCAGAAGGAGCAGGCCGACCTGCTCGCACTCTGCAAGCGCAAGGGCTTGCTGCTCATCAGCGACGAGATCTACGACGAGTTCGCCTTCAGCGAGTCGCTCACCGCATCGGCGGCGGGCGACGCCAAGGCCCGCCGCTGCCCTTCGGCCGGGCGCGAGGTCGGCGGGGGGGCGCACGAGAACGTGCTGGTCATCCGCGGCTTCGGCAAGACCTACGGCATCACGGGATGGCGACTGGGTTACGCCGTCGGCCCCAAGGTCATCCTGCAGGAGATGCGCAAGCTCCAGCAGTACATCTACGTCTGCGCCCCCACGCCCCTGCAGATCGGCGCCGCCGCGGCCTTCGGCGTCAAGATGGACGCCCATATCGCGGCGTACCAGGAGCGGCGCGACGAGGTCGTCCGTAAGCTCGGCGCCCACACCGAGGTCCCCCTCCCCGGCGGCGCGTTCTACGCCTTCGTGCAGGTGCCCAAGCGGTTGAACATGACCGGCGAGCAGTTCTACCAGCGGGCCAAGCAGGACAAGGTTTTCATCGTCCCCGGCCACACCTTCAGCGCCCGCGACACGCACTTCCGT
>JBOHNM010000195.1:0-6356 GCA_050730675.1 Phycisphaerales bacterium | reverse complement strand
AGCCCCAGCACCACCACATCGGCCGACGTGTTCCGGGTGATCGTACCCAACAGTGTGCTTTTGCCGACGCCCGGTCCCGCGAAGATGCCCATCCGCTGGCCCCGCCCCAGCGTCGTCATCAGGTCGATCGCCTTGACGCCCGTGTAGATCGGGCTGGTGATCCGCTTGCGTCGCAGGGCGCTGATCGGCGCCGGGTCCGCCGGCCGCGCCTGACAATCCAGCAGCGGACCCTCGCCGTCGATCGGACGCCCGAGGCCGTCAATGCACCGCCCGAGCATGTGGTCGCTGACGCTCACGCTCTGCCCCGCGTGCAGGTTCACCACGCGGTCCCCCGAGCGGATGCCCGTGGATTGCCCGAGCATCATCACGATCGCCTGTTGCCCGTTGAACCCTACCACTTCGCCTAGCGCATCCTCGCCCGGGATCTGGTGGATGCCGCGCTCGAAGGCCACCAGCGACCCGATCGGCAGCGGCAGGTCCTGCACCAGCACACTCAAGCCGCGCAGCGCCACCACGCGCCCGGTGATCCGCGCCGGCTGCGCCGAGCGGACGATCGCCATGGCCGGCGCAAAGACGCTCATGCGCCCCCCACTCCCCCCGCCCCGCCAGGTTGTGCCGATTGGCCCGGCAGCACCGCCTCGACAATCCGGTCGAGCTGCGTGCTGATCGACGCGTCGATCTCCCCGCCGTTCATCTCCGCCAGCCGCGCGATGCACCCGCCGCGCTCGACGTTGGCATCATCCACAAGTTCGACGTGCGTCCCCGAAGCGAACCGCGCCTGCAGCGCCGGCAGCGCCCGCAGCAGCAGTTCGCGGTCGGCCGGGTTCACCACCACCTGCAGCCGCGTCGGCCGCAGCACCAGCGCCAGCACCTCCGCGAGCTGCGCCTCGACCACCGCCGGATCGAGCTTGATCACCCGCCGTGTGATCCGCGAGGCCATGAGCGTGGCAAGCTGCAGCACATCCCGTCGCGCTTCGGCCTCCATGACCTGCCGCGTCGACAGAAACCGATCCAGCGCCCCCGCCCACCCGGCCTCCAGTTTCGTCAGCGCCGTTCGATGTTCCTCGAGCGCCGCCACACGCCCCGCCTCGGCGCCGACGCGGTGGCCGTCGGCCATCCCCGCCGCCAGCCCCTCGGCCCGCCCCACTTCCTTGGCGCCGGCGATCAGTTCCGCCCGTTCTTCCCGCCCGTCGGCGACGATCTGCGCTGCCATCTCCTGCGCCTTGGCGATGATCGCCTGCCCGTGCCGCTGCAGGTCGCCGAGGTTCAGCACCACCGCGCCGCGGGTGAGTTCGCCGGAATGGGCCTGCTTGATGAGCGCCATGGTGGTGGACCTCGAACCGACTCAGACCAGCATCTCCGACTCGCCGCCGCGCCCGGAGATGATGATGTCGCCGCTGTCCTCCAGCCGCCGCACGATATCCACCACCCGCTGCTGCGCCGACTCCACGTCGCTGACGCGCACCGGCCCCATGAACTGCATGTCCTCCTTGATGAGCTGCGCCGCCCGCTCGGACATGTTCTTGAAGATCTTCTCCTGCAGCTCCGGCGACGCCGTCTTGAGCGCCAGCGCCAGCTCGTCGTTGTCCACTTCCTTCATGATCGTCTGGATGCCCTTGTCGTCCACGAGCCTGATGTCCTCGAACACGAACATGAGCCGGCGGATCTGCTCGACCAGGTCCGGGTCCTCGCTCTCGAGCCCCTCCATGATCGACTTCTCCGTCGAGCGGTCCGCCAGGTTCAGGATCTCCGCCACCGTCGGCACGCCCCCCGCTTTCTCCATGCTCTGCATCAGCATGCTCGACAACCGGCTCTCCAGCCCCCGCTCGACCTCCTTGATGACCTCGGGGTTGGTCTGCTCCATGTTCGCCACCCGCTTGATCACCTCGATCTGCTTCTGCATCGGCAGCCCGCCCAGGATCTCCGCCGCCTTGTGGTGCGGCAGATGGCACACAATCAAGGCAATCGTCTGCGGGTGCTCGTCCTGGATGAACGTCAGCAGGTTCTCGCTCTCGGCCTTCTGCAGGAACGCGAACGGCGTCTTCTGCACCTGCGTCTGGATCTGCTGCAGCACCCGCTCGGCCTGCTTGGGGTCCAGCGACTGCTTCAGCAGCTCCTTGGCGTAGTTCAGCCCGCCCTCGCTACCGAACCCGTTGGCCACCGACATCCCGTAGAACTCCTCCACCACTGCGTTGCGCAGGTTCTCCGGGATCCGCCCCAGGCTCGCCAGCTCGCGCGTCACTTCCTCCACCGCCGCCGGCTGCATCTGCTTGAGTAACTCGCTCGCGGTCTGCGACTCAAGCGATAGGATCAAAATCGCGGCCTTGGTGATGCCGTCCAGATTCGCCGGGTCTTCCGGGAGTTTTTCATTCGGCTTGCGGGGCATGGATTCCTCCGGCGTCCTCGATTCGGATCAGGTCTCGACCTGCACCCAGCGGTTCATCAGCAGCGCCGCATCCGCGGGGTTCTTCTTCACCATCTCCGAGACCTGCTCGACCAGCTTCTTGCTCTTGATGTCGTCGTCCTTCAGCTCGATCCCTTCCATCGCCGTCTCGCTCTCGTCCGCCTCGCCGACGAGGTCGGCGTCGCCGGTGCTCAGCGCCGGCGGCAGCCCCACGACCGACTCCGCCGTCGGCAGCTCCGTCGGCTTGCCCGCCTTGCGGACCAGCATCAGCATCGCGCCGATCGCCCCCACCGCCAGCAGGCCCAGCACCACATTTTTGATCATCCCGCTCCCCAGCACCATGTTCATCGTCCCGCCCCCGCCCGACTCGCTGCTCCCCCCGCTGCCCCCGCCGAAACCCGCCTGCGAAGAACCACCCGACCCGGTCTCGGGCATCGGCACCGGGATCATCGAAACACTCACAGAACTGGTCGTCGCTCCCGCCCCCCCCGCATCCGGCTTCCCCGCGGCATCCGCCGCCGCCGTCCGCACCAGCCCCGTCAAGTCCTTCTCCAGCCGCGCCTTCTCGGCATCAAACGCCGTCTGTACTTCCGCATCGGTCAATTCCGGCGGCTTGGCATCCGCGCCCCCCGGCGCAGCCGCGCCGCCCGCCTTCTTCCGCTGCGCGATCCGCTCTACATATTCCCGCGGCACATTCACCGCCACCGCGATGCTCGTCGGCATCCCCTTGGGGTCGCTGACCGTCTCCTCCTTCGAGCCGGGAAGGACCGCGTAGGTGCTGGACGTGTCGTCGTCGGTGTTCAGGCTGGCGCCGCCGCCGCCGCGCGCCCGCTCGATATCCGCACCTGCATTGGCGCCGAACCCCGGCGCCACACCGCCACCCCCCGCGCCCGACTCATCCCGTCGCGCCTTATTGGTTTCCTTGGTCAGAACCTTGACCGTCCCTTCGTTGACCTTCAGCGCCGAGATCGTCTTGCTCGCCGTCCTCCGGATATCCACACTTGCGTTGACACCAACGATCACTCCGGGGATGTACCGCAGAAAGTCCGCCACCTTCGCCTGCACGTTCTCCTCGACCTTGAGCTTGTGCTCCATGTAGTCGCCGGTGCGGAACTCCTCCGCCCCCCGCGCCGTGTACTGCCGGTTGTTCCCGCCGTCGATCACCTTCACGTCCGAGGGCGACATCCCCGCCTGCGCACCGGCCACCATCGCCGCCGCGGCGTCCACCAGGTCCCGGTCCAGCGCCTTGTTCCCCTTCATGAAGATGGTGACCATCGCCGTCGGCTTTTTGTAGCTCTGGCCGATCCCCACCTGCTCCGGGCTGCTGATCATCACCTTCGCCGCCGAGACCCCGCGGAAGTTCGTCAGCACCTTGGCAAGCTCGCCCTCCACCGCGCGCGTCAGCCACATGTCCTGCTTGCTCTTGGAATCCATCCACGTCGTCTTGCTCGGCAGGTTGGCAAAGAGCGTCACGCCGTCGGCGGGCATCTGGCCGTTCTGGGCCAGCAGCGCCAGCGCCTGCTCGCGCTTCTCGGCAGGAACCATCACGCGCCCGCCCACCGCTTGGTGCGGGAAGTCCATCTTCTCAAGCAGGGTCTTGGCCTTGGCCTGGTCCTCGCCGGTGATCCCCGGGAGCAACTCGGACATCGATTGCTTGCCGGCGTACTGCGCGACCAAGGCCAGCGACAGGACCGCCACCACACACAGGGCCGCCAGCAGCAGCTTGACCGTCAGGCTCAGCGAGCCCAGGTACCTCTGGATCGTCTCCAGTGTTTCGCGCATCCGGCCCATGCGATCGCCTCCTGCTCCGACCAGACGCCCGCGCGTTCCACGCGTGGACAGGGGGATCGCCCGAAGGACCAAGCCCCGCGGTCAGTGCTTCGGCCCGTCGCTCACCATCGCTTGAAGAGGGATGCGCAGCTCACGACGCCGACGCGCGGATCCTGCGCGGATCAGTCGGCGTCAGATGCGCGTCTGCTTCAACTCGTCGTACGCCGCCTGCATCTTGTTGCGGACCGCAAGCAACATCCTGAACGCCTGGTCGGCCTTCTGCGTGGCGATCAGAACGCTCTCGACGTCGTTGCGTTTGCCGGAAACCAGGTCCTCCTGGGCCGCCGCGGCGTCGCCTTGGAGCTTGTTCACTTCCTCGATGTTCTGCATCAGCACGTCCTTGAAGGTCGCGCCGTTCGCATCGGTCGCCGCGGCTTTGAACGGGCTCTGCCCCCCCCCCGTCAGGTTCGGGTTGATCCCCCGCATTCCCCCGCCGCCGCCCGAGATGAGTCCGAGTGGGTCCGCCATGTGGTCGTCCGTCGCTGTGAGGTTATCTCGGCTCGTTGCCGGGAATCACTGCACGGGTCTCCGACCCCTGAGGGCTGCTGCCCTAGGCGATCAATCGCAAAGCCGATGCCATCATCTGCTTGGTGGCCTCCGCGGCCATGATATTGGCCTCGTACGCCCGGGCCGCATCGACCTGGTTCACCATCTCGACCATCGGGTTCACGTTCGTCCCCGCCACGTACCCCTTCCACGGCCCCTCCTTGTACGCGAACGGGTTGTCGGGGTCGTACTCCTTCGGCGTCGGGAGCGTCCGCTCCTCCTGGATCGCGGCGATGTGCACGCCGAAGCTGCGCCCTTCGGCCGATGCCGCGCCGGGGTTGCCGGGTGCGAAGAAGACCTCTTTGCGCCGGTAAGGGTTCACCTTGCCCGACGAATCGAGGATCGTGTTCATGTTCGCCAGGTTGGCGGCGATGGCATCCAGCCGCGCCCGCTGAGCGACCAATCCGGAAGTCGAGATGTCGAGTGTGCCGTACATGGTGCGTCCTCTGGATTAGCCGACGCGCTCGCTGATCGCCTGACCCATGAGTGCAAACCGGCCTCGCAACAAGTCCGTCGTCAGCTTGTGTATCTGGGCGTTCTCGACCATCTGCTGCATGGTGGTCTCAAGGTCGCGGTTGTTGCGGTCGTGGAAAAGAACGTTGCCGCTGGGCTTGCCGGGGTGGAGCTGAAAGTCGGTCGAATCCCCCCCCCCGCAACCAACCTTGGTCATCTCGCTGGTCTCGCTCCAAGGCAGGCCGCCGGCGCTGCCGCCGTTGGCGTTGCGGCGTGCCGCGATCGCCTCGCGCAGGACGGACTGAAACCCCTCGACGGAGGCGTCGAGCGGGCGGTAGTCGGGCGTGCTGAAGTTGGCGATGTTGCTGGCCAGGATCTTCTGGCGCTGGGCGGAAAACTTGAGGGCCATTTCCAGCGCGGGCATGGAACCGGCGCTGGAGAGTTCATCGATCAGCATGGCGGCGTCTCCGACGACCGGGGGTGGTGTCGCAAGGGGTGTGCCAGAGAGAAGTGCCAAGGCGAGAAGGCGACCAGGCGAACAGACGACCAGTGTCCGGATTCAGCCGGATGCCCCGATCCAACGCTGCTTTAAGCGTCGGGTCGGGCGATCAAACACCCAGCCCTCGGGCCTACGTGGGGTACTCGCCCCACTCCTCTCCCCACCCTTCTCCCGGAGAAGAAGTGACCGCAAAATGCGCAACGGCGCGCACGCACCCCCGCGCAATTCGCAAAATTCCGCCCCTCCATCGGCATCGGCATTTCCCGATGCAAACACGCGCTTGACCCAAAACAAGGGGCCACGAATTGCGCAACGGCGCGGCCCTTTTGCCATGGGTAGAGGCGTGCCTTTCGCCTCCCCATTTGGCCATTTGGCCATTTGGCCATTTCTCCCCGGAGCCCCCATGACCCCCGAATCCTTCAACGCCCAACTCGCCACCCGCAAGCTCGAAGCCGCCGACATCCTCCTCATCCAGGCCAAGCGCGGCTCCGACGCCGACCGCATCCGCGCCGCCAGCGCCATCCTCCGCATCGCCTTCTTCCCCACCCCCACACGTGCCACCGACCGGCTGTCCTCAGCCGGTCGGTGCTCAACGCCCGAACCCTCCGAACTGGGTGCCCCGGC
>JBOHNM010000194.1:0-6425 GCA_050730675.1 Phycisphaerales bacterium | reverse complement strand
TTCCTGCGGCGACCAAGAAGCGGCTCTACGCCAAGAACGATTTCCGCGGCAAACCCGCTCCCGCCTTCAAGGTCGAAAAGTGGCTGACCTCACCCCAGCCCAAGCGTGAGGGCAAAGTTGTGCTCATCGACTTCTGGGCCACCTGGTGCCCGCCCTGCCGCGAACTCATCGCCGAACTCGAGGATTTCAAGCAAAAATTCGGCGACGACCTGGTGGTGATCGGCGTCAGCGATGAGGACGACAAGACCGTCAAGGACTTCCTCAAGGGACGGAAAGACAAGGTCACCTACCCCATGGCGATCGACACCCAGGGTGTGATGAAAAAAGCCATCGGTGTGGAAGGCATCCCGCACGTGCTCATCATCGATTCGCAGGGCATCGTCCGCTGGCAGGGCTTCCCTCCCTCGAAAGAAGACAAGCTCACCGAGAAAGTGATCCGCCAGATCATCGAGGCCGACAAGGCCGCCCGCCCCGCCAAGCGCGACCCCGCCAAATCACCCTCTGCAATTCCGACCGACAACGCACAGAAACCGCAAACGCCTCAGCCCGATGCCGCGTCGCCGCCCCGGAACTGAGTTGACGCAAATTCCTTCGATCGAGTAAGCTGGGCGGCCACGAAGGAGATCCGCATGAACCGCAGCTTCCTCGCCGCCGCCCTTGTTGTCCCCACCCTCGCCCTCTCCGCCTGCACCACCGATGCGCCGGCCCAGGCTGGTCAGGCCGGCCTCACCACCAACGCCGTCAGCGGCACCGTCCACACCTACGCCGCGGCCGATCTCGACCGCACCTACGCCGCGGCCCGGAAAGCCGTTAAGGAAATGCAGTTCACCACCGTGAAAGAGTCCAAGGACGTCCTCAAGGGGATCGTCGATTGCAAGACCGCCGACGACAAGGCCGTCGGCATCGTCCTCACCAAGGTCAGCGACTCGATCACCGAGGTCAACGTCAACGCCGGCACCCTCAACACCGACATCGCCAAGGCCATGGCGTTCAAGATCCAGGACCTGGCGAAGTAGGCCCCGGGCCTTAGCACAAAAATGTGCTATCGCCGCCGCCGCGAGGTCAAAAGTCCGCCCAGCATCAGCACCCCCGCCGCTCCCGGTGTCGGCAAGGCGCGGATGTTGTCCACGCCCATCGCCGACGTAATGTTCGGCCCCGTCAGCCCCGCGCTGGGCGAGTGCGATAGCCGCACCTCGCCCACGCTCATCATGCTCTCGGTCCAGCTCGGCGCCCCGCCGATCCGCGTCATCGTCGCCGCGCTCAGCGTGAACACCGCGTGGTGCCACTGGCCGTCCGCAACAAGGTTGAACGCCTGCGTGCACCACCCCGGCGAGTTCTGGTTGCTGCTCAGCCGGAACCCCAGCCGGATGTTCAGTGTCCGGTTCTGCGGGTCCAGGTTCATCAGGTCCATCTCGATCCGCGTGATCCCTGTCGTGACGTAGTCGCCCCACCAGTCCAGGTTGTTGAAGATCGTCAGCTTCCCGCCGCCCCCCGACCCGTCCGACGACATCCGCATCCACCCGTCCCCCGCCCCGGCCGGCCCACCGCTCGAGATGACATCCGGGTCCGGCGCCGACCCGCCATTGATCCAGTCGTGCGTCGTCCCGGAATTGAAGTTGTCCCACATCCCGAGCGACACCTGCCCGGATGCGGACCCCGCCGCCGCGCCCAGCGCGACCATGGCCAATAGCACCTTCATGCCCGAGACTCCTTCCAATGACCACCCAGAGGAGGTGGCGGTACGCGACCCTTCAACATACACCACCACCCCGCCCCCGTCGAGACAAGCTGGGCAATCCCGCCCCCACACCGGTCAGGAACAGGGTTTTGCCCGGAGTCGCTCAGCCCAAAATCCACTCACGGTTGCCGCCCGATAGCCCCTGGTCTGGCCAGCGCATCCGCGGGCCGGCCGCAAACCCTCAAGGAGACGCCTCGTGAAGACCGCCCTCGTTCTGTGCCTCTGCGCTGCCGCCGTCCTCCCCCTGACCGCGGGCTGCGATTCGATGAAAAGCTCTGACGACAGCAAGACCATGGTGGCCAGCAGTCACTCTACACCCGCCTCGGCGGCCAGCCCGCCATCAAGGCCGTCGTGGACGACTTCGTTGCTCGCGCCGCGAGCGACCCCAATGTGAACTTCACCCGGGCCGGCACGCCGATGGCATGGAACGCGACCGAGGCCAACGTCGCCCACCTCAAGATGGGATTGGTCAACCTGATCGGCCAGCTC
Organism: Phycisphaerales bacterium; assembly: GCA_050730675.1. Classification (GTDB taxonomy): domain Bacteria; phylum Planctomycetota; class Phycisphaerae; order Phycisphaerales; family UBA1924; genus JBOHNM01. The sequence goes on along the minus strand of JBOHNM010000194.1, from coordinate 4,198 downwards.
ACCGGCGGCCCGCAGAAGTACACCGGACGTGATATGAAGTCCGTTCACCGCGGCATGATGATCACCGACGCCCAATTCGATGCCCTTGCCGCCGACCTCGCTGCCTCGCTCGACAAGTTCAACGTCCCGGCCAAGGAAAAGGGCGAACTGCTGACGATCGTCGCCAGCACCCGCGGCGACATCGTGGAGCGGATGAACTGACTCGAAAAACAGGCTTGTCCACACACGATGGGACTGCGGCCGGAACGGTTGACGGCGGTACAGTTGGGCAGGAGTACCGCTCTTGCGACCGACCATCCGCCACACCGTCCGTCTGACCGCCATCGGTTGCATCGTCGCCGCGCTGGCCGGGTGTACCGAGCCGGGCCAGCCGGGGGTGTTCGAGCAGGGCGGCGCGCTGGGACCGGACTGGATGTCGGTCGCCGCCGAACGGATGTCCGACAGCGGTGCCGGGGGGTTCGAGTTCGCGGACACCTCGCCCGACATGGTGGACCAGCGTGCCAAGTCCCGCGCGCAGTACGGGAAGTAACTCTTGGCCAAGCACCAGAACCTGTCGGCGTACCAGCAGAAGATCGTCAAGCGGTACTACGAGCACGCCGACTCGATCACGATCCAGAAGTTGCAGGAACTGGTCTCGGAGTTGTATCTCGCCGAGGGCAAGTCCGCCGACAAGCTGTGGAAGCGCGCGGAGGAGTTGTTGACCAAGGCGCAGGCGGAGCCGGCGAAGGTCCACAAGCTGGTTACATCGCGCGATCCCAAGGCGTTTGCCGAGATCGTGGCCAAGCTTGCCAAGCCCGGTTAAGTGACGTTCGCACCGGTCCGATAGCCGCGGAGCACCCCTTCCGCGGAGATGACCATGCGCGCGCTGCCGGCTTTGCTGCTCGTCCTTGCCCTGGGCATGAATGCGCCGGCGACCGGGTTTCCGCCGCCGGCGCCCGCGGCTGAGGAATGGGAGAAACCTTCGCTGCACGTGGGCGACCCGGCGCCGGCGCTGGCCGTCGGCACGTGGTGCAAGGGGGAGCCGGTCGAGCGGTTCGAGCGTGGGCACATTTATGTGGTAGAATTCTTTGCCACCTACGACCCGGCCTGCCGCGACGACTGGAAGCACCTTGCGGCGCTGCAGGAGCAGTGGGGCAAGCGCGTGCTGACGGTGGTGGGCGTGGCGACGCGGACGGCGCGGGAGTCCGAGCCGGTGTCGGCGTTTGTCGAGCGGATGGGTGATCGCATGGGATTCCGGGTGGGCGTGGATGAGGGCGGCAAGTGCGAGCAGGCATGGATGCGTTCGGCGCAGCGGTACAGCCTGCCGTGCGCAGTGGTCGTGGACCGCGACGGCAAGGTTGCGTGGATCGGGAGCGTGCGCTGCGGTCTGGCGGGCGTGGTCGAGTCGATCATGAACAACACGTTCAGCTATGAACAACAGGCGCGGAGCGATGCGCGGTTCGCCGACCTGGAGCGCCAGTTCACCGACGCGCGGCGCGAGGGCGAGTGGGACAAAGCGTTCGCCGTGCTGGACGAGGCGAAGAGGTTCCGGCCCGAAACGGCGGCGATGGTCGAGGCAACGCGCTTCGAGGTGATGCTGACCGAGAAGCAGGATGCCGGCGCGGCGTACACGCTGGCGCAGAAGATCATCACGAATGAACTCAAGGACGAGGAGCGGCTGCTGCGGCGCGTGGCGGGCGTGATCGCCGAAAACCCCGCGGTGAAGAACCGCAACTGGGATGTGGCGCTGGCCGCGGTGCAGCAGGCTGTGAAGGCGACGGGCGGGCGCGACGGGTGGGCGCTGGGCGCGCTGGCCGAGATTCAGTTCCGGCGTGGCGAGGTCGAGCAGGCGGTTCAGACGCAGATCAAGGCGATGATCGTCGCGGAGGGCGACCCGCACCTGTCGCCGCGGGCGGGAGAGGCGATGGACAGGTACAGGATCGCGCAGTCGAAGGGAACGGGAGACAAAGTGATTACGACGGTGCCTGGGACAGATTGAGGGAGAAGGCACTGGGCATCGGGCTCCGGGTCCCGGGGGAGGTCGTAAAGCACAAATTTATGGAACGGCGAAGGCCGCGGCCGCCGTGTTCCATATCGGGGCGGCGTGGATCATGGGGAGGACTTCGTCGACGGTGTCCACGACGATCCACATGCCGGCGTGGCGGGCGTCCATGAACTGCTCGTCGATGGTGCGGCGGAGCATGGCGATCAGGGGGTCGAAGTAACCGCGGATATTGATGAGGATGAGCGGAGCGGCGCAGAGGCCCAGGCGTTTGCGGGTGAGGACGAAGAGGATCTCTTCGAGGGTGCCGCAGCCGCCGGGGAGGGCGGCGTAGGCGTCGGCAACGGTGAGCATGCGGACCAGCCGTTCGTCCATCGATTCCACAAGAACAAGCTCGGTGAGGCCGCGGTGGCCGAACTCGACAGTGTCCATGAATCGCGGGAGGATGCCGTGGGCCCTGCCCCCTGCGGCGATGGCGCCGTCGGCGACGGCGCCCATGAGGCCGGTTGAGCCGCCGCCGGTGTAGAGGGCCATGCCGGCCTGCGCGGTGGCGCGGCCGAGGGCGCGGGCGGCGTCGAAGTAGGCGGGGTCACAGCGGCGGCTGGCGGCGGCGAAGACGCAGAGGGAGGAGGGGGGCATGGGCGGAGGGTAGTGGGGGAAGGCGACCAGATGACCAAAGATGGATCGTTGTCGGATAGACTCGATCTGGTTGGCGCGGCTGGGTTCGAGTGCATTGGAGCAGTAGCATGCGATGGACTTCGATCGGGGCTTGGCTGGCGGGCGTGGCGGCGGTGATGCTGGTCGCGTGCGCGGGGGTGGAGAAGAAGCCGGGGCTGATCGAGTACGTGGCTGCGCGGACAGCGCCGGGGATCGAGCTGAAGCTCATGACGTTCAACATCCGTTACGGGACGGCGGATGACGGACCGGATTCGTGGATGTTCCGGCGCGAGTACCTGGCCGAGGTGATGCGGGCCGGCGACTACGACGTGATCGGGATGCAGGAGGCGCTGGTGGACCAGATCGAGTACCTCAAGACGCAGCTGCCGGGGTATGCGTCGGTGGGCGTGGGGCGCGATGACGGCGCGGCGAAGGGGGAGTTCAGCCCGATCCTCTACCGCGAGGGAAGGTTCACGCTCGCGGCATCGGGGACGTTCTGGTTCAGCGAGACGCCGGAACAGCCGGGGAGCAAGGCGTGGAAGGCAAACCTGCCGCGGATCTGCTCGTGGGCGAAGCTGGTGGAGAAGGCGAGCGGACGGGCGGTGTGCGTGTTCAACCTGCATTTGGATCACGAGTCGGCGTACGCGAGGGAGCGGTCGGTGGAACTGCTGACGGCGCGGGTGCGTCAGATCGCGGTCGATTCGCCGGTGGTCGTCATGGGTGATTTCAACACGGGCGAGGGGTCGTCGCCGGTGCGGTACCTCAAGGGCGCGACCAAGCGGGCGACGCCGGCGGACCCGGAGGGCGCGGCCGCGCGCGAGGCGCCCGAGCCCTTGGGGATCATCGACACCTTCCGCGTGGTCTATCCGGATGCCACGGATGTGGGGACGTTCCACGCCTTCAAGGGCGGGACCGACGGGCAGAAGATCGACTACATTCTGGTGCCGCCGGGGACGATCGTGAACAGCGCGGCGATCATCCATGCATCGAAGGACGGTCGCTATCCGTCGGACCACTTTGCGGTGACGGCTTCGGTGCGGTTGACAGTGACGGGGAAGCCGTAGGGGATTGCACGAAGACGTGGGAAGTCGCACGAAGACGCGAAGGGACGAAGGAATGCGGAAGAGGGGGAAACCCCTGGCGGCCGATGCGGTGTAGCCGCGGGATAAGCGTTTGTTCACGGTGGGCGCTGGGCGAGTGACGTATCCTTTGGAGTATTGGAAGGAGCCATTGAGATGCACAAGACACACAACGATCTGTCCAAGGGTGTTCGCAAGACGGTGATGGAGCTGCTGGCGGCGCGGCTTTGCGATGCGATCGACCTGCAGACGCAGTGCAAGCAGGCGCACTGGAATGTGCGCGGATCGGACTTCATCGCGCTGCACGAGCTGTTCGACAAGGTGAACGAGGCGGTGGAGGACTACGTGGACGAGATCGCCGAGCGGATCGCTCAACTGGGCGGGATCGTGCATGGGACGGCGCGGGTGGCCGCGAAGAAGTCAACGCTGAAGGAGTACCCGCTGGACATCTCCAAGGGCGAAGACCACGTGGAGGCGCTGG
>JBOHNM010000193.1:0-6449 GCA_050730675.1 Phycisphaerales bacterium | reverse complement strand
GGATGGGGTGAGGGCATGCGTGCCGCACGCCACCACACATCTGAGTGCACCCGTCCGCAGGGATTTCAACCCCTCCGCCGCCGACTCAACCCGAACACCGCCGCCCCAACCAGCACCCCCGCCGCGCCGGGCGTCGGCACATTGGCCACCATAAGGTAATTCGTGCCGTCCAGGAATCCGACCTGGAATGCGAAGTGCCCCGCGTCATCGATGGAGCGCTGATCGGTCGGCCAGCCGGGTTCGTCGGACATCGGCCAGAAGACGTTCACCGTGCGCATCACGCCGCCGGCCAGCACCTGGTCTCCCTGCCGGATGAAGGACGTCAGGCCGGCCGTCGGGCTCCAGTGCAGGAGCGCGTAGCCATTGGACTGCGTAACGCCGGGCCCGGTAAGCGCCGCTTGCAGAACGACATCGTCTCGGTTGTTCATCGCCAGGATGTTCCAGACGCTGACCGTTATGCCCGCCGGCAAACCGGCCGCCGCTGCGCCGGTCCGGAAGATCAGATGCGGATCGCTCGCGGCGCCGAACCAGAACCCGTACTCGTCCACGTGTGAAGCCGTGCGGATGGTGGCGCCCATCGAAATGCTGCCCGCGTTGTTGAAGTGCGTGTCGAGGAACATGCCCGAATGCGGGTCGGCAAATTGCTCACCCACCGCCATGCCCGGGCCGCGTGTGTACTGCTGGAACACAACGCTCGTGGGTTGACCTGCACCCGAACTCCAGAGCACGACCTCCTCGCGAAGCGGGTTGTCAAGCGCGCCGAATGTGATCAACGCACCCGATTCGTTCATGCGGCCACCGTACGAGTCGTAGAGCGTCGGGCCGCCCGGAGCGATCGGAACGCCGGTGCGCACGCGAAGGCTCCAATTGTCGGGCGTGCCCGTCCAAATGCCACGAATCCGCGTCGAAGACGAGCCGACGGTCGTGCCCTGGACCATCAGTTGTCCGGCGTTAGTCAACTGTCCCGCTTGGAACTGATCAATGGTGGAGCCCGGAAGGCCGGGCATCGCGCTCCCGGGCATCGGCAGCGAACGCAGTCCAACCGCAGGGTCGTAGTACGAACTGAAGTAATCCGCTCCCGATCGCGAGTTGAAGAAGAACTGCCCCGATCGATTCGCCGTCAGGCGTGTCGCCGTGGAGATGTCGTAGACCCGCCCGCCCCCGTCCGGCACTGCATCGCCGGTGCGCACCCGGGAGGTCAAGTTGGGCCGCCGCCCGGTAACGATGTACGCCGTGTTCGCGTCATCGCGCGCCTGGGCGACCAGGGACCCGGAATCATCCAGCCAGAGATTGTCCACCCACGACAACCGTCTCGGCGACGGCATGCCCGCGACGGCATCGCCGTTCTGCGCCAGCGTCAACTGGGCGCCCGAACCGATTTCAGTGCGGATGAACGAAGTGACCACCGGGGCTGATGGCGTCGCTACAAAGCCGGTCTGGTTCATTGCCCAGTAGCTGGAGGACCCGCTGCTCAACGGCGCAACCGCACGGACACCGATGAGGTCTCCCTGAGCGCCGGCGGCCAGTGCCAGCAAAATGAACGCCGAACGCACGACGTGGACGGATCGCAGCATGGTGAAAACCCTCTTCCTTCCCGCGGCTCGGTCAAGAGCCGGATTCACTCTCGCCCGAGTATAGCCACAGTATTGGATTGTGCCCGCTAATCCGGCCGCCTGTCCGCTCGGCAACCCCCCGATGTGAGTAGGGGATTCTGCTGACGTGGGCGCGAACCGACATGGTTTCCCCCGAGGTGCTCTTTCCCCCTCTTTGCTTCCTGCCGGGAGAGCGACTGTATTTGGTGTCAAGTGATTTCAAGGGTGTTCTTCCAGGGAGCTTGCGTTCGGAGGAGGGCGTTGAGGACGACCAAGACCTCGCGACCACGCGCACCGAGGAGACAACTTCCCCTATTACCCTTCGCCTGCTGGATATGCATACCCCACCCGGGTATGGTCCCATACCGCCCGGGGGTATCAAGGTCCCCGCGCCCAACCCCAAACTAAGGAATCAACCATGACCACGACCCTCACCGATACCCGTACCCTCGAGATCACCGGCATGACCAGCGACGCATGCATCCAGAAGGTCACTGCGGCCCTCCGCGCCGTCCCCGGCATCACCCCGCAGACCGTCAAGCTCGGCTCCGCCACCATCACCTCCGACACCCAGGCCAAGACCGACGCGGCCATCGCCGCCATCGTCTCTGCCGGCTTCAAGGCCACCGAACTCGACGCTGCCAAGTCGGGCTCCTGCACCAGCGACGCCAACGCCATCAAGACCGGCTCCTGCACCAGCGGCCCCATGGCTGGCTCCTGCGCCCCCGACGCCATCAAGGCCACGCCGATCCCCACCTCCTCCGCCACCACCGGCGGCGCGGCCCCCTACACCAAGTCCGAGCAGCCCGCCGTCGCCGTCCCCGCCAAGACCCTCGAGCCCGTGGTGCCCGGCGCAACACCCGCCCGAGTCTGATATCAATCCGTGACTTCAGGGAGCATCGAGCATGTCCACCAAACCGGCGAACATCGCGCCTCGGCGCTCCCCTCCCCGCAGCAGAGTGAGATCGCTTGACCGCATGGCCGCCGGGCTCGACCCGGCGGCCAAGGCGGCCAACCTCATCCAGCTCCGCCGTGCCCGCGGCCAGGTTGACGGCATCGAACGCATGATCGAGGGCGATCGTCACTGCGCCGACATCATCGTCCAGATCACCGCCGCCCGGGCCTCTCTGCTGGCCGTCGCAAAGGACCTGCTCAAGGTCCACCTCAAGGCCACCCACGCCGCCGCCGTGAACAACGGCGGTGCCGCGGCCGACAAGATGTATCAGGAACTTGTGGCCCTGGTCTCAAACATGGCCAAGTGATGTCGGGGCGCAGCCGCCCCGACATGCGTACGTGAGCCACCTTTCACCCCCACCCAGCCCACTTTTCACCCCCGCCACGCACATTCATGGCATCCACGCGGGGGTGCAAGCCACATCGCTGGCCCCCGCGATACGCCATCTCGCGCGTTGCGCCCCCAAGCGCACCGCGCTCATCCTGTCTCGACAAAAACAAAAAGGAGTCCACCCATGTCCAGTGCAACATCTTCCACCAGCGGCCCATCCGACCTCGGCCTCAAGGACAACGTCCGCCGCCTCGGCGATGACGTCCAGCAGCTCAAGCAGGACCTCGCCGGCACCGCCCGCTCCGGCGCCGCCGCCGCCAAGGACACCTTGAAGCAGGGCCTCAGCACCGCCAAGGAAAAGGGCGCCGAGGCCACCGAGGCCGTCCGCGGCCACATCACCTCCAACCCCTTCGCGGCCGTCGGCATCGCCGCCGGCGTCGGTTTCCTCCTCGGCATGCTGGTCAGCCGCTCCAGGAGCTGAACGTGAAGCGAATCGCCGCGCTCGTTGTACGTATCGCCGACCTGGCCGAGGCGGAGGGCCGCACCCTCCTCTCGGTCGCACGGCAGGAGGGGACCCGGCTCCACGGGGCCGTCGCACGCCTGGCCGGCGGCATCGCATGGCTCCTCGCCGGCGCGCTCCTGGGTGTCGGCGGAGTCTGCCTCGTCGCCTTCGGCACGATGCTGTGGCTCGAAGCGCCGCTCGGCCGCCCCGCCGCAGCGGTCATCACCGGGGTCGCGACGCTCGCCGTCGCCGGAGGGTGCCGATGGATGTTCCACCACAAGACCGCGCACTGATCGTCCGCGAGCCGATCGATCCCACCCGCACGCCCGACCTGATCAAGGCCGAGTTCTTGCAGTGGGCCCAGGAAGCCGACGCCGCCAAGACCGCGGCCCTTGCCCGCCCGCTCCCCCTCATCGCCGGGTTCGTTGCCGGAATGGTCGCCGGCTCGGTCACCGCCAAGGCCCTCGCCCCCCGCCCCCGCACCGCCTCAAGCTCCCGCGATCAAAGATCAATCGTCTGGCCCATGCTGACCAAGGCGGCAATCTGGGCCGCGCCCATCATCGTCCGCCACGCAATTGCTGCGCGGAACGGCCACACAGTCCACGAGAATGGCCGCCAACACTGATGAGTTTGTTTTCATCCACCACAGACCCGATTCCGCCGCATTTCACGACCGGCTGGATTCGCCTACCCCTCGACACCCGGAGTGGATAGGATCGGGCGCATTCCCCGGACAGGTGTCCGGCCGGATCGATTCTCGTTAGGCGTTCTCCTCCGGGCCGGTGTGCGGCCTTGGCGAGAGCCGAATTCAAAGGACCACCATGAGCCTCTTCTCCGCGCGTAACTCGTTCCTCGCCGTCGGCCTCGTGAGCACCATGGTGCTCGCCTCCTGCGCCACCGCCCCCGAGACCGAAGTCGGCAAGTCGGACCTCGAGCGCGATGCCGCGGCCGCCCTCGCCAAGGCCGAAGGCACCGACGCCACCCTCGACCTCTTCCTCCGCAACGCCGCCGGCTACGCCGTCTTCCCGAAGATCGGCAAGGGCGCGGTCGGCATCGGCGGCGCCTACGGCAAGGGCGTCCTCTACGAGCGCGGCATGGTCACCGGCTTCTGCGACCTCAGCCAGGCCTCCATCGGCCTCGCCCTCGGCGGCCAGGGCTACTCCGAGATCATCACCTTCCAGAACCAGGAAGCCATCAACTCCTTCAAGAGCGGCAAGCTCGCCTTCGACGCCCAGGCCACGGCCGTCGCCGTCAAGTCCGGCGCAGGCGCCAACGCCAAGTTCCACAACGGCGTCTACGTCTTCACCTTCGACGAGTCCGGCCTCATGGGCGAAGCCTCCCTCGGCGGCCAGCGCTTCAGCTACCTGCCCAAGTGATCGACTGACACAAATTTAAGTACAAATCAACGCCGGACGCGCAAGCGCGTCCGGCGTTTTCATTGCGCGAGGTGGCGGTTCGGAACCGCTCAGCCGACGAGGATAACTGACACAACTGTGCGATCGACGCATGCCTCGCCCGTAGGGCGGCACCGTGAACCGAACGCGATGGCCTGTCTCTCAGGCCGCTTCAGCGGCCTTGCTCGCTCGTAGGCCACCGCTTCAGCGGTGGTAAACAAGCCACAGCGCCACGATTTTCAGGTCTTGGTATTTCAGCCCGTTTCAATGGCTTCGAGCCGATGGGCTTCAGCCATATGGGTTGAGTGTCAGTTCATGACATCGCCCATCGGGGCGGCAGTGTGCTGGGCAAACCCCACTACCCGAACGCCATGTAACAACCTCAAAAAATGCCCGGCTGGAACCGGCAAAAGGACGCTCCGTTGCGCAATATGCGGTCACGCGCGCGCAAAACCCCTTGAGTTTCTGCCGCCCCGCCGCATCATCTCCGTCATGAAGCACCACACCCCCGCCGTCATCCACCCCTCCCACGACCGCCTCCTGAAACTCAAGCTCCAGGGGGCCGAGCACCTCGCCAAGGTCCTCGAAACCCACCCCTCCGACGCCATGCGCCTCAAAGCCGCACTGGCCCTCGCCCGCCTCGCCATCCCCGCCGTCTCCACCAGGCCCGCGGCCTCCGAACCACACGACACCGCCTCCCCTTCCCTGCGGGAAGGGGAGGGGGTTAGGGCGGACGATCAACCCGAACCTGTGGCATTACCCACGCCGGTCTCCTCTTCTGCGAGAGAAGGGGCAGGGGGTAGGGCCAGTGACCAACCCGAGCATGTGGTATCACCCAACGCCGGCTCCCATTCCCCGAGGGAAGCGGTAGGCAGCAGCGCGATCGAACAATCCTCGGCATCTCCCACTCCGTCCCGACCAGCATCCCCACCCGGCCGCACCGCCACACCCCTGATCCCCCAATCGCACCCGCGCTCCGCGCTCTTCTCCGCCCCCGCCAAGCCCCTCGCCACCGCATGCTTCGAGCGGCTGGGCATGAAGTTCCCATGACGGGCAAACCGCCCGGACGTCCACCAAATCACCCGGGGTTTCCCCAGTCACGGCCCCGATCTCATCCACCGTGCGCTGACAATTTCAACGTAACCGGGGGAGCTTGACCAAGGCCCAATTCCATGGAATACCTTGCCACTGCAACAGCGGCCTTTCAGCCCTCGGATAGAGTCCCACAACTCGGGGACTGACCGCGCGACTCCAGGAGCCCACCCATGCGCCGCAGTGCCTTCACCCTCGTCGAACTGCTCGTCACCGTCGCCATCATCGCGATCTTGGTCGCCATCCTCCTCCCGAGCCTGGCCGCCGCGCGCAAAACCGGAAGGCTGACCGCCGGCGCGACCAATCTCCGCTCCTGCGGCCAGATCATGCTCACCTACACCAACGACAACAAGGGCGATTTCCTCAACCCCTTCCGCAAGTCCTGGCCCGAGACTGCCGGCGGCGGCGATCTGAAGTGGTGGGACGTCGTCTCACCCACCGACTCCTCCATGTACTGGTCCATGAAGGGCACCCCGTCCTTCCACACCGACAGGTTCATGTACGTCTGGTACTCCTACCTCGCCGCCTACCGCGGCGGCGGCCGCATGGCCGCCGAGATGTTCTCCCCCGCCGATCCCTACGCG
>JBOHNM010000192.1:0-6461 GCA_050730675.1 Phycisphaerales bacterium | reverse complement strand
CAGTTGAGCACCTCAAGGAAGTCCTGACCAAGAACGGCAGCGACATCATCGCCCTCAAGAAGTGGGGCGATCGGCCGCTGGCTTTCCCCATCAAGAAGCAGAAGCGGGGCATCTACATCCTCGTCTACTTCTCCGCCCCCACCGACAAGTACGCCGCCATCGAGCGGTCCTTCAATCTTTCCGAGCAGCTCCTCCGCCACATGATCACCAAGGCCGAGCACCTGACCGTCGAGGAGATGAAGAACGCCGACGGCCAGCTCGACCTGACCGTTGAGGCCAACCTGCGGGCCCAGCCGCCTGAGCCCGCCCCCGGCGCCGCCCCAGCCCCGGCCCCGGTCACGACTTCTGCCGCGGCCGTTCCCGCCGCCGTCTGAAAAATCCGAATTTCCTCTTGCCGGAGCGATTGGCTTCCGGTAGGATGAACCCAAATCTCAACCGAGCGGGCTGCTTCATGGCGGCCCGCTCGCTTCATAGAGTGCCCTGTCATCCCAACCCTAAGCCCTGAATTGCGGAGCAACCCATGGCCGGCAGCTTCAACCAAGTCATCCTGATGGGCAACCTCACCCGCGACGTCGAACTCAAGTTCACGCCGAGCAACAAGGCCGTGGCCAAGATCGGCCTTGCTGTCAACGAGCGGTGGACGACTCCCGAGGGCGAAAAGAAGGAGTCGGTCACCTTTGTGGACTGCGAGGCCTGGGGCAAGACCGCGGAAATCATGGGCAAGTACCTCGCCAAGGGGCGTCCTGTCTTCATCGTCGGCCGCCTCAAACTCGACACCTGGCAGGACAAGGAGAGCGGCCAGAACCGGTCCAAAATGAAAGTGGTCATCGAGAGCTTCCAGTTCGTCGATTCCGCAGGCGGCGGTCAGCGCGGCGGCCCCGGCGGCAACGAAGGCGGTGCTGACGAGGGCGGTGGGGGACCGAGCCCGCAGGTCCGCACCAACCGTGCTCCGGCCGGCGCGGGCCCGACGATCGAGCACGACGACATTCCGTTCTGATCCGCCTCGTCAGTTCGTCAATTGCGGGCGCTGTTCGGTCATTCGCTCTGCATGCCGCCGTGCGGTGACGTTCTGTGCGTCCGTGCCTATGCTCTCCACCCACATCCGCTGGGGCTGAACCGGGCGCGTGCCCGCTGCATCGGCTCCTAACTTCCGGCCAGACACCGCCTGCCAGGCGGGGCCGAAAAGGACAGCCTCATGGCCCGCAACATCCAGCTTTTGCTCGTCGAGAACGTGGACAACACCGGCATCGTCGGTGACGTCGTGACCGTCCGCAAGGGCTACGCCCGCAACTTCCTCATGCCCCGCGGCCTGGCCATCGCCCCCAGCGAAGAGCGCGTGAAGGAACTCGCCGGCAAGCGCGCCGACGCGCTCCGCCAGCTCGCCGAGCTGCGCAAGCAGCGCGAGGCGCTCATCGAGAAGCTCAACGGCCAGGAGCTGGTGATGATCCGCTCCTGCAACGACCTGGGCATTCTCTACGGCGCCGTCACCCAGCACGAGATCGCCACCGAGCTCGACAAGACCGGCTTCCACGGCATCCGCGACCGCGAGGTCCGTCTCGGCCAGCCGGTCAAGCGCATCGGCGACTACGAGATCACCGTCAAGTTCGAGGCCGAACTCGAAGCCCACATCAAGCTCCACGTCAAGCCCGACCGCGAGCTGCCCGTCCACCGCGCCAACGAGGCCGCGGCCGTTCCGACCGCGGAAGGCGGCGAGCCGGTGATGGAGAAGCGCACCAAGGACAAGTCCGCCAAGTTCGACACCAAGAAGCCCGGCGAGAAGGACGAGGCCGATGCCGGCGCCGACGAGAAGCCCGCGGCCAAGGGCAAGAAGCACGACGCCAAGGCTGCCGAGGAGAAGCCCTCTGCCAAGGGCACCTTCGAGAAGGCCAAGCCCGCCGCCGCGGCCGAAGACAAGCCCGCCGGCAAGGGCAAGTTCGAGAAGTCCGACAAGAAGAAGTGATCGGCCCTCGACCACGACTCTGAAACGAACAAGGCCCCGTGCTCGCACGGGGCCTTGTCATTGGTACTTTGTTTTGTGACGGCCTATCTCGCCTGGCCGGTTCCATCGATCGGCATGGGCTGACCGAATTCCTTGACCGGCGTGGTGCCGATCACATAACGGGTGAGCTTCACGCCGTTGGGGACGCGGAAGACCAGCCACAGCTTCTGGTCTGTGCGCGAGCGCGAGATCGAGCGGATCTTGGACTTGTCGGTGATCGGATCGCCGGGCTTGAAGTAGATGCTGATCAGCGATTCGTCGCGGTAGACGTAACCCACGCATCCGTGCTTCATGTTCTGATCGTCGACCAGCGACGGGGCGCCCGGTGCGTCGGCGCTGGGAGCTGCGGTGATGGCGAAGTCCTTGCCCGGCGTCACGTCCACCAGCACGATCGACGTCCCCTCGCCGGGGTAGAAACGGTCCACGATCAACTTGCGGTCGGCGCCGCGCTGCAGCAGGCCTTTCTGCGCGTCGAGGTTGCAGACCCCGTCCATGATGAAGTTGCCCTCGTTCAACTCCAGCTCGCCGACGTTGTCGGAACTGAGAATGATCCGGTCGGGCAGGCGGTTGGTGATGGCCACGAGCGACTCGAACGTGTTGCCGGTTTCGCGGTTCCAGATCTCGGCTTGGCCGGAGATCACGTCGGACTTGTCCTTGTACAGCTGTGCCAGGTCGTTGAGGCCCGCGTCACGGTCGGCGCCCGAGGCCAGTGCCTTGGACGGTTTGAGCGAAGTCTCGCTGTCGCGGTCGTACAAGTCCAGCCGTACGCCCTTGACGTACAGGGCCACCGGCTGCAGCTCGTCGCCGGCGGCGTACTTGGGGACCACGAACTCGAAGAGCATGATCGGGTCGTTGGCAGAGCCGACCGAGCCGAGGAGCACGTCCTTGGCGTCAAAGCGCCAGCGACCGAAAGTGACGCTGTCGCCCTTGGCCTGGCTGATCATCGCGATAGGCATGAAGACCTCGGCCCCGCTGCTGTTGGCGCAGACGAGCTGAACGTGCGCAGGGCTGATGACGATCTGGCCGCCCTTCTCCTTGGCGCCGGCCTTGAACTGCACGGCGACGCCCTCGATGTAGTACGACCCGCCCGAGACCTTGTTGCCGTCGATGTCGAGCACGGCCTTGTTGTCGCCGACCAGGTCCGGGAGCGTGGTCTTCTCCTTCAGGCCGACGGTGTAGCGGCCTTTGAGGGCCACGTCTTTGGGGCGGATGGTGTACTTGAGAAGCGTGTCGCCCTTGCTGCCGTTGCGGAACATATGGCCGCTGTCGGCCAGGTGCGGGTAGTAGCGGGCGAGAGGGGCGCTACTGGCCAGCGAGCCCTTGGACATGAAGCCGTAGAGCGAGGCGACCATCCGGTCCGCCGGCACCCACAGGCCGCCGCTGCGGATGACCGAGCCCTGGTTGTCGGTGTCGATCGGGGTGTAGTCGAAGAAGTCCGACTGGGTGCGGGTCATGCCGACGCCCAGCACCACGATGCCGGCGGTGATGAACCCCGCCGCGGCCCCGAGAATACCGCCGCCGATGAGCCCGGGCATGTCGCCGACTTTGATGTTGTTGCGGATCAGCGCGCTGCACGCCACGCTCAGCAGCGTGAGGGCGAGCACGAAGGGCCCGATCAGGCAGACGCCCCAAGCGACATCAACCAACGTGCCGGGCTCCTGCGAGCCGAGCAGCCAGTAGGCCAAGGGCTCCCACAGCGCCAGGGCGATCGCGCCGGCGCACAACGTGCAGACCAGGTGCAGCAGTGCGGAGAAGAAGCCCCGGGTGGCCCAGACCAAGGCCATCACCACGACGAGGCCGATGACGACGAGAGACATCCACATGGGCGGGTTCCGAAGTAGGGAAGGCACTGGGGGACGAAGGAGTGGGAAACGGAAAACCGAGATCGAGTGCGTTAGGCCTTGGCCGGCGCCGCGGCGGCGCTCGCTGCAGGCACGACGGGGGTGGGGGGGTTGGTGAGGCGCATCACCTCTTCGACGCTGGTGATGCCCAGCAGCGCCTTGCGGATGGCGGCTTGCTGCATGGTGGGGAGCTGACGCTTGCGCAGGGCGGCCTTGAGCCCGGCCATGTTGTTCTGCGCCGCGAGGTCACGCTCTTCCTGGCCGAGGGCGTAGATCTCGAAGATGCCCTCCTGCCCGACGTAGCCGATGCCGTTGCAGACCGGGCAGATCTCCGGCTTGTTCTTGATGAGCACCTGGCCGCCCTTCTTGAAGAGCTTGGTGACCTTGCCCTCGGGCACGCCGAGCTTCTTGAGCATCTCCGGTGCCGGCGGGTACTCGACGCGGCAGTTCATGCAGAGCTTGCGGAGCAGGCGCCCGACGATGACACCACGCAGGTGCTTGGCGGCCAGTTCGGGCTCGCCGACCATGCGGACCCAGGTGTCGATCGCGGATAGGGCGCTGTCGGCCTTGACGCATGCGTAGACACGCGTGCGTTCCAGTTCGGCCTTGGCGAGTTCCTTGGCGGTGGTCTGGTCGGGGATATCCGACACGCCGAGCACGTTGGGGTCGCGCCGTAGGAGCGAGCGGACGGTGGTGGCGAACTCGGAGCCCTCGACCGTCGGATCGAAGACCTGGTGGCGGACGCCCTCGAGCGTGTGCTGCTGGTCGATCTCGAGCGTGCCGACGGTCAGGGTGTATGCATCGTGCATCCCCAGGATCGTGTACAGGTTGGTGGTCCGGCCGTTGTCCGGCAGACCGCCGACCACGACAAGGCCCTTGGCCTCGCCGGTCAGGGTGCGCAATTCCTCCATCTGGACGTCGAGCAGGCCGAGCTGGTCGGGCTTGCGTTTGACGGCGTCCTCGGGGTCGAAGAGCATCGTGACGCGCATGCCGCCCTGCACGCCGGTGCTGGTCAGGCGGATTTTCCGCTTGGTGGCGTCCTTCTCGATGAAGAAGTCGGCGACCTGCTTGCGCCGGCGGTCGGCCAGGTCGAGCTTGCCGGCCGAGCGCCAGAAGTCCATGACCTTGACGGCCATGGGGGCGGGGAAGGTCTCCCCCGGGGCGCGAACACCATCCACGAGCATCGAAGCGCTGTAGGCGTTGTCCTTGCCGACCGGCGCGATATCCACCTGCGAAGCGCGGTTCTCAACGGCCTTGATGTAGACGTTCTCGGAGATCGAGCGCACCTCGAACTCGGGCGTCTCGGCGGCCGGCGCGGGCATGATGTTCTTGTCCGCCATGCGGATGGCGAGTTTGACCTGTGCCTGCGACTTGTCCTTCTTCTTCGCATCGCGGGCCGCGGACATCTTCTTGAGGATGTCCAGCTTGATGTGGAACGCCTCGGGGACACGGTCGTCCTTGTTCGCGCTCACCGCGTAGGCGATCAGCGAGATCATCAGGACGACGATCATCGCACCCAGGCCGGCGAGGAAACCGATCCACTCGTTACCTTCGGGGGCGGGCATGAGGAACGCCGCGGCGACCGCCACTACGCCCATGCACATGTGGAAGAGGTTCCACTTCTCGCGCGGGAGGAAGAAGCGTGCGGCGTGCTTGTCGTAGACCACCGAGATGATCCAGGCCCAGCAGCCGAGGACCACCAGGAAGATCAGGGGCTTCCACGCCGAGACGAGCATCAGCCCCTCGGCGAGGTGCAAGCCCATCGCCGGTTGCTGCCAGGGAGAATCGGACAGGATCATGCCAACTCCAGCAGGGGTGAACCGATCTGTTCGGCCCCGGGCCGGGGAGGGTTCCCCGCCCGCGAGTCGAGGGAGAAGGATACACGAATCAGCCGTCGCCGGGAGGCCCGAAGCGGCGCGGGGCGGACGGATCTGGGGATGTCCCGGGCCCAAAGCAAGCCGCCCGGCATGGGCCGGGCGGCGGTTTTGAGGAGTTGGGTTGGAGCGGATCAGGCCTTGGCGCTGATGCCGCCGAGCTTCTTGAGGCGCATCTGCAGGTCGTCGGCGTTGGGGCTGGCTTCCAGTGCGATTCGGATATGGACCATCTCGCGCTCGACCAGGTCCATGAGCGACTGGTTGAAGTCGATCATGCCCGACTGACGGGCCTCGACGGTGCGGAGGTACTCACGCAGCTCGCCCTCGCGGGCCTCGAGGATGAACTTGTTCACCAGCGGGTTGTTGATGAGGATCTCGATGGCGGGGATGCGGTGGATCTTCTCGTGGAGCGTCGGCAGCAGCTTCTGGTACACGAACGCACGCATCTGGTAGCCGAGCATCTTGCGGATCTGATCCACTTCCTCGGTTTCGAACAGGCCGTAGATACGGCTGAACGTCTGGGTGGTGCTCGAGGCGTGGATGGTGCCGTAGACGAGGTGGCCTGTCTCGGCGGCGTTGAGGGCGGCCTCGAACGTCTCTTTGTCACGCATTTCGCCGACGAGCACGACGTCGGGATTCTCGCGGACCAGGGCGCGGAGGGCGGTCTTGAAGTCCAGCACGTCGATGCCGATCTCGCGTTGGTTGATCGTCGCCTTCTTGTCGGTGAGCAGGTACTCGATCGGGTCC
>JBOHNM010000191.1:0-6494 GCA_050730675.1 Phycisphaerales bacterium | reverse complement strand
CCAACGCCGCTAGGAAGGCGTCTCGATCGCTGCAATTGACCGCGCCGGTGTGATTCACGTTGAGAAGGCAACGAGTCAAGCCGGCGGAAACGAGCATGGGACGCAGAATGGCCATGTCGTGATAGTCGATCACACCGTCGGAATTCAAGTCTGCCGCCAAAACGTATCCGGACTGGCCAACTGATTTTCCGTAGGCGGCCAAGAAGGCCAGCCAGTCATTGCAAGTCGGTTGTCCACGGTCATCATAATTCGGCCCGGTTCCCGGGTTTCCATCGCCGTCAATATCACCGTTTGCCAAAGCCCCCTCGGCCGCCAAGCAAAACTCGATACGGCGGCAGTTGCGGCTCAGCGTAATGGTCCCGGTGTTTCTGACGACAATCTTCGCCCCACGAGTGTACCCGAAGGTCAGACATTGCCCATCCACAACGAACTGATCATCCAAGTTGTACGACTCGACGAAAAGCAGCGTCGAAGAAAAAGACCCGACGTCGCCCGCCAATGCCGGCGTCGGAACACCGGGCGTGCTTTCCGCGATTGTCGCAGTCAATCGCCGCGAAACTGTGGAGCACACTGCGCCCATTGAATCGAGTTGGGTGACTGAAATCACAAACGATGTGCTGGGACGAAACTGCACCGGCGGATCAATCTGCGCACCCAGGCACGGTTCTGCAAAGCAGTACGAGTATGATTTCTTGAATAGCAACGTTGAAGTAACGCTCAAATCAAGCGAAAAATCTTCACTTGGGTTCGAATCAGGAACCGGCTCGACTTCAACCGCGAGGCACCCACCCGAACGAGCACGGGCGTTTCCCCAGCTCCAAACCGCTGCCTCGCAACCGTCAGGGCCTCCTCGAGTAGTCGCCCGGTACTCGCAACCCTTGGCCAAGGCCCCTCCCGAGCCAGCTACAACGGTCGAATTCAAAGTGGGCGGAACGTGTGCCTCAAACGAAATGGATGAATTCGATCCTGTACACGTGTTTCCCCAAATTTCCTGGGGAGCAGATGTTGCAGAAGCACCCCGATTCGCCATCACCAGAATGCCGCTGGTGACAAGTGCGCCCGAACCACTGGAGGTTCCGTCGTTGTCGATCACGCCTTCTTCCAAAATCGTGGGCGCGCACTCATTGGTGTTGCACAGTCTCTGTTGACGTGATTGGCTACTTGCTGTGGCTGCAAGACTGCTCGCCGTAACATTCACCAATCGCATGTCGGGCGTTCGCAGTGCGAACGACCATTCGGGCGCATAAGTCCAATCGATCCGCTCTATGGGACATACCTGATGTTGTCCGCCCCAACCTTTGCACCCCGGATCTTGTAACGCCGAGAGATTCGCTGAAAACAACATTGCTACCGCACTGGCGGTGAAAAGACGCAGCCTCGAGATTTGCATGGTCAACTCCCTTTTTCCCACGGGAGAATTTGAGCGCGAATCTATTAACGCATATAGGTCGCACTTTGCGATCGCCAGGAAAGCAGCGTATTCAAACAATTGCGAAACGAATTCGCTGTGATTGAGTCAATCCAAAATCAATCGGAGGAAGCTCATCTCCGATCATCATACACGTAGCAAACTCGACGATGAAACGCCCAATCAAACTTAATCGAACGCTTGCAGCCGCTGGCTTCTTCGCCCATCAATCAAGTTCACAGACTGACTGTTCGTCGTGTTTGTCGGATTCGAGAAGAAGGTCTGGACAATGTTGTCTTTGATCAAGTCGGCGTGACCGTCGGTGAAGACCCAGTGGCCACCGTCAGTACCGTGATTGTCTTTCTTGCCGTAGTAACCATCGCGAGCGTCATTGGCGCTTAATTCTCCCGCTGTTGTTCCGTTTTGCACCGAATACCAAGCCCGGGTGGAGATATCACAGCCGTTGGTTTCATCACCCCAGAGCGGCGCAGGCTTGACGAGAACGCCCTCATCCTGCTTGAAGCCGGCGATGTACATGTAGCTGATGTTGAAGGAGACGATGTCCTCTTCCTTGCCGGGCTGTGTCGGGGTGCGGTTGGCAAGAGGTGAAGCGGAACCGAAGCTGAACGAGGAGTTGTACGGGCCGTAGTACGTGTCGGACTTGTCCGCCGGGCAGACAAGCACGCCGTAGCCGCCATCGAGGTAAGGCTTGAGGATTGGAAAATTCTGGCGGCCGTCGGGCATGTACGACCGCACTCCGTTGCCCTGATCAAAGCCTTGGTACCCGAATGCGGTCGTGCCCTCGCCGATCTGGTTGAGGCTGAACAGACCGGCGACGCCGCCGAAGATGTATTGCTTGTCGAGATACCGAGCTGACACCATCGGATCGGTCCAGTGGGGCAATGCTTGGGCGTTCATCGGCAGGAGCGGATACCAGCTCTTCTGCTCGTTGGAGTAGTACGTCATGATGAGGCCCATCTGACGCACGTTGCTGAGGCAGGCGGCGGCCTGAGCGCTGCGGCGTGCCTTGGCGAGCGCCGGCAGCAGGATGCCGACGAGCAGCGCGATGATCGCGATGACGACCAGCAGTTCGATGAGCGTGAAGGCCAGACGCTCCCGACCACACCCACGGTTGCGAACGAGCATGCTGCGGCTCCTGTATCAACGAAACACACGCGGTTGTGAGCCGCGGACCCGGGCCGGATGACCCCCGACGAGCGCGGGGCTGACAAACAGTATCATCTGTGCGCGATCTTGATGCAACTTGGTTCCAGAGAGTTCGGAAGATTTGCGGCACCCGGGGGAAGCCTCTGGGGGGCGGTGGTGCTGTTGGCGGCATGGCTTGCGCTGACCCTAGGGCATGGTTCGACTAACCGAGCGGAGGGGATGATGGGTGACACTGCAGGCGGACCCACAACCCGGGTGGTGCCCATTTCCGAGGGGCTGGGGCTGGCGGATATTGAGGTGGTGTGGGAGACCGCGCCGCTCGGGGAAACGCGGGCGCGGGCAACGGTAACCAAGCCCAGCGGAGACACGTACGAGGTGGACCTTCGGCGGCGGCCACTGAATGAAATGGAGCGGGCGGCTGGAGGGGTGGCGGCGGTTTTCACCGGGCGCACGATGGTTGGGAAGGCCGAACGCATCACCGTGACGGTCTTCGTAGATGGTCCTGCGGGGCGCGCCGAGTTGCCGGCGGTGACAACCGCGCTGACGATGGACCCGGATGTGCGCACACCCGACTGGGCCAAGGGGGCGGTGTGGTACCAGATCATGCCGGAGCGGTTCCGAAACGGGAACACTGGGAACGACCCGACTCCTGCTCGGCAGCCGGGGGTGTTCGCCAAGCGGTGGAACAGCGCGTGGCACGAAGTCGAGGTGGATGAGCTTGAAGCGGCGCGGGCGGAGGCTGTTCTTGGGGGCCCGGCGCGGCGGGCGGCACAAGGGGAGCGTGACCCTTTGGATCAGGTGGCCACGCGGCGGCGGTACGGGGGCGACCTGCAGGGCGTGACTGAAAAGCTCGGTGAGTTAAAGGCGTTCGGCGTGGATGCGATCTACCTGACACCCATCTTTCGCGCGCCGAGCCTGCACAAGTACGACGCCGCGGACTATCGGCACATCGATGGAGCCTTGGGCCATCCCGGCAGCGATCCGCCGATGCGATGGCACGAGCCGTGGGAGACGCACGACCCGGCGACGTGGACGTGGACTGCGGCGGATCGTTACGTGGTGGAGGAATTGCTGCCGCGGGCGCACGCGGACGGCCTACGGATGGTCTTCGACGGTGTGTGGAACCACACGGGGAAGAAGTTCTGGGCTTTCGAGGACGTCTTCGCACGCGGTAAGGAATCGCCGTATCTGGGGTGGTACGACGTACGGCTGGCGCCGCCGTTTGGGGATGAGCCGATCGCTCCCGGCGATCCGCTGCGGTACGTGGGCCCCGGCATGGTGACGGGGTGGCGGGCATGGGACGGACGTAACGGCGGATTACCGTCATTCAAGCAGACCAGGAGCAAGGACCTGGCGCCGCCGGTGAAGCAGCACATCTTCGATGTGACGAGCCGCTGGATGAACCCGGAAGCTTCGGCAGGCGCGCAGGGGATCGACGGGTGGAGGCTGGATGTCGCGGGAGATATCGGCACGGCGTTCTGGAGCGACTGGCGAAAGCACGTGAAAGTGCTGAACCCCGAGGCGCTGCTGATCGCGGAGATCTGGTATCCGGCGCAGGCGTTCTTTGGGTCGAACGGATTTGACGGACAGATGAATTACCCGATGGCGCGGCCGGTCATCGCGTGGCTCTGCGGCGAGCCGGGGATGGGGAACACCGAACTGGCGCGAGAGTTGGGCGCGGTCTTCTGCAATCACCCGGCGACAGACCTGGTGCAGATGAACCTGCTGGGTTCGCACGACACCGACCGCGTAGTGAGCCGCATCGCCAACCCGGGGCGGCCGTACGACGACGGGACGCCGCGGGCGGATGCGAGCTACCGACGGGGCAAGCCGAAGCGCGAGGCGTACGAATTGCTGGAGGTCGGAGTTGCGCTGCTGACCACGTACACGGGCGCACCGATGATCTTCGCGGGGGACGAATGGGGCGTCTACGGCGGCGACGACCCGGATTGTCGCAAGCCCGTGCCGTGGCCGGACCTTGGGCCGCGCGATGACCCGGACGAGAACGCGTTGCCGGAACTACGAGAGCGGGTCTCGCACTGGCTGCTGCTGCGACGCAACGCCGAGATCGGCCCAGTGCTGAGGTACGGGGCGCTGCGGCATGTCGAGACCGGAAACCCGGATGTGGTGGCCTTCGAGCGGCAATTGAACGACCGGCGGGTGCTGGTGGTCTTGAACCGTGGCTCCGGGAGATTTGATGCGACCGGCTTGGTGGGAGGGACGGCTCGACGGGTCGAACCGGGTGCCCAGACAGGCTTGCAAGTCGGCCACCGGTCTGCGGGGGTGTTCGTGATCTCTGGCGGTGAAACTGGGCAAGCGGGTGAGCGGTAGCCCTTGTGCAGTAGCCGCGACCCATGGTGCGGGGGAGCGCCAGGGGTTCCCGTAGGCAGGTTGGGGGGCTTTTTGTTGGTACTGACGGGCAAATTCGAAGAATCGATGTAAACTCTTACACGCGGCGGCGTTCTGCGCTGCCGTTGTCACCATCGTCGCTGCGGACAAAGCCAATTTGGTTCGTCGCCGCCGCTGGTTTTGTGGTCCGGTCTGAGGTTCATTCGCAAGGAAACACCGATGCTTCACCGCTCCTCCGTTCCCGCCACGCTGGCGCTCGCGCTGGCTTCTGCGGCTCTGGCCGTTCCGCCCGTGATCGACGGCAAGAAGACGACGTCGCCGACCGACGACAACTACGGCGCGGCGAAGTGGGTGAACGCGATCCCGACGAACTTCGGCGACAGCCAACCGTCGCCGAACGCCGGCAACCCCGAGGCCGTGACGACGGGCGTGGAACTGGTGATCCCGCTGGACGCATTGGGGCTGACCACGCCTGCGAACATCAAAGTCTGCTGCTTTGTCGCCAGCGGTGACTGCAACAACCTGTCGAACCAATGGCTGGGCGGGTTGAACCTCAACAACGGCAACCTCGGCACACCGTCCACCACGGACATGAACACGATCGGCACAGGCGCGACGGCCGTGCAGTGGATCACGCTTCCGACGCCGAACACCGCTAACCCGGCCCAGACGATCGACGGCCGGCGCGACGAGCCCGACACCAGCAACCCGTACGGCGCGCTGCCCAATCCGGCGCAGGGCCGCGTGCAGACCAATTACACGGGCTACGGCGATGCAACGCACGGCCAGCGCGGCGGCAACGCCGGCAACGGGTCCCTCGGCAACGAGGGCTCGGAGATCGATGCGATCTACGCCCGGCGCAGCGGCGGCAACCTGCATCTGTTTATTGCCGGAAACGTCGAGGCCAACGGCAACAAGCTGGTGATCGCGATCGACACCGGGGCGGCGGGGCAGTCCCAACTCGCGGGGCTGGGGACCGGGCAGTCGTACGCGGCCCTCAACGGCATGACCTTCGACACCGGCTTCGCAGCGCGCTATGTCGTCGGCGTGAATGTCGGCGAGGTTGATCGCGCGGCCCAGCCGGGCGTGTTCAACATGTACGTGGACTTCATGGCCTTCGACGGCGCGGCGTGGACGTTCGCCTACTGCGGCGCCAACCAGTTCAGCAACGCCGGCGCCGTGACCAACACGACCGGCGCGCTGACCGGCGGCGATGCCGCGGCCCCCGTCGTCCGCGGCGCGGTTGATAACACAAACATCGCGGGCGTGGTCGGCGCACCTGTCATCCTGACGGGCGATCGCGACATCGCGACCGGCTCGGAGATCGATGCGGTGTACTCACGCGTCGAGAACGGCAAGTTGTACCTGCTGCTCACCGGCAACCTCAAGACGGATTACACCAAGCTTGACCTATTCTTTGATGCGGGGCCGACGGCGGCCAACCCGACGCGCTGGGGCCAGAACCGGCTGCGCGGCGCCAGCCAGGCGGCCAACCCCGTCGATGGCACGCCCCGCTACCGCGGCAACGTGGACATCGACTTCAACGGTCTCAATCGCCAGGGCGCTGACA
>JBOHNM010000190.1:0-6640 GCA_050730675.1 Phycisphaerales bacterium | reverse complement strand
GGGGGGGTAAGCGGTACCAGGCGCCGCGGCTGGTGCTCTTCAGCGACACGGTGGACTCAGCGTGCGGTATGGCGAGCGCGGCAACGGGACCTTTCTATTGCCCGGCAGACACGAAGGTGTACATCGACCTGGCCTTCTATGACGATCTGGCGACACGTTTTGGTGCGCCGGGGGACTTCGCGCAGGCGTATGTAATTGCCCACGAGGTGGGGCATCACGTGCAGAATCTACTGGGGATTTCACAGCAGGTGCACGAACAACAGCAGCGCATGAGCAAGGCGGAGGCGAACGATCTTTCGGTGCGGCTGGAGCTTCAGGCGGATTTCTTCGCGGGGGTGTGGGCGCACCACGCGCAGGGGGCACGGCAAATCCTGGAGGCGGGTGACATCGAAGAAGCGATGCGGTGTGCCGCGGCGATCGGCGATGATCGATTGCAGAGGCGTGCCCGAGGCACGGTGGCGCCGGAGACGTTCACGCACGGCACCAGCGAGCAGCGGGCGCGATGGTTCCGCAAGGGGCTGGAGACGGGAGACCTGTCGCAAGGGGATACGTTCAGCGTGGCGAAGCCTTAACGCCGGGCTCTTTCGGCTCGGCAAGCGGGGCGTCAGGATTTGGTCCGTCGGTGTCACGGTATTGTGTGCGGAGTCGCGCAAGCTCGCGTTTCAGGTCGGCGACCTGTGTCGCGTACTTCGGATCCGCGTAGGCATTGCGGAGTTCGTCGGGATCTTCTTTGAGGTCGTAGAACTCCCAAGCCTCCACCGCCCCGTGGAAGCGGATGAGCTTGTAGCGGTCGGTGCGGACGCCGTAGTGGGCGGCCACGGTGTGGGGCTGGCCGGCCTCGTAGTAGTGGTAGTAATGGCTGGTCCGCCAATCGGTGGGAAGCTTGCCATTCAGGAGTGGGCGGAGGGAAACGCCCTGCATGGCAAGGTCGCCGCCGGGACCATGGACACCCGCGAAGTCGAGGAACGTCGGCGCGAAATCGAGGCTGCTGACCATGCGGTCACAAGTCGAGCCGGGCGCGACCTCGGCGGGGTAGCGGACGATCAGTGGGGAGCGGAGTGCCGGCTCGTACATGAAGCGTTTGTCGTACCAGCCATGGTCGCCCAGGAAGAAGCCCTGGTCGGAGGTGTAGATGACGATGGTGTTGTCGGCGAGACCCTGATCCTCGAGGAACTTCATCAGACGGCCCATGTTGTCGTCGATCGACGCGATGCAGCGGAGATAGTCCTTCATATACCGCTGATACTTCCACACTTTCAAGTCGTGACCGGAGAGGCCGGCGGGTGGAGCAACTTTGAGGTCTGTCGGCGTCAGGTCCTTGTCGATGGACATGGTCTGGCGCATCGCCGCGGCGGAGCGGGTGGCGTAGTCATCATCGAAGGTTGTGGGGAGGGGAATGTCCTTGTCGTCGAAGAGCTTGGTGTGTGCTTCATCGGGCTGCCAGGGGCGGTGGGGGGCGTTGAGATGGCAGTAGAGCAAGAAGGGCTTCTTCTGGTCGCGGGCGTGGATCCAGTCCATGGACTTGTCAACGGTGAGATCGACAACGTAGCCCTTGGTTTTGCCGCGGACACCGTCCGAAATGAAATCCGGGTCGTGGTATGCACCCTGACCGACGAGGATGTCCGAGTGATCAAAGTCGGACGGGCTCGGCGCGCGGTTGAGGTGCCACTTGCCGATGATGGCGGTCTGGTACCCCGCGGCCTTGAGCAGGCCGGGCGCGGTCAACGAGTCCTTCGGAAGAATGCCCGAGTTGTCACGCACGCCATTGAGGTGGCTGTAGCGGCCGGTCATGAGCACGGCGCGAACGGGCGTGCAGATGGAGTTGGTGCAGAAGTCGCTTGTGAAGAGCATCCCCTGCGAGGCGAACTTGTCGAGGTTCGGCGTGGTGTTGATCTTGCTGCCGTAGCACGAAAGCGCGTGGGCTGCGTGGTCATCGGCCATGATGTAGAGGATGTTGGGGCGCGACGCGGCGACGGACCGCGAAGGCTGGGGCTCGGGTGGATTGGCGCGCTGTGAGCAGACTGCGGCCGATGCTGACGCGAGCATCGCGAGCAGGACGAAAACAAGCGATTGAACCTGGAAGCGGTTCGAACTGGACATTAGATGCTCCGGGAAATCCCGAAGGAGCATACCTCCCGTGCCAGCGGCGTGCGAGCCGGATGCCAGCGTGTGAGGTGCCGCGGCAGGGTGCGTCGCGCACGCATTCAATCAGACCGCGCGACGACGGCGAGCAACCGCGAGAACGGCGAGCGCAGCTGGGAGTGCCGTTCCTGCAGCGGGCACGAGATTCGGCGTGAGCACCAGGTAGTCGGTTCGCTCACGATTGCTTGAATTATCTGAGATGACAAAGTTCATGGTCATCGTCTGGCCGGGCATGACCGAGCCCTCGCGAAAATTGATCCAGTCGCGCACATCGGTGGTCTCGAGCACAATCGGGAGGAGGTCGCAGGTGAACGGGCGCACCGCGTTGTTGCCCTGAGCGAACGAAAGCCCGTCCCCCTCGGTGCTGTCGATGCCCAGAACAACCTGCAGGTCGTTGTTCATGTACGACCATGTGTTGGCGCTGATGTTTGTAACGATGACGCGGAAATACGCCGACCAGTCGTAGCCCAACCCGGCGGGGTCGTCCGTTCGCGAGTCGATGCTGATGACCGCCACGGGTGAGTCGCCTGCAAGCGTCACGGTCAGCACGAATGGGTCGGCGGATGTCCCGGTGCCGGTCGTTGGCGTCATTCCAACACCGGAGCTTGCGCCGGCGTTGAGGGTGATGATCGTCGCCTCGACGGATGATCCCCAAGCGAGGGCCGCCGCGAACAGGAATGTCTGCACGGCCGATGGCATGGACGGTCTCCTTCAAACCCGACGGAGGAACACCCTTCCGTCGTCCGAGAGATTGTGCAACGATGCGACGCGACCATGCACCATACCCCATGCGCGGGGCAATGCCAAGCGGGAGGTGCACAGCCACGTCAAATCGACTAGAACAGGCGTGGACCGTCCTCAACCGGAACGTGCTTGCCAGTTTTGAGGTCCAGACGCATCCTGGGCTTGGGCTTTTTCTCTGCAGCCGGAGACGGAGCCGCGGGCTCAGATTTCTTGGCCGCGACGGGCTTGACGGGAGCGGACTTCGCCGTCGCGCCCTTGGCCTTGGTCGGCGCGGGCTTGCTCGCGGTGCGGCCCTTGCGGTCAGCACGCTTGCGTTCCGCCACATCCATGAGCGTGGGCTCGTCGTCCTTCGCCATCGCCGCAACCTTCAGCATTGCGGCCTCGGCCCTGGACTGCTTAACGGGTGGGGCATCGCCGAGCGGCGCGATCGCGTTATCGACAATGATCACGCCTTCCTGATCCGACGGGTCCTCGTCCTTGACGGCCTTGCCCTCTTCATCAAGTTCAAGGTCAGCGATGGCGGTGCGCTTCTTAGCCTGGGCCAGGAGAGCGTCGTAGAGCTTCTTGGCATCCGCGCCGTTGATGGCGTTGATGGCCTTGGAGATCTCGCCGATGTAGCGCTCGAAGACGTCGCGTCGCTCGCTCTCACGCTTCATCTTGGCCCGTTTGCGGAGGTAGGTGCCGAGCTTGCGGCCGCACTCCATCAGCGCGAGCTTCATCTCCTTGCGGATCTCGTCGTAGTCGGCGATCGCCTCCTTGCTCTCGCTCGTGAACGGCACCCACACACTGGCCATGTGAATCATGATCACCAGCGCGCCGACCGGCGCGGCGCCGCGCGGTTGTTGGAGGTCGTAGTTGCGCCAGTTCGTCTCTGCCACACTCTTGAAGCTCGAGCACGCCGACTGCTGGAAGAGCAGCGGCACGCGGTTGGCGAAGCGGATAACGCGGCAGGTATCGTCGGCGGGGAGTTCGCCGCCGAAGGCGATGGCGGCCTCGATCTGGAAGGGCCGACCGCGGTAGACCTCGGGCTCGCGAGAGCTGGCGGCATAGAACTCGGCCCGCACACCCTTGAGCATGCCGGCCAGGAGCTGGCGCACGCCGATGGGGGCAAGGCAGTCGGTCGGCGGCGGGGCGAGTTTGGCTTCCTGGAAGAGCTTGTAAAGCGCTTCAGCCTGCGGCGGCTCGACGTCGGCAACCTTGGTACGGCTCGTGAGCTTGATCTTGGAGCAGAAGTCGCCGGCCGTGCCGGACGAAACGCGGCAGAACTTCTCCTGCAGGAAATTGTAGAGCGTGCCGCCCTTCTCGCTCGCCTCGTAGTCCTTGAGCATCTGCAGGAGCGTGCCGAGTTCGACGCCGCGCGGGTGGGGCTGGATCTCTTTCGTCTCGGGCGGGAGTTCCTTCACGCCGCGCGGGAAGATGACGAGGTCACCCAAGTCCTGCGTGATCGCCGGAGCGGCAGGGGGCGTTTCGGGAGATGCGGTCGCGTCGGCTTCGGCTGCCGCGGCCTTCTTGCCCTTGAGCAGAGCGGGCTCGTCGTCCTCGGTCGTCTCACGCGTCGGGCGGACGAAGGTGAACTTGGCGTGCGGGTTGGCGATTGCAGTGAGTTCGAGGAACTCATCCACGGATCCGCGGCCGCGCTGGTATTTGCCCTCGAGTTCGATCGAGACGCTCGTGCCAGTGGGATAATCCCCTGCGCCGAGAAACTCGCCCTTCTCTGCGAGTTCACGCACCGATGACGAAAGATCGCGCAATCGCTTGAGGGGAAAGTCGTCGGTCTCCTCATCAACCGTCACCTCGGCGCGGTTGGTCTTAGTGTTCATCGCCAGCTCGATGTGGTGAGCCGGCTTGTTCGCCTTGGGACGCGTCTGGATCAGCATCGGCTTGCCGGTGGTGATCAGACCGTACATGCCCGCGGCCGAGATGCCGATGCCCTGCTGCCCACGCGACATCTTGAGGCGGTGGAACTTGGAGCCGAAGAGCAGTCGGCCGAAGACGTTCTCGACTTGGCCGCGCACGATGCCTGGGCCGTTGTCAACGACCGTGATGCGGTAGCGGCTCTGCTTGGCGGTGGAGGGACGGTCTGGTTGCAGGTCCTCGATCACCACGGTGATGTCAGGAAGGATGCTCGCCTCTTCGCAGGCGTCGAGGGAGTTGTCAACCGCCTCTTTGACCGTGGTGAGCAGCGCCTTGCGCGGGTTGTCGAACCCCAGCAGGTGGCGGTTCTTGGCGAAGAACTCGGAGACGGAAATATCGCGCTGCTTGGCCGCCATCGTCTCGGCGGTCACGCGCGGGGCGGACTTTTCTTTCTTCACGGCTTTGGCCTCGGTGGTCGGCGGGTCGAGGAGCGTCGTGCTGGATGCAGTGGCCATGGCTTGCCCTCCGTGGCAAGGTCGGACGGATGAGGTTTGCGGCTCCAGAATAGCCGCGGGCGGCTTCGCCCGTCGCCTCCACACACCAAAAACGAAGGGAGGGCAGTCGAGTATTCCTCGACCGCCCCCAGGAGAGAGAGCTCAATAAAACCGAGCCCGAGAAGGAGCACGAGTTGCAGCCGAGAGCGGATCAGCGACGGCGGCGACGCAGGGCGACCAGGCCGCCGAGACCGGCGAGGGCCGCCGCGCCCG
This sequence comes from Phycisphaerales bacterium, assembly GCA_050730675.1. Classification (GTDB taxonomy): domain Bacteria; phylum Planctomycetota; class Phycisphaerae; order Phycisphaerales; family UBA1924; genus JBOHNM01. Next base: position 1,133 of record JBOHNM010000190.1, on the reverse strand, counting down.
GGGTGGGCACGGCCATCGAGAAGATGAGGAACTCACCAGCGTTGGAGCCGCCCTGGAGCGGGTCGGCCACGTTGGGAGCGTTGTACCACATCCACTTGGCGCTTTCGTTGATGCCCGGGATGGCTCCCCATGGGGCGATGCCGTTGGCGCCGCCGACAAAGGGCGCTTCCCACAGGTTGTTCTCGTCGGCGAACTTGGTCAGGTCGTCAATCTGGATCGCCGAGGGCCATGGATCGCCATCGCCAAGGTCCAGACCGGTGGCGTAGACCTGCCACAGCGGGTGACCAGAGTCGAGAGAGGTGTTGCCGAGGGTGATCTGCGCCAGCAGGCCCTGGGCAACGCTGCCGTCGGACCAGGCCGCGATGTAGATTCGGTCGCCGGCCTCGAAAGAAGCGTTCTCGGGAAGAGACCAGTTGTACGTGCCGGGAGCGCCGCCGGCGCCCAGTTCGTTGCCGCCGATGAGCGACACCACCGAGCCGGTCTTGGCATACAGGCTGTAGTGGTTGTCGGCGGTGATCACCGCGTTGACGGTGTCGGCGCTGGCGGTCGCAGCGAAACCGGCGGTGGCAACGAGAGAAAATGCCAGGGTACGGAGCAGTGACATGGGTCTTTCCTTTTCTACGGGGAGAGCGGTGGGGACTGCGCGGCGCGGATGCCGACGCACCCATACGGTGCGATTCAGCCGTCTCCCAAGCCAGTGAGAACGACAAGAACCCGACCGTGCGCGGCCTCACGGCCTGCACAGGTTGCCAGGATTGACACCTCTCAGCTATCCAGTGAAATCAGGGTCTTGATGCGGCCGCTGAAGGTGGCTTCAGCTTGGCGACAGCCACTTGGCCCTGGCGGGCGAAGTCGATCGCCTCGCCGAGGATCCGGGCGGATTCCTGAGGCGCGTGGAAGCCCATCGAATTCTCCGCATTACAGAAATCCGTGCGCCATTGCGCCGCCCGCTGCAGCTCACGGGCGGGCTTGAGCTGCTCGTCGGTCGCGCCGGCTTCCTTCGCGGCCTTGATGGCGTTGATCAGGTCAACCACGGCGATCTCGGCGCGATCCATGAGCTGCTTGTGGCGGTCCTGGATGACATCCACGCGCGACTTGATCTCGCTCTCGGTGTAGTTGTGGCACGTCTGGCA
>JBOHNM010000189.1:0-6892 GCA_050730675.1 Phycisphaerales bacterium | reverse complement strand
CCGCCCCAGCTTCCACCCCGCCCGCCGCACCACACCCGCAGCGTCGAACCCCATCGACTCGTGCAGCCGCACGCTCGCCTCGTTCGGCAGCGTGATCCCCGCGATCACCGACTCGAACCCCTGCCCGCGCATCACCTCGAACAGCCGCCCATACAGCGCCCGCGCCACCCCCAGCCGATGAAACCGCTCCTCCACGTACACCCCGCACTCCGGCGTCCACTGATACGCCGCCCGCTCGCGCCACACCCCCGCCTTGGCATACCCGGCAAATACGCCATCCACCTCCGCGATCAGCCACGGGTAGCGCCCCGCATATTTCCGCCACATCTCGCGCAGCTCCGCCCCGCTCTGCTCGTCAATCCCAAAGTGGATCGCCGTGCCGCGGATGTACACATTCACCAGCGCCGCGCACGCGTCAAAGTCCGTCTCCCGCGCCGCCCGCACCACCACGCCGTCCATCGCACACCTCCTACAGCCGCCCCGCCGCGTCGGTCTCTTCCGCCGCCGGCCGCGGCTTGTGTTCGCTCCCGAGAATCGCCTTGATGAAGTTCCGCGTCGGCCGCGTCCCGTCCGCCAGCCGCCGCGGCATCCCGTCCACCTCCGGCGTGCGGTAGCTCAGCATCACGATCCCCGCGATGAACAGCGGCAGCGAAAGCGTCAGGATCGAGACCTGCGTCGCCCGGGCATCGGTCAGCGGCCCCCCATGCACCTGCTTGAGCCCGTCGCCGATCCACCCCAGCACCACGCTGCCCAGCGCCGTCGCACCGAACGCGAAGACGTTCGCCAGCGCCAGCACCCGCCCGCGCATCACGTCGGTCACCAGGTGCTGCATCGCCGCCCAGCTCTGGTTGAACGCCCAGATCCAGAAGAACCCGCACACCAGCATCGCGATGTACCCAGACCACACCGTGCTCGTCGCCGCGAACGCGCTGATCGATAGCCCCGCGCACATCACCGCCATCGGGATGAAGTGGTGCTTGGGGTACCAGCGCGGGATGAACTTCAGGCTCAGCCCGCCCGCCACCGCGCCGATCCCCTGCAGCGCCAGCAGCAGGCTGCTTACCCCCTCGGCGTCCTTCTCCGGCAGCCCGTAGACATCCATCACAAACAGCGGCAGCACGCGCACCAGCGGTGCTGCCAGCAGGCTCATCATCGTCATTGCCAAAAACACCGCCCGCGGCCCCGGCTCGTGCATCACAAACCGCGCCGCCTCGCGCACCTCGTGCCACGGGTGCTGGTTCCGTCGCGCCGGCGCCGGCGCATCGGGCGTCGTCGTCGCTGTGAGCACCACGCCCAAAAAGCTCAGCGTGTTGAAGATGAACAGCGGCGTCGCTCCTTGCCACGCCATGATCACCCCCGCCACGCCGGGGCCCACCATCCGCGACAGGTTGAACTGAATCCCGTTGAGCGTGATCGCCGCCGTCAACTCCTCGCGTGGCACCAGCCGCGGCGTCAAAACCTGCCACGCCGGCATGTTGAACGCCATGATCGTGCCGTTGATCGCCCCCAGGATCATCAGCGGCACCACGTACTCAGGCGACTTGGTGCTCCCCATCATCCGGCCCGCGGCCTGGCACACATCCATCCACCAACCGCCCGCGGGAAACTCCAGGTAGCTCAGCAGCGCCACCACCGCCGCCACGAGCATGAGCATCGTCTGCGTCACGATCAGCAGCTTCTTGCGGTTCACGCGGTCGGCCACCACGCCGCCGGGGATGCCGAAGAGCATGATCGGGATGAGCTGGGCCGCGCCGAGAAACCCCATCGCCCGCAGCGAGCCGGTCTTGGCCGCTACCAGCCACTGCATCCCGAACATCTCCATCCACCCGCCGATGTTCGAGACGAACTGCGCGCCGAGCATGTTGCGGTAATGCACGTGCCGCATCACGCCCCAGAACGTCGGCGCCGCTGTCGGCAGCCGTGCGGCGACCGCCCCGGGCGCACCGCTCTCGGCGGACCGACCTTCCTCTCGCTCGGATGTGACGCTGCGCTCCACGCCGGACTCCATTCCGCCGTCAAAGCGGATGCTAGGCGGAATGGAGATGCGCGAATGCCGCTTCGCCTTCACGCCGCCGATCATTCGTCGGCCCACCTGTGAACCGGTCGATACGCTTGGCCGCACCAGCATGCCCGCACCCGCCAGGACCAGTTCGCGACCACGCCCGCCACGCCGCCGCGTCGCGATGTGGTGCGTCATCGGCTTCGCGGTGGCCCTCGCCATCGGCCTGGCTGCCCGCTGCGCGCTGCCCCGCCCGGTCCCCAAGGTCGTCTGGGACGCCGCGGCGACCACCGAGAAGTTCCCCGGTTTCAAGTACCTCATGTTCCCCGCCTCGCCGGACATCTCGATCTTCGCCCCCGGCGGTGTTCCCACCTCCGACGAGTTGTTGCGGGCGCTCTGCAACAGCGAATGGGAACTCGAGGCCGCCCGCATCGGCCCCGCCGCCGCCGCCCGCCAGGGCGCGCCCGGCCCCACCGTCGGCATGATCGTCTACACCGCCCCCGAGGGCGAACGCTACGCCCGCCTGGCCGACCTCCGGTTCTTCCCACCCGCTGGTGTCGATCGAGACTACCTGACCGCGTTCGATCGCTCCTACCGCATCCGCAAATACCACGATTTCGTGCGATCAGAATTTGCATTGAGCGGCCCCGAGGGGGCGAGGGAGATCACGCTCACCTTTTTCTTCAACGACTACGTTGAGGAGTACCGTTACGGCGTTGATGCCGCCGGCAAGGAGCACCCGCTCCTCCACACCGTGCTCATCTCCAAGGGCTCGGGCATCCGCCAGGCCCTCAACATCGTCTATTCCCTCGCCATCGCCGCCATCCTCACGCCGCTGGCACTTCTAGGCCTCCGCGCGACGATCCTGCGGCCCATCAGGTGACCGGTCTGCAAGGGCACGGATCTGCACGGACATACCCTTGACCGCGCCATGGCCACCTCCACCCGCCTCATCACGCGACAATCCCGCCCGCGCCGTCGCTGGGGCCTGTGGGCGGTTCTCGCCGTCGCGACATTTGTTGCGGCCTTCGTCGCGATCTGGGCCATCCTCCCCGCCACCCGCCCTCGCGTCCGCTGGAACCCGCAGATGTCCTCCAAGCCGATCCCCGAACTGGCTTGCCTCCTCTTCCCGTCAACCGACGCCGAACCCGTGATCGGCGGCCACGACGGCGAGCCCCTGGGTGTGATGGACGAGGCCGTGGCGATCCCCTTCTGGGACTTTACCCAGGCGATCAAGCCCGGCGCCGCCACGACCGGGCTCCTCCACTACAAGGCCCGCGACAAGGACGGCTACGTCCGGCTCGATTCGATGCGTCTGCTCCCCCCGGCCGGCACAAAGGTGGACTACGTCGGCAACTACATCGCCCACCGAAAGGCCGCCTCGCCGAAGGAATTCATCGGCGCCCGGTTCGAGATCGTCCCCGCCGCCGACGGCGCCCACGCCGTCACTTTCTCCGTGCTCCTCGACGATTATCACGAATTCCACCGCATCACCGTCGATGCCCACGGAACCGGCCACGCTAATGAGTTCGCCGTGCTCAGCGGCATGGAAGCCGGCTTCCAGGGCTTCGGCAACATGGTCATCGCCGCCGGCGCCGCGATCGTCCTGACGCCGGTCCTGCTCTTGGCCCTGCGCTTCACGATCCTTCAGCCGCGCTTGGCCGTTGCTACTCCCCCTCGAACCACGTGACATCCGCGCCGGCGTCCACCTTCAGCGGCACGCTCAGCTTCATCGCCCCCTCCATGTGCCTCACGATGGTCTTCTGCGCCTTCTCCGACGCCGCCTTCGGCGACTCGAAGACCAGTTCGTCGTGGATCTGCAGCAGCATCCGCACACCCTCGGGCAGCACCCCCGGCCGCGACAGGTCCACCATCGCCAGCTTGATCAGGTCCGCCGCCGAGCCCTGCACCACCGAGTTGATCGCCGTCCGCTCGGCGAACGCCCGCCGCGCCGGGATGTTCGAGTGGATATCCGGGATTGGACGCCGCCGCTTGAGCATCGTCTCCACATACCCGTGCTGCTGGGCGAAGCTCACGCACTCCTGCAGGAACGTCGTGATCCCCGCGAAGCGCTTCTTGTACCCGATGATGATCTCGTCCGCTTCCGAGTTACCGATCCCCAGCCGGCGTCCCAGCCCGAAGGCCGTGATGCCGTAGACGATCCCGAAGTTGACCATCTTCGCGCCCGAGCGTTGCGCCTTGCTCACCTCCTCCGGGCGGATGTTGTGAATCTGTGCGGCCACGGCGGCGTGGATGTCCTGGTCCTCCATGAACGCCTGGATCAAGGCCGGATCCTGCGACAGGTGCGCCAGCAGCCGCAGTTCGATCTGCGAGTAGTCCGCCGAGATCAGTACGCACCCGGGCGGCGCGATGAACGCCCGCCGGATATCGCGCCCGATCTCCGACCGGATCGGGATGTTCTGCAGGTTCGGGTCGCTCGACGCCAGCCGCCCTGTCACCGCCACCGTCTGGCTGAAGCTCGCGTGGATCCGCCCCGTCTTCGGGTTGATCGCCTCCTTGAGCGCCACCAGGTACGTCGAGACCAGCTTCGTCAGCTCGCGGTAGTCGAGGATCAGCCGCGGCAACTCGGTCTTCACCGCCGGGTCCTCGGCGAGCTTCTCCAGCACTTCGACATCCGTCGAGTACCCCGTCTGCGTCCGCTTCACCGGCTTGAGCCCCAGCCCCTCCTCGCCCGGCCCCGCATCCGCCTTGTTGAACAGCGCCGCGGCCAATTGCTTCGGCGAATCCGGGTTGAAGACGCGACCCAGCGCCGCCTTGGCGGCGCTATCAATCTTCTCACGCAACTCGTCGATCCGCACCTGCAGGCGATCGCGCTGGCGATCAAGCTCCTCGGCATTCACGAGGATGCCGTTGTACTCCAGGTCCGCCAGCACCCGCACCAGCGGCATCTCCACCTTCTCGAACAGGTCCATCAGCCCTAGCGCCCGCAGTTGCGGCAACATCTCGTTCCGTAGCCGCAGCGCGACATCCGCATCCTCCGCGGCGTACTGCGTCGCCAGATCGATCGGCACGCAGTCGAACGTCTTCTGGTCTTTGCCCGATCCGATGAGTTGCTTGATCGAGATATTCGTGTGGCCGAGCAGTGCAAGCGCCAGCGCGTCGAGCGAGTGCGACGAGCGCGACGCATCGATCAGGAACGATGCCACCATCGAATCGAACGCCGTGGACTTGTCCGCCAGCACGCCGCCAAGCTCGATCCCCGCGGCCCGCAGCACCATCAGGTCGAACTTGATGTTGTGCCCACACTTGGGCCGCTTCGGGTCCTCCAGCACCGGCTTGAGCGCTGCCAGCACGGTCGCCTCGTCAAGGTGCTTGTCCGGCGTCGGCGACCGGACCGGGATGTACACACCCGTCCCCGGCTTGGTGCTGAACGAAAGCCCGCACAGCTTGTCGCTGACCGGCGAGAGCCCCGTCGTCTCGGTGTCGAACGCGAAAATCTCCGCCGCCTTCAGTTCCTTCACCAGCGCCGCAAGCTGCGCCGCAGTCGTGATGCACCGGTAGTGCTCATTCGGCGCGCGTCCATCGGCGATCGCAACAGGTGCACCCGATGCCGCAGCCGATTCAGCAAACAACGAAGGTCCGTCGTCCTTGGCCTTCGACCTGCTCCGAGCGCCTCCAACCTGGTCGCCTTTTCCGCCGTTCGCCTGTTTGTCTGGTCGCCTGTCCGCCTTCTCCTCAGGCATATGCGTCGACGACTCACCCATCAGCGCCCGGAGTTCATCCTGATAGCGGTTGAACCCCAACTCTTTCAACACCGGACCCAGCGCCGATAAATTGAATGTCAGCGTCTTGGCCGCGCTCAGGTCCATCTGCGACGGCGCATCGTGGCGGAGCGTGACGAGCTGCCGGCTCAGCGGCAGGATGCTGGCCGCGGCGGCGATCTTCTCGCCGCGCTTGCCCTTGATCTTTCCCGCTTGAGCCGCGGCCAGCACCGCCTCCATCGTGCCGTATGTCGCCAGCAGCTCGGCCGCCGTCTTGGGGCCCACGCCCTCGACGCCGGGCACGTTGTCCACGTTGTCGCCCATGAGCGACAGCATGTCGATCACCTGCGCCGGCTCCAGCCCCGTCTCGGCCTTGAGGTGCGTCGCGTCGATCACCACATCTGTGTGGATATCGTACAGCTCGACGCTCGAATCTCCGGGTTGGAGCAGCTGCTTGAGGTCCTTGTCCTTGGAGATGATCCGGATCCGCAGATCGGAATGTTGCTTGCGGAGGCTGGTCACCAGCGTGGCGATCACATCGTCCGCCTCGAACCCCTCGACCCCCAGCACCGGCACGTTCATCGCCCGCAGCGTCGCCAGGCACCGCTCCACCTGCGGGAACAGGTCTTCCGGCGGCGGCGGCCGGTGGGCCTTGTAGTCCGGGTACAGCTCCGACCGGAACGTCTCCTTGTCCCCGCTTACGTCGATCACGCATGCCACATAATCGGGCCGACCGCCGATCTTCCCCTCGCCCCGCAGCAGCTTGAGCATCATCCCGATGAAGCCGAACGACATATTCGTCGGCTCCTTGGTGACCGGCGAGGTCATCGGCGTCCGGATCGCGTGGTACGCCCGGAAGAACTGCGCGTAACCGTCGATGAGGTAGAGCGTGGGCATGGGTGTCAGGCGAGCTGTGTCGGATTCACTTCCTGGTAGATCTCTCGCAACCGCTGCATGTACGCCTTGCTCGCCTCGACCTTGCGCCGGGCCATCACGGTCCTGGCGATCTGCTCGAACTTGTCGAAGCGGAAGAACTTCTTCCCCGCCGGCGACTCGTCGGTCACCCACGCCATCGGCGGCAGGCACCCGTTCACCGCCGCCGTCGCGGCGTACATCACACCAGTGTGGATCACCGCGCCGGTCATGATCCGCGTGCAGATCGCCGTCTTGA
>JBOHNM010000188.1:0-6897 GCA_050730675.1 Phycisphaerales bacterium | reverse complement strand
GGCTCCACCCATCCGTGCCGAGCCTCGTGCGATATGATGCGGTCCCGCGAATAGAACAGGCGGAGCAGGACCTTGCTGTGCAACTGCGTGTGCTGAGCCAGGAACGCCTCCGGCCCTTCCGCCGCGCCGTAGACCGCCATGGTCGTGTCCAGGATCTGCATCCAGGCGACGGTGAGCGTCTGGTGGTAGCCCCCCGTCGGCGTCTGCGCGATCCCGTTGGCCGCGTTGAACCGCTGCACGCCGCGGCACATGCGGTCAGTCGCCGCCTCCAGCGACGCCCTTGGCGCAGCAGCAGGTACGCGACCGTCAGGTGAGCGAGGTGGTTCCACGCCGCCAGCGGGATGGTGCAGGACTCGAAGGCCTCGATCGTGATGGGTGCGGCCGCGGCGTCGGGCATGTCGTCCGCCTCCTGAGCGTCCGGGCAGCGTACCGCACCTCGCCCGAGCGTGCGGGCAATCCGGCATCCGCTCGGTCGTTCTACCGTTGCGCGGCGACTTCCCTACGCCGGCAGGAGCACGCCCATGCCCACCCGGATTCACTCCTCGTCCCGTTTTGCCACAACCCTGGCTGTTGCCGGTGTGCTCGTCGCGGGCGCGGCCTCGATGGCCCAGTCGGCCCCAACGACCGACAAGCCGGCGGCCCCTGCGCCGACCGCACCGGATTCCGCAGCGAAACCCGATCTCCTCGGTGGCCCGCGCGTGGTGGACAAACCGGCCAAGACCAGCCTCGTCGAGCGCGATGGAGGCGGCAAGCTCGTGCGACTGGAAGTGCGTCCGGAGCAGGCGGCGCTCGACCTGCTTGGCCTCACGCGCGCCGAGCGCGAGCCGGCGGACAAGGTGCTCGCCGAGCGGATGGTCAAGGTCTCGCAGTTGCTCAAGGACAACCAGGCGCTGTTCGCGAAGATCCAGACGGCGCGCCAGGGCGGCGCCAAGCCGCAGGAGATCGCGCCGCTGATGCGAGAGTTCCGGCCGATCGCCTTGCCGCTGATCGAGAAGCCGCTTGGTGAACAGGTCGCGGCGACACTCCCCGAGGCCAAGCGGGCTGATTTCCAGCGGCTGGTCACCGAGTACGTGCAGGCCGCGATGGCCGAAGAAGCCGCCAACCGTGCCGCGGCGGGGGGCGACGGCGCGATGCCGGGCGCTCGGCCTTCCGGCGCACCGCCGGTGCCACAGCAGCGTGTCGAGATGAATCTCCTGCTGCGCGAGATGGGCGGCGTGCTCCGCACGATCGTGAAGGAGCGGCGCGAGCAGACCGAGGAGCTCGTGCGGGCGATCGACGCTACGCCCGGGCAGCAGGCACAGATTCAAGCCATTACCCGCGACACCAAGTACGGCGAGGGCTTCGAGCGCACGCCGCAGCAGATGGGCGACATCAAACGCCGCATAGACGCGGTCCTGACGCCCGAGCAGCGACAGAAGCTCGAGGAATACCGGCGGGCGCAGCGCGGCGGGGGACCGGCGATGATGCCGGCTGAGAAGTGAACGAATCCGCGGTCACGGGCACCCGGCGAAGAACTGCTGCAGGAAGACGACCACGTCGTCGGCGGTGAGTTGGCCGTCGGGGCCGAGGGTGCCGCCGACGGTCGCGATGTCCGCGGTGATGAGGTTGTTGTTGAAGAACGCGTCGAGGAACCGGACCAGGTCGTCGGGAGTGATGACGCCGTCGGGCTGCGGCACGCCACCGAGGCCGACGAGGTCGGCGGGGTTGCACCAGCGCCGGCCGATGCGCCAGTGCTCGCCGATGCGTGCCGGCGGCAGCGCGTTGCAGTAGAGGGCGACCTCGTCGAGCTGCCCGTTGAACGGCGCGCCGCCCGGCGCCCAGGCGGGGCACTTGCCGATGACCCAGGCGCTGGCGATGTTGGGCGCCGCGGGCGTGAGCCCGCCGAACATCAAGAGGTTGTTGGTTCCCTCGAGGACGCCGTCCACATAAACGCGGTAGAACCATCCCTGGAAGACGATGAACTCGCGGACGCCGACGATGTGGTGCCAGCGGCCGTCGTCCACGCGACGGGTGGAAATCGCGCCGGAAAACTGGCCGGGGCCGTCGTTGACGAGCATCACGCGACCGGGCCGTGGGATGCCCGAGGGGGTGTAGCCGATGAGCAGCGTCGGCGAGTTGTCCGAGGGGATCTGGCGCTGGGTCATGAGCACGCCCGCCTCCGAGGCCGTCGTTTTCACCCACCCTTCGATCGTCCACGATCCTGTGGGTCCGCAGCTATTGCCGGAGGCCGGCGGCGGCGCATTGATGTAATCGATGCCCGCGCCGTTGCCGGCGAGCTGCAGTCCCGTGCCCCACAGCCCGTACTGCGCCCGGCCGGGATTCCCGGTGTACTCGCCCGGGTAGTCGCCGCACTGCGTCGATGCCGCGAGTGTCTGACGCTGGTCGGCCGCAGTGATGTCGCCGGAATCGTTGAACCGCCAGAAGCCCAGCGGGTTGTCGGCCAGGACGGCCGAGCGGTAGGCGTCGAAGGCCGATGTGTCGCAGGTGAAGCGGGCGGTGAAGTTGCCGGAGACCACCGCGCCGAAGAGGCCGCCGACACGGATGAGGAACGACTGACCAGCCGTACACGGAACCGTGACCGATGCGCCGCCGGTCGTGCAGCCCACGGTGGAGCAGCGGATCGGTGACTGCGAAAATACGCAGGCCGACCCGTCGTAGACGTTGATCCCCATGTTCGCGCCGCTGCCGCAGGTGTCGAACGTCAGGCTCCCCGCCTGCTGGGCCGTGCAGGAGAACCAGACGTCGCTGGAGAGGGTGAGCGTGCAGGGGGTGTTCGGGGGTGAGGTGTCGGTGATCGCGCCGGCGAGGTTGAACGGCAGCGTGTGGCCGACCTGGATCGGCGTGGCGGTGGAGCACAGATCGTTGGCGGGGCGGTTGGGCGCTGTGATGTTGAGCCGCACCGCGCCTTTGTTGCCGTTCCAGCCGCTGACGCGGATCCAGTAGGCCTGGCCCGCGAAGACGTTGGCCGACATGCGCGAGTTGCTCGCGAGCCCGGTGGTGCATGCGGGGACGGCGTCGTCGTTGCACGCCACGCCCGTGCCCCCCGACCCGCAACCGCCCGGCAGGGTCGTCATCGCCAGCGTGGTGTCAAAGTCGCTGCCGCAGGTGTCGATGACGACGGTCTCGTTGGCGGCGGGGACAAAGGTGAAGAAGATGTCGGGGGCGGCGGCTTCGTTGATCGTGCAGGTCACGCCGGCCCCCGGCTGGCTCGCGCTGCGGTTGGCCCCGCGCGTGCTGGCGAAGGTCGTGCCATAGGTCACAGGAATGGGGTTGGAGCAGGTCTCGCCGCGGCCTGGTGGAAGGACCGCGAAGAACGCCCGGTCGGTGTCGAATGCGGTCGCCAGGGGCTCGGTGTCAAGCGCACCCACGACCGTCGAGCCGTCGGGTGTGAGGCCGCTGAGCCACGTGATGCCCGTCTGGCTCACCCCGGCGATCGGTTCGGGGACGATGGACCAGATGTTGGCCGCCAGCGCACCGTCACGCCACACAATTGCGTCGCTGATGCCGTTGACACTCGGTCCCCCCGGGCGCACACCGATGCCGACGATCGTGGTGCCGTCGGCGCTGATGGCGGTGGGCTTGACAAAGTTGAGCCCGGCGAGTCCGAGGGGCTCCACGCCGCGGTCGGCGCTCCAGCGTTTGGGGCCATCGACGCCGAAGCCCGCCAAGACCCTTCCGTCCTGCGAACTGGCGGTGATGGTGAACGGCGCGGTGGTGACCACGGTCGCGATCCCCGTCGAGGGCGCGTAGCGGATGACGCGGTTCTGGTCGTCGAGGCCCACGATCACCGGCAGGCCGGCGAGTGTGCGGCCCGCCGCGAGCGTGGAGACCATCGGCACCGGCAGCTGCGAGAAGGAGATGCTCCCTCCGGCGCCGGGCGTGTAGAAAATCTGGCCGGCGCGGGAGAAGCCGCTGTCGTTGTGCGTGGTCGCGGCGATGAGCGTGCCGTCGGGCGAGGCGACGATGTCCTTGAACCGTGTGGCCGGGCTGATCGATGCCTGTGAGACCAATGTGCCCGCGCCCGGGGCGCTGGGTGTCAGCCCGCCGAGCGAATCGAACGTGCCGGAGTCCGGGCGGTAGTGGCCGAGGATCGAGCCATTGTCGAGCACGACGCTGACCGGCCACGCGACCGTCCCCGGCGCATCCAGCAGCGAGATCGCCTCCAGCGGGGGTGTTTGCCGGTCCGCGCGGAACTGGTTGATCCCGGTGCCCAAACCGATTGAGAAACCGATGATGAAGCGCCCGTTGGGGGAGATCGCATTCGCCTCGGTCGAATAGAAGATCCCCTGCGGGATCATGGTGACGCCGGGCTGGGCGATGGCCGCGGCACCCACAAGGGTGACAACCGCGACCATCGACCCGCAGCGCAAGGCCATGCGACGCATCATGCTCATACCCCGTTGGCCGCGGCGAGTGTGGAGAAGCAGCGGCGTGGAGGGAGCATACCACGCGGGGGGCGGATCGCCAGTGGAAGGGAGTGGAGCGATTGGAGTAAGGCGGTTCACCACAGAGGGCACAAAGTGACACAGAGGAAGGCGAAGACCCACGCGGATTGACGCAGATGGGCACGGATTGGATGAGTTTCGGTTGTAGAGTGCGCGGTAGACTGGGGTGATGGCGGACGGCCATTTCGCGAATGCAGAGGAAAAGGAAACGGAAGCCGAGGGCGGGCGCCGGGCGCACGCGGCAGGTAGCGGGGTGGGTGCTTGTGGCGCTCGGCGTGCTGGTCACGGGTGTGTGGAGTGCATCGCAGCGGTGGTGGTTCGGGTACTCGGGGGATGGGTGGGACGTCATTTGCACGGGTGGAGTACTCGAACGCGGAGCGTTCAGCTTCGTTCCGAGCGGGCCGGGTGGGTGGCGGTTCAGCCGTCTCGAAGCGTCGGACCGCCGCTGGGCGTGGTCGGTCAGCAACGAGAAGTTCCACGGTGCGCCGCTGGACGTTGACGGCAATCTGGGGATCGTGGCGTACTGCGTCTGGGGAGGCGGCGTGGTCAAGGTTCTGCAAGTCGTGCTGTGGCCATTGGCCCTTGGCACGCTGGTCGGCGGCGGTCGGCTGGTGTGATTGGGAAGACGGGCGCGGCGGCGGGAAATGACCAATCACTGTGCCGCGTGCGGGTATGACCTGAGGGGAATCGTGGCTGAGGGCCCGTGCCCGGAGTGCGGCGTGGCGGCGGCGCGGTAGACTCTGGTGATGGCCGACGGCGCCGCGAGCACCAGCAAGAAGAAGTTGAGGGCTGGGCGCAAGCGGCGAGTGGCGGGGTGGGACTCTTCTGGTGATCGGCGTGCTGATCACGGGTGTGTGGGGGGCGTCGCGGTGGTGGTTCTTGATGTACACGGCCTGGCCGTGGCAAGTGAGGGCATATGACGGGAAACTCGCTCTGGTCGAAACCGACGATCCGTTGAAGGGGAATGGTTTGCAGATCACCCGTGCCGCGGGTTACTGGAATTGGGTCATTTCAGGCGACAAATGGAAAGACGACACCTCGGCATCGACCGTTCGACTGGGGATTGTCATGTACGTCGACGGAGGGCGTTACACCTCAGTCATCGGCGCGAAGAGACTGCTGTTCATCCTTCCTTGGCCCTTTGCCCTCGCATCTCTCCTCGGCGGCGGGTGGTTGGTGTGGTCCGGGCGTCGGGCCCGCCGCCGCGCGATGACGGGGGTGTGCGTCAAGTGCGGGTACGACCTGTCGGGCCTCGGGGCGGAGAGTGTGTGCCCGGAGTGTGGCGCGGCGATGTCGGTGAGGTAGTTCGGTGCGATGCCCAAACATCCCGCGTCAGAGGACCATCGATTACTACGGCTTCCGCGTGGTACGCGTCACAACGGACGCTAAGACCGAAGGAACTCAAGCGCCACGGGATGTCACGAAATAGTCCGGTGCCGGCTCCGCTCTTAATCGCTCATCCTCCATGCGTGTGGGCTTGCTTCGCCTGCAGCATCCCTGTGCCGCGCTGCCCCCACGCGATCTCATAGGTGGCTCGGTGCGGCATGCACGGGTTTCGCGATCCACCGACGCAGCAAGATCACCACGCCGGGCAGCGCGATCACCAGCGGCAGTGGTGCGAGCGGGATTTCCATCGCCAAGCGCGCCGTGCCGAAGGCATCGCCCGTGTTTGGCATGAGGATCACCCAGGGCGCCTTCGCCTTCTCAATCGTCCACTTTCCCGGGTACGCCGCCCCGCCGCCATCCCGGTAGAGCACCCCGGCGTGCCCAAACTCCATCTGGCGTCGCACGTCGTCATACTTCAGCACCCACCAGCAGCTTGCGGCGATCAGGCACGCGGCAACCGCGGCTGCCACGAAACTGCACCAGCACAGCAGCCCGACACGCGGACGTCCGATTGATGAGCCGCGAGAGGCCATTATTGAATTCTAGCTCACTTTTCTAACTCTCGTCCGTCCTCCGGGCGGTGGCACAAAAGAGCGCCAACCAGGAGCTGGCCGCTGCGCGGCTGCGCCCCTGGCAACCACCGCTGGCCCTCCGGGCCCAAAGCGTGAACGTGGCCGACCGAATGTGACCGTGGCCGGAACCAATACGAGTCGTGGGCATCGGGTGCCCGCTCCGGCGCTGCGTTCAGCGTCGCACGGGCGATGGCACAGCCGGTCCCGTGCCTACCGGGGCAACGCCCCTTGCTCCTCTCCCCCAACTTCTCTGAAAGAAGAAGTGACCGCAAAATGCGCAACGGCGCGCACGCGACCCCGCGCCAATCGCCAAATTCCGCCCCTCCATCGGCATCGGCATTTCCCGATGCAAACACGCGCTTGACTCAAAAAAATGACCACGAATTGCGCAACGGCGCGGTCCTCCGCCCATGGGTAGAGGCGACACGTTCTCCGCCTCTTCCCATTTGGCAATTTGGCCATTTGGTCCTTTGGCCATTTCTCCTCCGGAGCCC
>JBOHNM010000187.1:0-6950 GCA_050730675.1 Phycisphaerales bacterium | reverse complement strand
GCCAAGCCCTCCTCTTCGAGAATGTCCAAGGCTCCGATATCCCCGTCCTCATCAACGCCTGGGGCTCCTATCGCCGCACCGAGATGGCTCTCGGTTGCCACGAGCCCCTCTCTGCCGCGCCCGATCTATCCGCTCTGCACGCAAGCGGCGACAAGGGCTTCGTCGCTGACGGTCACGACCGCGCCGCCGCGGCACGTCGCGAACTCCGCGCCCACACCCCCGGCGGCTTCGATGCTCTCGCCGCCAAGATCGCCACCCTCGTCAAGCCCGAGCCCCCGTCCTCCCTCGCCGACGCCTTCCGCAAGCTCCGCCAGCTTCTGCCGCTCCTGAAAACGCCCCCCAGGCGTCGCCGCGGCATGGGTCTCTGCCAGAAAGTCATCCTCACCGGCGACCAGATCGACCTTCACCGCTGGCCCCTCCTCCGCTGCTGGCCCCTCGACGGCGACCCCGCCGCCGTGGGTTACCCCGCCGGTGTCAACGACAACATCCCGGGTGTCTCTCGCGGGCCGGAGTGGGATGCACAGTACCGTGGACGCTACATCACCCTCGGCGGCATCCACACCATCCACGCGGGCGACCTCGATAACCCCAAGCCCCCCAGCCACAACATCGGCATGTACCGCGTCCAGATGCTCGGCCGCAACAAGATGGCCATGCACTGGCACATGCACCACGACGGCGCCCGCCACTGGCGCTCCTGGAAGGCCCTCGGCAAGCCCATGCCCGTCGCCATCGCCCTCGGCGGCGAATCGGTCATGCCCTACGCCGCCACCGCGCCCCTGCCCCCCGGCCTGAGCGAACTCCTCCTCGCCGGCTACCTGAATAAGAGCGGCATCCCGCTCGTCCGCGCCCGCACCGTCCCCCTCTGGGTCCCCGCCAATGCGGAGATCATCATCGAGGGCTTCGTGAGCCACGAATCCGGGCTCATCGGCTACGACCCGCGCACCGGTGAGCCCCTCGGTCCCGGCGCGGTCTTCGAGGGTCCCTTCGGCGACCACACCGGCTTCTACTCCCTCCCTGACCGCTACCCCATCCTCAACGTCACCGCCATCACCCACCGCAAGGACCCGATCTTTCCGGCCACAATCGTGGGACTTCCGCCGCAGGAGGACTACTACCTCGGCAAAGCTACCGAACGTATCTTCCTCCCGCTCCTCAAGACCCTCGTCCCCGACATCGAGGACTACGACCTGCCCATGTTCGGCGCATTCCACAACTGCGCCTTCCTCAAAATCAATAAGCACTACCCCCTCCACGCCCGCCGCGTCATGCACGCCATCTGGGGCGCCGGCCAGATGTCCTGGACCAAGTCCATCGTCGTCGTGGACCACGATGTTGACGTCCACGACACCGCCGCCGTCCTCCGCGCCGTCGGCGAGCACTGCGTCCCCGAGCGCGATTCCGAACTCGTCCGCGGCCCGCTCGACATCCTCGACCACGCCGCCCCCTTCCTCGGTGCCGGCGGCAAGCTCGGCCTCGACGCCACGCGCAAAGACTCCGACGCCGAGCTGCACCGCACCCTCACCGGCATCGCCGCACAAGCCTGTGCGGCCGTCCCGCTCAACGCCGTAGCCGGCGACGCCGCCCGCGCCTTCGAATCCCGCGCCCGCACCATCCCCGGCGTCCTCAATGCCCGCATCCCCGACGAGCTCGGCGGCTGGTGGCTCCTGGTCCAGGTCGACAAGCGCGAGCCCGGCGACGGTCCCCGCGTGATCAAAGCTCTCGGCGGCATGGCCGACGAGGGTCATCTGCCACGCTGGGCCATCATCCTCGGCCCCGAGGCCGACCTCCAAAGCCTCGACGACGCCCTCTTCCACTGGCAAGCCAACACCGCTCCCGACCGCGACCGCTCCCTCAGCGTCTGCGGCCGCCGCATCGCCTTCGACGCCACGCCGAAGCTTTCCGGCGACGAGGCCAACGGCCTCCCCATCCGCGACTGGCCCCCCCTCATCCGCATGACCAAGGATGTCATCAAGCGCGTCGAATCCCGCCGCACGGAACTGGGCCTATAGCCTCACGTCTGATCGTCTGATCGTCTGATCGTCTGATCGTCTGATCGTCTGATCGTCTGATCGTCTGATCGTCTGATCGTCTGATCGTCTGATCGTCTGATCGTCTGATCGCCTGATCGCCTGTTCGCCTGTTCGCGTGCCCAGTGCCTTCTCCCCTCATCCCCCCATCGCCGGCTGCACTTCCTCAGCCGGCTTCTTCGCCCGCGGCGCCTGCCGCGCCAGCCACTTGTCCACCGCCGCCACCACATCCTCGTGGAACTTCTTGGCGTCGCGCGTGTTCAGCGGCGCGCCCCGCTGCCCGTTGACGAGGATCGAGAACGCCACCCGCCGCCCAGTCTGGTCGTTGGTGACATACCCCGACAGGCACATCGAGTTGTTGATGTACCCCGTCTTGGCCCGCACGTCGCCCACGAGCTTCTTGTCCTTGAACCGCTTCTCGAGCTTCCCCTCGCTCCCCGAAGCCAGCGACTCCATGAACGTCGGCCCGTTGCGGCTGTCCCGTGCCATCGCCGCCAGCCACCCCGCCAGGATCCCCGGCGTCACGCGGTTGTCCTTGCTCAGCCCCGATCCGTCCGAAAGAAACAGGTCTCCCGGGTTCGGCCCCAGCGCCTGCGTCACCTGCATCCGCACCACCGCGGCCCCATTTTCCCAACTCCCCGGCTGCCCCGTCACCTCGTACCCCACTCGCTTGCACAGGCTTTCCGCGTACAGGTTCTGGCTGTCGGTGTTACACCGCTTGAGCACATCCGTGAGCCGTGTGCTCACTACCGCCAGCACGTCCTTGGAGTTGATCTTTTCGTCATCCGCGGCAAACCGCACCGTCGGCGTCCCCTTGTTCACCCCCAGCTCCAGCCGCCCCAGCCGGTCCGCCAGCAGCCGCCCGAACATCATCGCCGGCTGCTTCACCGTGATCTCGATCGGCTCGTCCGGCGTGCTCTTGAGGTTCCCGAAGAACGTGAACCGGAAGTCCCCGTCGCCGTGCACGGCCCCGACCGCGTTGGTGTCCATCTTCACGATCCGCGCCTGGTTGGTGATCTCGATCCACTTCGCCGACGGGCTCGTGCGGATCGCCGGCGGCGCCCCGAGCTGCCCCTCGGGCGTCGGGAAAATCTCCAGCACATTGGTGTAAAAGTTCAATCCCTCGACCGGCGCACAGTACCACCGGTTCAACTGGTCCCGCGGCCACGACGGATGGATCGTGTTGTGATCGAACACGCGTTCGTCAAGCACGACCTCCTTGATCCCCACAAAGTTCGCCTGCTTCACCGCGTTGGCCAGCATGTCCAAGAACGTGTCCACCGGCAGCTTCCGCTCGGCCAGCAGCTTCGGGTCGGCGAACGCCGGGTCCCCCGCGCCGATCACCACCAGCTTGTCCCCGTCGCGCACCAGCCGCGTCTTGAACTCGAAGTCCTTCCCCAGCACCAGCAGCGCCGTCCCGCTCGTCAGCAGCTTCAGGTTGCTGGCGGGCATGAACGCATCGCCTGTGTTCAGCGCGATCACCGTCTCGCGCGTGTCCACATCCACCACCGACACGCCCACCGACACCGTGCTCAGCTTGTCGAGGTTGACCAGCGACTGCACCTCGCGGTTGAGCGGCTGCCCGACCGCCGGCGCACAGCCCACCACCATCGCCGCCGCGAGCGCCGCCGAAACCATCATCCGTGCCGCCCAGTTCGTGCTCATGCCGCCGCCTCCCTGCCTGCATTGTCCTGGTGATTCCGCTCCGGTGCACCGACGGCCCGGATTGGCCCGCCCTTCATCGGCGTCGGGCGTTCCGGCCCTTCATTCAAGGCTCTCTGAGCCATCGGCTTCCAGCCGATGGTCCGGTTATCTGCTGATTCGCTGCCGCCCGCCCCCTTGCCATAAACTGCCCCCATGGTTGCCAAGCTTCCACCCGGCCCCAGGATCCTGCTCGTCGATGACCACGAGCAGAACCTCGAACTCCTCGAGGCCTACCTCGAGGACCTCCGCGCCCAGGTCCGCACCGCCCGCGACGGCGTCGAGGCCCTCGCCAAGGTCGCCGCCGAAAAGCCCGACCTCATCCTCCTCGACATCATGATGCCGCGGATGAGCGGCTACCAGGTCGCCAAAAAGCTCAAGGCCGACGCCGCGACCAGGGACATCCCGATCATCATGGTCACCGCCCTGGGCGAGGTGAGCGACATCGAAAAAGCCTCCGACGCCGGCGTGACCACTTTCCTCACCAAGCCGGTGAACAAGCAGGACCTGCTCTCGCGCGTCCGCGCCATGCTCCCCGCCTAGTCCCTCACCCGCCGGCTGCCCGGTTCATCCTTCATCCTTCTGCCTTCCGCATCATTTCGTCGTCTTCCCCGTCGTGATGTACCGGATCAGGTCCTGCGCGATCGCGTGCCCCTGCGCCTTCACGTCGCGCTCCCCGTCCCCCTTGCTCAGCACGAACTTCGCCGCCATCGCGTACGGGTTCTTGGTCACCAGCCCGCCCGGCATCATCTTCGCCGCGCTCTCACTGCCGATCACCAGGAACGGCGCCCGCGGGTCCACCGCGGCATCGCTCACCACCACCTCGATCTCCACCTGACCGCCGCCGCTGCCGAAGCCGACCGTCGATTCCAGCGCCCGGTTCTCCTGGTTCACGCGGCTGAACCACCCGCCCACGATCCACCCGCTGCTGGGAATGTTCGCGTTCGCCGGCACCATCTCCGCCCGCAGCGGCGTCGCGCTCGGCCGATACTCCGCGCGGATATTCGCCGCGTTCAGGTCGTCGGTGATCGTCTCCGAAAGCAGCCGCACGTACTTGGCCGCCTTGGTCTTGGGGTCCTCGCCGCGCAGCTCGTCCACCGCCCCGCGCAGCGGCCCCCGCGGCAGCGGCGAGTGGTCATGGCTCATCTCCGACGGGTCGAGATAAAAGTCCGTCACGTAGACGATCGACGGGTTGTGCACCCGCCCGGACTTCGCCAGCGGCGTCGGTTCCACCGTGGTTTTGGGCGAGCACGCCCCCGGCGCCAGCGCGGCCAGCGAAATCAGGCCTAGGGCGAGCGAATGACCAATACGCGGGAACGAACGCAGGTGCATGCAAAGGCCTCCAAGCGCGGCCGCCAATGGCCGCGGCGGGGGTAACCCCGCGGGGGCGATGGTACCAACTTGGGGGGGCGGGGGATGGAGGTTGGGGGTTTCGCGCCTGCCTCAATACGAGTAGTTCGCGCTCGGGTCCGTTGACCCCAGCGTGCTCGCGGCGTTGAAGCCCGTCACGGCCGGCGTCGACACCACCGTGCCCGGGATCCGCCGGTCGATGATCGGCCCGTAGATGTTGTTGGCGGCGATGTCCCAGTCGGTCGTGTTCCCCGAGCACGTGTTGCCGATGATGATGTTGCCGCCCACGTCCACATCGATGCCGCGGTCCGCCTGCGTGCAGTTGTTCCCTTCGATGCGGTTGTCCACATCCGTCACATGGATGCCCGCCCCGTTGCCGGCGTTCACGCCGTTGCTGGCGCAGGTGTTGTCCTTGATCAGGCACCCGCGGAACGCGACAATGCCGTCCACGGTGTTGAACCGCGTGGCGCACTGCATCACCGTGCTCCCCGCGCCCACCGCGATCCCCGAGCCGGTATTCGTGAACGCCGAGCACCCGATGACCGTCGTGGCCGACCCCGCGTGGATGCCGTTGCCGCCGTTGGCGTACGCCGTGCAGCGCGTGACGATCCCCCCGAAGCCGCCGAAGACCCCGACGCCGCCGTTCTGGTAGGCCGTGATCCCCTCCACAATCGTGTTGCTCCCCGCGTTGAAGACATTCACGCCGTTGCCGCCCCAGTTCCGCACCGAGCCGTTGCGCACCGTGATATTCACCGTCGGCGCGTTGGACCCGAAGACCCCGTCCAGCGACCCGGGGACGCCCACCACGTCAAACCCGTTGAGGTCCAGCGTCACCCCCGACACCGAGATGTCAATCCCGTGCTTGGCGGCGACACCCACGATGTTCCCCGTCAGGTAGTACGACCCCGGCTGGGTGATCTTGAACAGGCTGTCCACGCCCGGCGGCGTATTGGCCGCATTGACCGCGATCCGCGGCTCAATCTCGCTCAACGTCTTGTACGAGGGCGACACCGACCCCGCCGGCGGGTTCAGCGGCCCGGCGCCCAGCCACGCGGCGCTGACCAGCAGGATGGTGATCGTGGAGATGGTGAGGTTGCGAACTCGGCTGTTCATGAGACACGCTCCGTTGAAAAAAAAGCCGTGCGTGACCGCCGCGCTCCGCGGCGAGCGGGCCCGAAGTAGGGAACCCGTCGAGGAGCAGTATGCGCTATCCGGCCATAAGCGAAACGCCCTCGCGCGGTTTTGCTGCGATTCACGACTCATCCACATCGCGCAGGAGGTCGGTTCATCCTGAGATCGCATTCCGTATGGCGGTTGTGGACCAGTGGAGGGGATTAACGGCGGCGACGTATCGAAAGCAAGCCATAAAGGCCCAAAGCCGCGGCCGCGCCGGGCGCAGGAATCGACATCACAAAGGCGCTCTGCCCGCTCGTCTGCCCGTTCACATAGCCGTAACCGACGATTGTGGTGAGGGCGTCGGAGAATATCGGGTTCTGAAGCGTGCTCCAGCCATTGGGCGTCAGGCCGCCGGTGACGAGGTTGCCCAGGTCGGTCATGCCAAGGTCGGGTCGGAAAATGAAGGCACGCTGCTCGCCGTCGCCGAGCCCGCCCGCGAAGTGCAAGTAGTTGCCGAGCAGAAAACCGCCTTCGGTGAGGATGGTCGCGGTCGAGTACGCGTAGTTGTCGCTGGTGCGGATGCTGCCGATGACGGCGCTCGTGAGAAGAGTGACCGTGTCAAAGTACCACGTGTCCCGACCGTTGCCGCCGATCACCGTGTCTACGCCGGTGATCCGCTGCGAGAACCCCGCTACCTGGCCGGCGGAGTTGTACAACTGAATCGCGCTGGATTGATACCCGGCGCTCCCCGTG
>JBOHNM010000186.1:0-7001 GCA_050730675.1 Phycisphaerales bacterium | reverse complement strand
GTCGAGGGCGGGGGGGTGGTTCTCGACGGGGAGGGGCTTGGATTCGAGGGGGAGGGGTTGGCCGTTGAGAGGGAGATGTGCTATCTCGAGAGTGATTTGGTCCGTACTGTGGTTTTGAGCTCGCCGCGGAAGTGCGGTGAAGTTGTGGAGTGAACTGTGGACGAAATTGCCGGATCCGTGTTCGATCAACTTATCACGAGATCTTTGAGTGTTCCATTTCAAGAGGGCACACTCCGACAGCGTGCCGGTTCCAGAATGAACTTGGGCGGGCCAGGGTCAATTGAGTGGGAACAGGATGGATTAGCTATTCAACTCAGCAGTGCTGCAAGTGCTGCGATTGTCAATGAAATCTGGGGGTCGAACACACCCAGCGGTCAGTTCATCAAGGATGATGGCCTGTTTGACTTCCGTGCTGTGGACGGAATGCATCGCGGATGGACGGCTGAGCGCGAAATACCGTCGCTCCAGTTGGATTGGAATGGGTCAAGTCCTCTTGCGCGTGTGACGGTTCATTCACAACTCCACCACGTCACGGTGGCGACGAGTCACGCACCGACTGCAGGAATTGCACGTGTGTTTATTCCCTGTAGATGTGATTGGATCTGGGGTGGCACTACGGTGCGGATTGAAAACCGCGGAGGGAAATGGACTCCCAACGGTTGGCGGCGGAACCGGGAAGTCATAGATGTCAATGGCTTCAATTACTACCTGCGCCAAGTCAAACGCGAGGAAGCCGACGTTGGCATCGTCGCAACATTTCCAACCGCAAGCATTGAAGAGGCGAAGCGTTCGGCCAGTTGTTTGGCTCAAAGCCTGATGTACGTGTGTGCTCAGGCCACAAATTGGGAAGCGATTGAATTCACCGACGGAACACATGGAGTTGTCGAGTGGCGACGTATGCACACTCCTAGCCGGTCTTCTTATTTGAGGCCGCCGTTGCCAAATGATCCCGAGGGATCAACCGATCGACGGTCGCTGCTACAAGCGTATATGGCATTCGCTCTCGCAAGAACTGATTCAAATGGCCGATGGTCGGCGCTGTCGAATGCCTGGTGGCACATATGTGATCTAGGGGCTGACTCCGTCTATGCAGCGGGGTTGCTGCTGGCGATCGCAATTGAGGTAATGCTGACAGAACACCGCGACCTGTCGCTACCGATCGGAGGAATGGACGCTGCAGTAATCACGCAAGTCAAAGAACACCTTGCCAAAGGCCCCTTTGATGAAATAGTGAGGGCTCGGCTGATCGGGGTCGTGAGTAGGCTTGGTTCAGTTTCTGCGAAGGACGGGCTGCGGTATCTCGTCAAGCGGGGAGTATTGACCAAGAGACATGTGAAGGCATGGGAAGACATCCGCAATGGCTTCGCACATTCGGGATTTCCCGAAAAGGCCGACCAGAGCCTATTCGACAATGTGCATGTGCTTCTTGACGCGGCGTATATGCTGAGCTTGCAGATCTTGAACGTGCGGGTGCGTAGGGTCGACTATGCCAGTATTGGGTGGCCGACAGTGGCATTCGAGCCTGCGGACCTCGGGATCGCCGACTCGCACCATCGCGCCGTTACGACGTGACGCTGGAGCAATCGTGTTCATTGGTGGGCTGCCCTCCGCGTGCCACTATGGGCGTGATGGTACAGGTGACTCATTGGGGGCGGGCAAGCCAAGAACGGTCAGGAAATCAAAGACGTTTCGAGCAAGTCTGATGTGTTCATCCCTTTGGCAGGTGAATCGCCGAAAGTCCCTAATGAAATAGGTGAGCCACCGTCCCACTCCGCTCTCCTTGTTCCCGCCCTCCTGCACGAACAAGTAGTCGAACAGACCAATCCCCAATACACCCTTGGTGACAAGCGTCTTCTCAAGGTCTGAGCCATGATCTCGCCAGAACAACGTGAACCGTTCGCGCTGCTTCCGTTCAAAGTCCTGCGGCCGCCCGTTTAGGAGCAGCAGATTGTCGCTTGGATTCACCGCCCAGGAATAATCAATCATCAGGAAGCCGGGTCCGCCACCGCGCTTGATCTGCCGCGCACCCTCACGAAGTCGCTTGCTCATTTGATCCAGCGAAAGCACGCGCTTGCACTCTACCGAAAATTCGACACTGCCAAGCCTGCATCGAAATTCGGGTCCGGTAGGCAGGAGCTGTGGCTCACACCCAGCTCTCTGAAACATCGCCAAATTGAGCAGCTCAAACTGGGTGTTTCGAGCGAGTTGGTTTTTCGAGGCATCCTTCCGCGCCGCATTGTCTCCAAACATTTCGCGGAGCTTGGACCAGAGCAGCGTATTGCTCGGAGACGGTTGGAGGCTTTCCCAAATAATCGAAAACTCTAGGAGGTCCTTCATTGCCTGGAGTACGACATCAAAGTCCGGTCGTGTCGGCGGAATAATCGCGCCTTCTCCGGACACTATCGACGAGGCCATTGTTGCGAATCGGGATTGGCGATGTCGATCGAGGTCCGGGTACTGATCGAGAATAGCCATCACTTGACGCGCTTCGTCAAATTGCGATCTAACCGGAAATGATGATGGCACGAACAACAAGAGTGGGCTCAGCGCTGGCTTGAGAGGATATGACCCCAATGGGGCTAACGCTGAAGGTGCCGTTCGCTCCGGTCCCCGATCTCCACATGGTGCGGCGTACGCTGCCGATCATGCTGACCGAAAATGATGTGGTTCGTCACCTGTGTGCGCATCTGTCGGCAAATGGGTATCACGTTCACTCGCAGTGCGATACCAACAAGGCGGGCGTGGACATCGTCGCCGAGCGACAGGCCGACAAAAGGATTCTGCGGGTTGAGGCGAAGGGCGGGACCAGCTCAAAATCGCACACCCTTCGATTCGGCAAACCGTTCGATTCGGGGCAAGTCCTTTCCCACGTGAGCCGTGCGTTCTACACCGCCGCCGCGCTTCAATCTCTGCACCCCGGGGGCGAGGTTGCGATCGCGCTGCCCGATGACAAGGGTCACGCCGAATGCGTGGGCAAGATCATGGCTGCATGTCAGCGTCTCGATATCGCTGTCTACTTGGTCGACACCTCGGGTGACGTTCGGCGAATGGCGTTCACGCACTGACGCCGAAGCGTCGTCAGTGGCACATCACCGCTTCAGCATCGGCCTCAAATACTGCCCCGTATAGCTCGCCTTCGTCGCCGCGACCTGCTCAGGCGTCCCCGTCGCGATGATGCGGCCGCCGTTGTCGCCCCCCTCCGGCCCGAGGTCGATGATCCAGTCGGCGCACTTGATGACGTCAAGGTTGTGCTCGATGACCACAAGCGTGTTGCCGGCGTCGGCCAGGCGGTTCATCACGGCGACGAGCTTGCGGATGTCCTCGAAGTGCAGGCCGGTGGTCGGCTCGTCGAGGATGTAGAGTGTGTGGCCTTGTGTTCCGAGTTCGCCGGCGCCCTTGCCGAGCTCGGTGGCGAGCTTGACGCGCTGGGCCTCGCCGCCGGAGAGCTGGGTGCTGGGCTGGCCGAGCTGGATGTAGTCGAGCCCGACCTCGTGGAGGCACTGGAGGAATTTCAGGATCTTGGGGTGGTTCTCGAAGAACTGCACGCCCTGCTCGACGGTCATGGCAAGCACGTCGGCGATGGACTTGCCGCGGAAGAGGACCTCGAGGGTCTCGCGGTTGTAGCGCTTGCCGCGGCAGACCTCGCACTCGACGTAGACGTCGGGGAGGAAGTGCATCTCGATCTTCTTGACGCCCTGCCCCTCGCACGCCTCGCAGCGGCCGCCGCCGTTCTTGGCCGAGACGTTGAAGGAGAAGCGGCCGGGCTTGTAGCCGCGGACCTTGGCCTCGGTGGTGGCGGCGAAGACGTTGCGGATGTCGTCGAAGATGCCGGTGTAGGTGGCGGCGTTCGAGCGTGGGGTGCGGCCGATGGGGGTCTGGTCCACCTCGATGATGCGGTCAACATCCTTGTGCATCTTGAAGGCGGTGTGGGCCCCGGGCTTTTCGCGGGCGCCGGTCAGCGTCTTCTTGGCGGCGGTGAGGAGGATGTCGTTGACGAGCGTGGACTTGCCCGACCCGCTGACGCCGGTGACGGAGATGATGCCGCCCAGGGGGAAGGCGGCGTCGATCTTCTTGAGGTTGTTCTGTGCGGCGCCCTTGATGGTGATGGCGCGTTTTTCGTTGAGCGCGCGGCGCTTGGCGGGCACGTCGATCTTCTTGATGCCGGAGAGGTACTGGCCGGTGAGGGAGTTGGGGTTGCCGATGATGTCGGCGATGGTGCCTTGGGCGACGATGCGCCCGCCGTGGACGCCGGGGCCGGGGCCGACGTCGAGGATGTAGTCGGCCGAGCGGATCATGTCCTCGTCGTGCTCGACGACGATGACGGTGTTGCCGATATCGGTGAGGTGGCGGAGGGTGGCGATGAGGCGGTCGTTGTCGCGCTGGTGGAGGCCGATGGTGGGTTCGTCGAGGACGTAGCAGGCCCCGACGAGGCCGGAGCCGACCTGCGTGGCCAGGCGGATGCGCTGGGCCTCGCCGCCGGAGAGGGTGGCGGTCTTGCGGGAGAGGGAGAGGTACTCGAGGCCGACGCCGCGGAGGAAGGAGAGGCGGTTGCGGATCTCCTTGAGGATCGGTTCGGCGATGGTCTGCTGCTCGCGGGTGAGCTTGAGGGCGGAGATGAAGTCGAGAGCATCAACGATGTTGAGGCGCGAGACCTCGGCGATGTTGAGGATCGTGCCGTCGTCCTTCGGCCGGCCGATGACCGAGCCGCTGAAGGCCTGGGCGGTATCGGCGCGGTGACCGGAGGTGAGCAAGACGTGCAGGGCCTCGATGCGCAGGCGGTCGCCGTGGCACTCGGGGCAGGGCTTGTTGGACATGAACTGCCCGAGCCACTCCTTGACGGTGGGGTTCTCACTCTTGTGCCACCACTCGGTCATCTCGGGGATCGCGCCGGCGAGCTTGATCTTGAGCTTGGCGGTGTCCTCCTTGGTGGTGCCGTAGAGGACAATGCGGCGGAGATCAGGCGGGAGGTCCTTGAAGGGGGCGTCGTAGGAGAAGCCGGTGGCGCGGCAGAGGCGGCGGAGCGAACGCGTGAACCAGGCGCGCACGGGCTGGTTCTTGTTGTAGACGGCGATGGCGCCCTGGCGGAAGGAGAGTTCCTCGTTGGGGACGACGAGGGCTTCGTCGAGCTCCATGAGCGTTCCGAGGCCGGAGCAGGTCTTGCACGCGCCGTGGGGGGAGTTGAAGGAAAAAAGGCGTGGGGAAAGCTCTTCGAGCGCGAAACTTGGATCTTCTGGGTCAGCGAACTTCGTGCTGTAGGAGATGTCGGTGAACTTGCCTGAGTCCTCGATGGAGACGATGACGATGCCGTCGGCGAGCTTGACGGCGGACTCGACGCTCTCGGCCAGGCGCTGGCGGGATTCATCGTTGATCACCAGGCGGTCGATGACGGCCTCGATGGTGTGCTTCTCGAAGCGGCCGAGCTTGAGGGGGTTCTCGCCGGCATCCTTGAGGACCTCGCGGAGCTCGACGATCGTACCGTTGACGCGGGCGCGGCCCCAGCCCTGCTTGCTGAGGTCCTCGATGACGTCGCGGTGGAAGCCCTTCTTGTCGCGGACGACAGGGGCGAGGACCATCAGCCGCGTGCCGGCGGGGCGCTGCATGACGGAGTCGACGATCTGCGAGGCGGGCGTGGCGGAAATGGGGACGCCGGCGCGGGCGATGACCTGGTCCTTCTTGAGCTTGGTCGGGCGCCAGGAGTAGGCGACGCCGCAGCGGGCGAAGAGGAGACGGAGGTAGTCGTAGATCTCGGTGGTGGTGGCGACGGTGGAGCGCGGGTTGCCGGAGGCGGAGCGCTGCTCGATGGCGATGGTGGGGGGGATGCCCTCGACCTCTTCGACGTCGGGCTTCTTGAGCTGCTCGAGGAACTGGCGGGCGTACGCGGAGAGGGACTCCATGTACTTGCGCTGGCCCTCGGCGAAGATGGTGTCGAAGGCGAGCGAGGACTTGCCCGAGCCGGAGAGGCCGGTGATGACGACGAGCTGGTCGCGCGGGATGGCGACATCGACGTTCTTGAGGTTGTGCTCTTTGGCGCCGCGGACGCGGATGAACTTGCCGTCGTCGCGGTGCGGGGTGGAGGGGCGCGTGTCACCGTTGGCGGAGCTTCCCGCAAGCGGCTTGATCTCGGTCTGAGTGGAGCGAACGGTCATCGATGGCCGCGATGAGGGGGCTGCGGAGGGCAACTGTTGCACGGTGTGATCTCAGGCGGGGTGAGGCAGGGGATAGGAGAAGGTTAGGGCATTTCTGGTCTTTTGGCGCGACTTTTTGTTGCTTCTCGGACGTGTTGGATGTAATTTCCCTCAAAGCGGGGAAACCCGCTGGTAACTGACTGCCGCCCTCGGGTTGAGTCGACCCGGGCCCGCGGCAGGACAACGAGTTGGAGAGAGCCATGCGACGTTCCATTTCAAGCGCGGTCGGGGTGTCGGTCCTTCTGGTCTTGGCTGGGGCTGCTTCGGCGCAAACGCCGTTCACGTTCGCGGCGGGGTCGGTCAACGCCGGGCTGCCGAACCTGGTGACGGGGCCCGGTGACGTAGTCGTGTTCAACACTGCCACGGGTGCTGTGACCGTCAACGGTAATCCGTTTGCCGGAGTCGGCGTGCCGCAGGCGATGTACACGGGGCTGAACGCGATGACGTTCAACTTCAACACGGTGACGATTGGCGCGGGCTCGATCGTGACGGGTATCGGCAATCAACCGCTGGCGATCCTGACGCAGGGCGTCGTGACGATCAACGGGCGGATCGACGTTTCGGGCGGCAACGGCACCAACGGTGCGCAAGGCCAGGCGGTCGGTACTGGGGGCTTCGGCGCCGGCGGGGCCGGTGGCGGCGGTGGCGGCGGTGGTGGCGCCCTGGCGATCTTCACCACGGGCAACCAGATCAACGTCGGCGCGACGGGCGCGATCGCGGCCCGCGCGGGCAACTCAGGGCTCGGTGGCATCTCGGGCACGGCGGTCCTCGGCGGCACTGGCGCGGGCGGCACGGGCGGCACGGGGGGTGTGGGCG
>JBOHNM010000185.1:0-7060 GCA_050730675.1 Phycisphaerales bacterium | reverse complement strand
TCCTCCACCCCCGCCAGGAGTCACCCGATGCCCCCCCACAACCCGGACCAATGCCTCCCGCTCACGCTCATCCTCAACGCCGAGGACGACCCGGCCGACACCGCGCGGGCCCGGCTGGTGGCCGCCGGGGCGGTGCTGTCGCGCGTGCACACCGCCGACGCCCGCGAGCAGCCGAGCCTCTTCAGCCTCGACCGTGTCCACAGCCTTGCGGCAGCGCTTGAAGCCCTCCCCGCGTGCCGCCTGGTGGTGATCGACCCGGTAACGGCGTACTTCCCCGACGGGCGCGACAGCCACAAGCAGACCGACGTCCGCCGCGTGCTCGCGCCGCTGGCGGACCTGGCCCAGCGCCGCGCCGTGACGATCCTCCTGGTCGCGCACCTCAACAAGGACGCGATGGCCCCGGAGGTCTACCGCGTCAGCGGCTCGACGGCCCTCCCCGCGGCGTGCCGTGCCGTGTGGTCGGTGTGGCGCGACCCCGACGACCCGGAACTGCGCCTGTTCAAGCCGATCAAGCTCAACCTCGCCCGCGACGGGGGCGTGCGCCGCTACCGCCTGGCCGAAACCCAGACGCCCGAGGGAACTCCGAAGATCGTGTGGGAGGCGGGTGGGGGTGGGGGTGGGGGTGGAGGCCGATGAACAGACACGGCCGATTCTCGTGCCGAGAGCTACAGCCTCTCCAGAATCTCCACCACGCCCTTGGCCTCGTGGCCGCTGGCGATGTAGTGCGCGTGCTCCTTGATCCCCGCCTGGGCGTTGCCCGGGCAGGCGAAGAACTTCACGCGCTCGGCGATGTACTTGTCGCCGACGGTGTCGCCGATCCCCGCCAATCGCTCGCGCGGCACCCTCATCTCGCCCAGCATGCGGTCCAGGGCCGTCCCCTTGTTGACGCACTCCAGGTCGCAGTTGATGTAGAACCACGTCATCGTGACCTTCAGCGGCCAGCCGCGGGCCTTGAATTCCTTCTCCACCGCGGGGGCGACCTCGCGGCGCAGGTACTCGGCGTCGGGGTGGTAGAGCGAGACGCTCGCGGCCTTGCCCGGCTGCTCGGTGACGCCCTTGGGGCCGAACTCGCTGAAGACCCACTCGCTCGCTTCGTGCACGGCGTGCAGGTGCTCCTTGCCGATACGCGGGTCCATCTCGTAGCGGTTATCGCCGGGGTGGTAGATCCACACCCCGTTCTCGCAGATGCACGGCACCAGCGTGTTGGCAAGCAGGCGGCACATCGCCTCGGCGAACGGCTGGGGGCGGCCGGAGCAGAGGGTGAGCACCGGGCGGTCGCCGGTCTCGATCGCCAGCCGGTTGTGCTCGGCGACCTTGGCGAGGCTGGGAAGGTCGAACGGGTCGCTGGACTCGGGCGAGAGGCAGCCGTCGATGTCGCAGATGACCAGGTCGTATTGGCGCAGGGGGAGCGTTCCGGGCATGGGGTGGAGTCTAGAGAGGGTGAAGTCCCATGGTTCCCGCTTCCTGCGGGGTTGATTGCCGCGCGCGGCGGCGCGGTATAACCGTGTCGATGCAGCCCGCCGGCCAGGAGCCCGAGCCCACCCCCAACACCCCCAGCGCCCCCAGCATCGCCCGTCGCTGCGCGGTCTGCCAGACCGAGATCACCGACCGCTCGCTGACGCGCTGCCCGCAGTGCCACTCGCGCTACATCCGCGCGGAGGGGAAGGGGGCCGCGGGGCTGAGCATCGAGGTGATCCCCACCGCGCCGCCCCCGCCGCCGGGCGACGGGCCGCCGCGCCAGAGCACCCGCCCGCCGATCCCCCCCGACGTGCTCCCCACCCTGGGGATCATCGCCGGCGTGCTCGCCCTGTGCGCAGCTTTGTGGATGCTCGCGACGGCCGCGATGTGGAGCCTGGTCCCGGGCTTGGGAATCCCGGTGCAGCCGTTGACGCTCGTGGTCGCGGCGGTCCTGCTCGTGCTCGGCGGGTGGGGCGTGTGCGCGTACATCCGGCACACCGTCGGCACGCGCACCCAGCAGTACCGCGCCGTGTGGTCCTGCCCCCACTGCCGCTACACGATGATGACGATGCACACCGGCCGCTGCCCCGAGTGCGGCAAGCTCCCCGACCCCCTGGCGTGGCACAACTACCGCTGCCCCGAGTGCCGGCGCGACCTGCACGGCTACCACGCCAGCAACTGCCCCGAGTGCGGGGCCGACGTGCGCGAGGTGACCGACGGCCCCAACCCCGAGGACGGACGCCACCTGCCCGGGCACGTGCCCACGCCGTTCGACCGCTCGCGCGTGCAGTCGAAGGCCTGGTCGCACCCGGAAGAACCCGCCGCACCGCCGCAGACGCCCGACTCGCAAAGCCCCCACTCGCCGCCCATGGGGTGAGCGGGCTGGATGGCCGATACTGTGGGTCCATGGCCAGTCTCTCCTACATCACCGCCGGCGAGTCGCACGGGCCGGCGCTGGTCGCCACCGTTGCGGGGTTGCCCGCGGGTGTCGGCGTCGATCTCGACTTCATCAACGGCGAGCTGCACCGGCGTCAGGGCGGCTACGGCCGGGGCGGGCGGCAACGCATCGAGACCGACTCGGTGGAAGTGCTCACGGGCGTCCGACGCGGCAAGACGATCGGCTCGCCGGTGACGCTGGTGGTCCGCAACAAGGACTCGCGGCTGGATGACGTCACCAAAACTCCGCCCGTGCACACGCCGCGGCCGGGGCACGCTGATCTGGCGGGGAGCATCAAGTACCTCACGACCGATTGCCGCGAAACGCTCGAACGCGCCAGCGCCCGCGAGACGGCGGCCCGCGTCGCGGCGGGGGCGCTGGCCCGCTGCCTGCTCCGCGAACTGGGGATCGAGATCTTCGGGCTCGTGCGGTCGATCCACGCGGCGACGAGCGACCTGGCCGTGACCGAGTCCAACTGGCGGTCGCTGGTGGCGCCGCGAGACGCCAGCAGCACCTACTGCCCGGACCTGGTCGTGACCAAGCGCCAGGAAGAAGCGATCCACAAAGCCAAGGTGGACAAGACGACGGTCGGCGGGGTTGTCGAGGCCCACGTCTTCGGCGTGCCGCCGGGGATCGGTAGCACCATGGACCGGCGCGACCGCTTGGATGCCCGCATCGCCGGGGAGGTGATGGCGGTCCAGGCGATCAAGGGCGTGGAGATCGGCCTGGGCTTCGCCTGCGCCGGGCGCTTCGGGCATGAGGTGCACGACGCGATCCGCTACGACGCCTCGCGCAAGAGGACGCCCTCGGTCGGCTTCACGCGCGACAGCAACAACGCCGGCGGCACCGAGGGGGGCATGTCCAACGGCTCGCCGATCGTGGTGCGGGCCGCGATGAAACCGATCAGCACGCTCTTGCGTGGCATGCCCTCGGTGGACCTGAACAGCAAGGACGCCGCCCAGAGCGCCTACGAGCGGTCGGACATCTGCGCCGTTTCGGCGGCGAGCGTCGTCGTCGAGAACGTGGTGGCCTTCGAGGTCGCTCGGTCGCTGCGCGAGAAGTTCGGTGGGGATTCGCTGGTCGAGGTGCACGACCAGTTCGAGCGGTACTTGGACTTCGCCCGGCGGCTGCCTCTGACCGAAGGCCCGTGAGCCGCGGGGAAAGTCCGGCGGTCCAAGAGCGACGAACCTTGGTACCCTTGCGGCATGCACACACCCATCCTCGCCGCGTTGGTGCTCGCCCTGTCGTTCGGGATGCTCGCACCGGCCCAGCCGGCAGCACCCGCGACACCCGCCCAGCCGACACCCGGCACACCCACGCCCGTCGCCCCGCCGAAGCCGTCGATGCCGAGCGCACCGGCAACGCCGACGCCACCCGCCGCGACGAAGCCCGCGACGCCCCCCAAGGCCATCACGCCCGCCGACATCAAGGGTGAACCCCGCAACGACGACTGGTGGAAGAAGATGCACGAGCAGTTCCTGACCCGAACCAAGCAAGGGGCCGAGAAGGGGGACATCGGCGTCGTCTTCCTGGGCGACTCCATCACCCAGGGTTGGGGCGGTGAAGGCAAGGACGCCTGGGCCAGGAATTTCGCCAGGCTCAACGCCGTGAACTACGGCATCGGCGGCGACCGCACGACGCACGTGCTGTGGCGCGTGCAGAACGGCGAGCTGGATGGACTGGCCCTGCCCAAGGCGGGGTCGGCACCCAAGGTCGTCGTGCTCATGATCGGCACCAACGACGCGGGCGGGAACATCGAGCCCGAGACGATCGCCGCGGGGATCAAGGCGTGCGTCGCGGCCATCCGGGCCAAGCTCCCGCAGACCAAGGTCCTTCTTCTGGCGGTGCTCCCGCGTTCGGAGAAGCCCGACGAACTCCGCGAACGCTGCCGCCGGACCAACGAGCTGGCCAAGGACGTCGCCGACGGCAAGAACGTCATCTGGCAGGACGACTGGGCGAAGTTCGTGAAAGAGGACGGGACGATCGACAAGGCGATCATGCCCGACGTGCTGCACCTGTCCCCGGCGGGGTACGACCGGTGGGCGGGGTTGATCGCGCCGACGCTCGAAAGGCTCACCAAGTGAGCGAATGACCCGGGGGGAGGACGGGCCCCCCTCCTCCTCTACTGGCCTGACCGCCTAGGTCGCTCCCGCGAACCGGGCGGACCGGGACTTCCATCACCGACGGCACGCCAATTCATGCCTCTTTGACGCGTTCGGGTTGCCGCAGGTCCCAGAACGGGGTATACCTTCCCCTGTCGCATCGCTGCCGGCGCATGGCCGGTTGGGTTCCTCGGAATCAGGGAGTTGATCATGCTTGTTCGATCTGTTGTCGCCGCGCTGGCGGTTTCGTCGTGCGCCGCCGCAGCATCCGCGGACGTTGTTCTGAGTGCCTCTCTGAACGTGGACAACCAGTTCACCGCGTTCATCAGCAGCGACCCCGACGTGCAGGGGACGCAGTTCCTGAGCGGAACCAACTGGCCGACGACGTACTCGGCAAATTTCAACTTTACCTCCGCCGGGACCTACTACCTCCAGATCTTCGGCGAGGACCTTGGCCCGCCGGCGATGTTCATCGGAAGTTTCGCACTCAGCACGCCCGATGGGACATTCTCCAACGGGACACAGGCCCTGCTGACCGGCGGGCTCAATTGGATGTCCAGCCCCGTCGGCTTCGGCGCGCCCGGCGCACCGCCGGTGGTGCTCGGGCCCAACGGCAGTGGCGCGTGGGGAAACATCGCGGCCCTCGGGGCCGCCGAGTTCGTGTGGGTCCCCGTCGTCGCGGGCGCGCCGACGAACGTCGCTTATTTCTGGACCACGATCACGATCGTCCCGACGCCGGGCGCGGCCTCGATCGTCGCGCTGGGCGGGCTGGTGATGTCGCGCCGCCGTCGCGTTTGATTCGCCAGATTCAATCCACCAACCGCCGGTCGCATGCCATCCATGCGACCGGCGGCGTTCGTTTGCGCGCTCGCCACTGACGCGTAGTACAGTGGCGGGCTTGCCCTCCGCCACCCACACCATGACCACGGCGCCGGCCCCCACGCTTCCGTCCGTCGCCGGCGAGTTGCTCCGCCGTCACTGGGGCTTTGACGCGCTGCGCCCGCTCCAGGCCGAGTCGATCGCCGCGACGCTGGCCGGGCGTGACTCGCTCACCGTGCTCCCCACCGGTGGCGGCAAGAGTCTCTGCTACCAGCTCCCGCCCCTGGTCACCGGACGGGTCACGGTGGTCGTCTCGCCGCTGATCGCGCTGATGCAGGACCAGGTGGCGGGTCTGCGACTGGCGGGCGTCCCCGCCGCCGCCATCCACAGCAACATGGCCGAGGGCGAGGCGGCGAAGGCCCGGGCGATGGCCGGGTCGGGTGAGTTGCGCTTGATGCTCGTCGCCCCCGAGCGGCTGCTTGCCCCCGGCGGCGAGTTCCTGCGGTTCATCGAGAAGCTCAAGCCCGGCGCGATCGCGATCGACGAGGCGCACTGCATCAGCCAGTGGGGGCACGACTTCCGCCCCGAGTACCGGCGGCTGCGCGAGCTTCGGAACGTGCTGCCGGGGATTCCCATCGCCGCATACACGGCCACGGCGACCCCGCGGGTGCGCGAGGACATCGTCGCGCAGCTCCACCTGCAGAAACCGGCGGTGATGGTCGGCGTCTTCGACCGGCCGAACCTGACGTACCGCATCCTGCCGCGGATCGATCTGGGCGAGCAGGCGGCCGAGGCGATCCGCCGTCACCCCGGCGGGGCGGCGATCGTCTACTGCATCAGCCGCAAGGACACCGAGGCTCTGGCGAAGGACCTGACGCACGCGGGGCTGAAGGCCTCGGCGTACCACGCGGGGATGGACGGGGCGGAGCGCTCGCGGATCAGCCAGGCGTTCCGCGACGAGAAGGTCAATATTGTGGTGGCGACGGTGGCGTTCGGCATGGGGATCGACCGGCCGGATGTGCGCTGCGTGATCCACGCCGCCATGCCCAAGACCGTCGAGGGGTACCAGCAGGAGACGGGGCGTGCCGGGCGCGACGGCGAGCCCGCCGAGTGCCTAATGCTCTACTCGGCCGGCGACGTGGTTCGCTGGAAGAAGGTGATGGAGATGGGGGCGGCGGAGCAGGTGGTGATGGGCGAGCGCGAGGGGCCGGGCGGGCACCTGGCGGCGCAGTTCGCGCTGCTGGAGGAGATGCACAAGTTCGCCGGGGGCGTGCGGTGCCGGCACCGGGCGATCAGCGAGTACTTCGGGCAGGAGTATCCGAAGCCGGACTGCGGCGCGTGCGATGTCTGCCTGAAGGAACTGGAAGAGGTGCAGGGCGGGCACGAGGCGGCGCAGAAGATCATCTCGTGCGTGGCGCGGTGCGGGCAGAGCTTCGGCGCGGCACACATCGTGGAGGTGCTCGCGGGGGCCGATACGGAAAAGGTGCGTCAGCGCGGGCACAACCAGTTGAGCACGTATGGGTTGCTTCGAGGCTGGGCACGCGAGCGGATCAGCGCGGCGATCAACCAGCTTGTGGACTCGGGCGATCTCGCCCGCGCGGCGGGTGAGTTCCCGGTCATTCAGCTTACCGAACAGTCGGTGGCGGTCCTCAAAAACCAGCGGACCGCGACGCTGCTGATGCCCAAGCGGGCGATCGGCGCGACGGCCAAGGAGAAGGCGGCCACGCGCGGCGAGCCGGAATTG
>JBOHNM010000184.1:0-7102 GCA_050730675.1 Phycisphaerales bacterium | reverse complement strand
AATCGGCGGCTTGTTGATGAGGGCGCGTGCGATAGCGACTCGCTGGCGCTCGCCGCCGGAGAGCTCGCGCGGGCGGTGCTTGAGGCGGTGGCCCAGGCCAAAGCCGCCGAGGAGCTTCTCGGCGCGGGCCCCCACTTCCGCCTTGGGGTAGCCGAAGCGGCCGTGCTTGACCATGGCGGCGATGGCGACGTTCTCGAGCACGGTCAGCTCGGGGAGCAGGTGGTAGAACTGGAAGACGAAGCCGACGCTGGAGGCGCGGAACTCGTCGAGTTGGCCCGCCGAGAAATCCGAGAGCTTCCGGCCGTCGTAGACGATCGCCCCCGGCGCTGCACCGTTGGCCTGCTTCCGGTCAGGTCGATCCAGCCCGCCAAGCAGGTGCAGGAGCGTGCTCTTGCCGCTGCCGCTGGCGCCGAGGATCGCAAGGAACTCGCCCTTGTCCACGCGCAAGTCCACACCCTTGAGCACGGGGACCTCCACACGCCCCAGGCGGTAGGTCTTGCGGACGGACTGTGCTTCGATGATCGGCATGGGCAGCTATTCAAACCTCAACGCATCCACAGGCTTCATCCGCCCGGCCAACATCGCGGGAACAAGGGCCCCCAGCAGCGAGAAGAGCACACCAGCGCCGGCGATGATCGCGGCGTGCACTGGGTTGACCTTGCTGGGGATCTCGGCAAAGTAGTAAACGCGCGGGTCCCAGACCTGCACGTTGAGCGCTCGGCCCATCCATTCGTGGATGGGGTTGATATTCGTCACGACGATCCAGGCGAACAGCAGTCCGAGGACCGCGCCGACGATGCCGATCGCGATGCCATAGCGCAGCCACACCCACGTGACGCCCCAGGTGCTGGCGCCGATGGCCCGCAGGATGCCGATGTCCTTGGTCTTCTCGCGGACCATGCCCCAGAAGATCGCCAGGATGAGGATGCTCACCACCAGCGAGATCACGCCGAAAAGGAAGAGCAGGAGCGACGTCTCCTTCTCGACCGCGGCGACGAACTGCCCCTGCTTCATCGCCCAAGTGCGGATCAGACCGTTGCCCTTGAGCTGGTACACGTCGGGCACCTCACCCTGGTGCGCCTTGGCGAACTGGTTGTAAACCGCCTCGACGCGGTCGAGCAGGTCTTGATCGCTTACACCCGGTTGTGCTCGTACCAAAATCGTCGTGACCCGCGCGGGATCGATCACCGTCTTGGGCGGCGATGTCCCACGGGCGTACCGATCGGTTGGCCCGTCCACGATCCGCTCCGCCTCGTCCATCTTCATCATGGATTGCAGCGTCTTGAGCGGCATCAGGATCGTGCGCTTATTGACCTCGAACATGTCGGTCCGCAGCTCGTTGGCCACCGGCAGCGTGCGCGAGACCAGGTCCACCGCGCGCCCCTGGCTGTCCAGCGGCACCACGCGCAGCGTCAGTTCGCGGTCGATTGCCATCCCGTCGAGCATCCGCACGTTCGATGTGGTCGCCTGCCCCGGGCTGCCGAAGCCGTAGTACCCGGCGGCGTGACGCCTGGAAAAACCCATGATCTCGATGCCGGGCACGACCGCATCGACTTCAAGCCCCGTCGCGGGATTGATCTTGCGCATCGCAAGGCCATCGGCCAGCGCCTGCTTCATGCGGTCGTGGAGCTGTGGATCCAGTCGCGGGTCCTTGCGGTCGGTGTCGCGGCGGAGGGGCGTCTCGATCGGCTTCCACCACAGCCCATCGCCGAAGTCCACGACCTTCAGGTAGCTTTCGGGGTCCACGCCCTTCACCGTCACACCGTCCACCCGCTCGTCGGGCAGGCTGATGAGCGCGAAGGTGTCGATGACCGGTGCCGCGGCGAAGACGTAGGCCTTGTCCTCCTCCAGCCGCTTCACCAAGTCGTCGTAGTAGGCGATGCCCTTGTTGGGCCACACGATCTCGACATCACCGATCAGCACGCGCCCGCTGCCGAGGAGTGTGTTGAGGAACCCCCCCATCACCGACCAGACGATCAGCACCAGACCGGTGCAGAGCATCACCGCGAAAACCGCGATCAGCGGCATCGCCTTGCTGGTGAGGTACTTGCGCGTGAGGAGAGAGGCGTACACGTGGGCGGAGCGTAGCAGGTGGAAACCGAACGACGACGTCGGAGGGCGAGTCCGTATGCATCGGTTCCGCTGCCGCCGCCAGTCCAGATTCGCTCAGTGCGTGAAGTTGGCCCAGGGATTCGTGTTCGAGCTGGCGCCCGTGCCGCCGACGATCGGGCCCCACGTGTTGGTGCCGCTGATGGAGTACTGGAGCAGGAAGGCGTTGCCGCTGGCAGTGTTCTTCGCGAAGAATCCGTTCAAACCGTCCGCCCTCACCGCGTAGTAGTTGCCGGTCAGAGCGTTGCCCTCGACCCGGCAGCGGTCGCCAACGGCGCGGATGCCGGCGCCGGCAACGCCGACCGTCGGGCCGTTGCCGACGCAGGTGTTGGACTCGGCTACGCACGCGTCCCCAAGGCGAATACCGTCGGTGGTGTTTTCCGAAGCGGACGAGCCGCGGATGGAAGCTCCATCGGCGAGATTGAACCCGCAGTCGGCGTTGTCGCGGGCCGTGCAGGCGGTCACGGTGGAACCGGCCCCGATGTTGAAGCCGTACGAGTCGTTGTACTGGGCGGAGCAGCCTTTGATCGTTGAGCCGAACGATACCGAGAATCCCACGAAGTTCTCGTCGGAGACGCTCGTCTCAACCGTCGCACCCCAGATCGCTGAGATGCCGGTGCCTGAGCAGAACATGACGCTGCAGTCACGGACCACCGAATGGCGGGCGGCGAAGATGCCGGACCCGCACGAACTGACCCGGACCCCTTCGATGCGCCACCCACTGACCGTCGCGTCGGACGAGATCGCCGTGTCGGTGCAGTTGCGGATGGTGCCGTTGCGGACCGTGACGTTGTTCGGCTCGAGCGTGTTGCCGTCAATCCCACGAATGGCGCCAGCGCTGCCGTCGATGGCGAACCCGTTCAGATCGATCGTGACATTGCTCGCGCCCACGCGCAGCACGTGCTTGCCCGGCTCGCCCGTCAGGTTCGCCGTCAGGTAATACGACCCGGGCTGGGAGATGGCGTAGGACCAGGTTGGCCCGCCGGTGCCGGCCAGCGTATTGATCGCGATCCGCGGCTCGATCTCGCCGAGCGTCTTGTACGTCGGACCGACCGGGCCGGCCGGCGCATTGAGCGGCCCCGCGGCGATGATGGCCGCGACGCCGAGAGCGCAGGCGGAAACGATGGCGGCAATGGCAACACGGCGCATGACAAACTCCTGAGAGCCCGCTATCGGGCTTGACAACTGCCAGTGCGCCGGTTTGGGGATCGAAAGCTACCGCTGACGCGCAGTTTGCTCAGGTTCCCTACCCTTGCCCGTGCTTCGAATCGGCCCCGTCCAACTCAAGACCAACCTCCTCCTGGCGCCCATCGCCGGATACTGCGATCTCGCATTCCGGCTGACCTGCCGGCGTCAAGGCGGCGTGGGCCTTGCATGCACCGACCTGCTGTCTCCGCAGGGTCTCCTCCGCGGCACCGCCACAAGCCTCGATCTCGCCCGCACCAATGCCGAGGACCAGCCGGTTGGCATGCAGCTCTATGGCGCCGACCCGGACTTGATGGCCGAGGGCGCGCTGTGGGCCGTGCAGCACGGGGCCACCGTCGTGGACATCAACATGGGCTGCCCGGTGGACAAGGTCACCAAGAAGGACGGCGGCTCGCGTCTGCTGTGCATTCCTGATTGCGCGATCGAGATCGCGCGGCGCTGCGCCCGCGTGCTGGAGCCACACGGTGTGCCGCTGACGTGCAAGATGCGGCTTGGGTGGTTTGACGACCAGCCCGTGGCGGTGTGGCTCGCCCCCCGTTTGATCGACGCCGGCGCGATGGCGATCACGATCCATGGTCGGACGACGCAGCAGAAATTCCAGGGTGTCGTGAGCCACGACGGGATCGCCCGAGTCGTCGAGGCCGTCGGCAACCACTGCAAAGCCGCCGGACACTCGATCCCCGTCATCGGCAACGGCGACGTGCGCGAGGCCGAAGATGTGCCGGCGATGCTCGCCAAGACCGGGTGCGCCGGCGTCATGATCGGGCGCGGCGCGCTCAGCACGCCCTGGCTCTTCCGCGACGGCTGGTCGCTCCAGACCACCGGCACGGTCGCCCCCGAGCCGACCACACCAGAGAAAATCGAAATCATCAAGCAGTACCTGCGCGACATGCTCACCTTCCGCGACGAGCACTACGCGATGTACCAGATCCGCCGCCGGATCACTTGGTTCGGCAAGCGCCTCGGTCGCGACGAGTTCTCCAAGAGCGGCATGCCCGTGGGCTGCCGCCCGCTCAAGGAAGCCGTCCGCAACGCCAAGGTCAGTGCCGAGGTCTTAGACCTGCTCGACCGCTTTGCCGCGGGCGAGTTGCGCGGGGCCGAGGCCGTTGAATCCGAAGCCGTGGCCTGAGCGTCTTGCCGCACACGGCCCGATCTCGTGGTATCCTTGCCCTCATGCGAAACGCTCTCATCGTCGTGCTGCCGCTCTCGCTGATCCTCTTCGCCTGCACCCGCGAGGTTGTCGTCGGTATAGACCCGCTCCGCCACGTGGTGCTCGTCGACCTGAAGAACTCGAACGATGCCGGCGAGTTTTCCGCCGATTGCTTCCAACTTCTTAATTTCCCGGCCGCGGTAAACGTGATCGCCGGTCCCAAGCTGGAATTGAACAGTTCGGGGGAGATTGCCGACTTCAATGTCGCGGCCGAGGTCGGGCTTCAGAGCGCCGCGGCATGCGTCAAGTTCGTCGAGCACCCGGCCTACACCGCCCTGATGGCCAAGTGGCGGCCGCGGGCCAACTCCATCTGCACCGCCACCTTCGGCCCGCGCTGCGAAACCGCGGTTGAGGCCGCCGGCGATTCATCAACCTCAGCGCCCAAGCGTTGACCGCGCCTTCCGTCGTTTGCGCACTGCTCCTGATGCCCTACGTCCTCTCAGCCCTGCTCCTGGCCATCGGCCTCTGGCTCTTCGTGCGCCCGCTCCGCCGGATCTCCGGCGGTATCGACGGCGACTCACTCGTGGACGTGTTGAAGGACGCCCTTGTGGGCGCCGGCCCGCGGTCACGTACGGAAAGCGCCATTCGCCTGGCGGTCGCGCTGGGGTGCATCGCCGTGCTGCTCCCGGCATGCCTTCCGATCGCCGCGCACCACGTCACCGCTGACACCCGCCGCTTCACGCTCATCGCCGGCGGCATTGCACTGGTGCTGACGTCCGTCTGCACGCTGCTGGTCTTTCTCGTCAGCGGCTTGTCGTTCGGTTGGGGCACCTCGTCCACCAAGCCCGCAACGCTCGCTGGCAGGCTGGCACCGACGTTCCCGTTCATCAGCGGAGTTGCGGCGATCCTCAGCGGCGTGCTCACCGACGCGTAGCACACGACGCTCGTTCGCTCACTTCCAAGCCACGCTCTCCACCCGCACGTTCACCTCGCTCCCGACGCACCCCGCCTGGGCGCACCGGCCGGAATCAAACGTTCCTGACCCGCACGACGGCGATGACAGGATGCACTTGGCCACATCCGCCGCGTGCGCGTCGTTGGCCGGCAGCATCTCCTTGCGCGGCCCCTCCATCCCCACCACCAGCAGCCGCTTGGGGGCATCCGCGCACACCATCGCCATGCCCATCGCCCTCAATTCATCGCCCTTCAAGGCACTCAGCGGACGCGAGCCCCACGAGCCGGGCGACCATTTGACGCAGCGCAGCTCGCCGCGGTCGTCTTCGACGATCGCCATGACCACGGTTCCGTGTTCATCGACAACCGCCGGATCCACCGGCGCCGGAGACGGTCCGACAGGCGGGGCAACGACGATCACGCTCCCGCCACCGTTGTCCGGCGACTGACTTCCGCCACCCGCGAGCGCCCAAATGCTCACGCCGATCACCGCCGCCGCGGCGACAGCGCCCCACAGCATGTGTGTTTCCCAGCGTGCCGTGCGCGGACCGATCCGGCCCGCCGGGCGCGCAACCTCCGCATCGAGGCTGTCCACCTCGTGGCCCGCGCGAAGCAATTGTTCGAGACGTCGATCATCGAGCATGATGCACCTGCTTGGCTATTGGCTTGAGGCCGCTCCGCGCTCGGTCCCGCCGAATTTTCCGGTCAGATAACCCCTCAGTTTGTCCATCGCCGCTTTCTTGCGCGCGTGGGCCGTGCTCGGGGCCACGCCCAGCCGTTCGGCCAGCGCCCGGTCAGTCTCCCCCGCCGCGATCAGCCGCAGCACCTCGCGCTCGTCATCCGTCAGGCCCGCCGCCGGCGCCCGCCCATGAACACACGCCCGCACCACGTCGATCAGTTCCGCCTCGGCGACCGTCGCGACCGCATCCTGCGCGCCGGTCGACTCTTCGCCGTTCGCGACTGACGAAGCCTCGGACCGCGCCTGCTGCTTGGCCCATTGCCGCCAGATGTTCTGGGCCACCGCATACACAAACGTGGTCATCGCCGCCCGTGCCGGGTCATATCGCTTGCTGCTCACGGCCTCCCAGACCCCGGCCCAAGTCCGCTGCGAAAGCTCCTCGACAATGTCCACTCGGCTGCCGCAGCGCTCGCGGAACATCCGCTTGACCCACCCCGCCAGCCGGGCGTGGTCGCGCTCAAACGCCGCGGCATCGCCGGTCGCGCTCGAATCACCCGGTTGTCCGTGCCGCTCGTCCAACCACCCTCCGAACGTTCGTGATCAGGGTATTTCCTCGCACGCGCCCGCGCGCTCGGCCGACGCATGGATTTCTTGATCTGGTGCCGAGCGCCGAGCCATAACCGATGAATGACTCTTCGGCGTTCTGCCATCGTCCATACCATCCTGATCACGATCCGAGCCCTCAAGCCGAATCACGGAGTGTTTATGCCACGCGTACTCAACACGGTCGCCGTTCTCTCAGCCGTCGCCTTGGCCATGGCCGCCATCGCCCAGCCGATGGTCCCCAACGCCCCCGCCAAGACCCCGGCCGCCACTCCGATCACACCTGCGGCCCCCACTCCCCCGGCCGCTCCGACGACCCCGGCACCCGCGAAGCCCTCGTTGCCGACCTCCATGCCCGCAACGCTCCCAGCAGCCTCCGGCCTCCCTACCGACCCCAATGC
>JBOHNM010000183.1:0-7269 GCA_050730675.1 Phycisphaerales bacterium | reverse complement strand
GTGTAGTTGTGGCACGTCTGGCAGGCGCGGGCGACGTTGAGCATCGGGCTGCGAACCTGGTGGTCGCTGATCTTGATCGCCCCCTCGCGCTTGTAGGGCATGTGGCAATCGGCGCAGGCGACGCCGCTGCGGGCATGGATGCCCTGGCCCCAGGTCTCGAACTCGGGGTGCTGGGCCTTGAGGATCGGTGCGCCCGAGTCGGCGTGCGTGTAGTCGTTCCACT
This sequence comes from Phycisphaerales bacterium, assembly GCA_050730675.1. Classification (GTDB taxonomy): domain Bacteria; phylum Planctomycetota; class Phycisphaerae; order Phycisphaerales; family UBA1924; genus JBOHNM01. Next base: position 7,046 of record JBOHNM010000183.1, on the reverse strand, counting down.
TCACATCGTTGTAGTACTTCTCGATCTGCTCGACCTGCAGGCCGTTGTGCCACGGGAATGTGAGGACCTTTCCCTCACCCTTGAAGTAGTACTCGACGTGGCACTGGCCGCAGGCCATCGACCGCATCTCCTGGCGGCTGGCGTCGACATTCGGGTCGTACGCACGCTTGCGGTCGCCCTTGCGCCACTGCTCGATGCTCGGCAGGTGCGGCGTCGGCGCCGTGCTCTCGGCGAGTGCTCGAATGCCCGCGGTGAAGGCCGGGCGCGTGACGCGCAGCGCCATCGAATCGGGGTCGTGGCAATCCAGGCACGTGACGGGGTGATTAACGAGCGCCGTGGCGTCGGAGTACTTCATCGCGCACACGGCCTCGAAGCCCTTGAGGAGCTGCGCCTGGCCTTCGGACGAGAGCAGCGGCGCCTCGACCGTGCCCGGCGCGCCTTTCTCAACTCCAACCTTCCGCATCGCCGGCAGGTTCGACGCGTGGCACATCAAGCACGCTCCCGGCTGCGGGCGCTGCTTGACACGCTCGGTGTCACGCTGGTCATCGAGCATGAACGCGTGACCACGCCGCTCGCGGTAGTCGATCGCGAAGGCATAACCGTTAAAAATGGTCTTGAGGCGCGGATCACTCTCGAGCTTCGAGTCGGCGTGGGTACCGCCACCTGGCGCGGGCGCCGCGTCGCTCCCGCCGTACCGCGTCCGCTCGTTGTCCACCGTGCGGATGTAGCTGTCGTACTGACGCGGGAAATTTTTGCCCCACTCGGCGGGATCAACCGTGGTTTCCTTGATATCCACAATGCGCAGCACGACCTCGCGTGCCTCGACCTTGCGCTTGGCGATGCTGAGCGCCATCGCCAATGCCGCAAACGTGCCCGCGGCGAACACGATCACAAGCAGCCAGTAGAGCCCGCGTCGTCCGCTTGTCTTTTCGCTGGCCATGTGTGTCCCCGATCCATCGATTAAGAACCTGAAGTTCAGCGCGTCGGCCCGTGCCCCACCGCCGCGTGACAGTGGATGCAACTGATCCCGCCCTCGCCGTCATCGGCCGCCAGCCCGTGCGTAGCGCGCCCCGTGGCCACCACGCCCGTCGGGCCGATCTCGCCCACCATCTCGGCATGGCAGCGCACGCAGTTGGCCTGCACCACCGCCAGGCTGTCGGGCTTGATGCTGATCGGCTCGTGGAAATCGTCGAACGTAAAACCCTTGCTATGGCGATAGCCATGCACCGCCTTGGTCCAGTACTTGCCGACGAAGTCCTGCGGCACGTGGCAGTCGTTGCACGCAGCGTGAGCGTGGTGGGGACCCTTGGCCCAGCCGTCGTACACATCGCGCATCACGTGGCAGTTCACGCAGGTCTTGGGGTCGTTCGAGAGGTACGACGTTGCCTCGGCGTAGTCGAGCGTGAAGGCGACGGATCCGAAGAACAGCCCGGCCAGAGCGCAGAGCAGCAGCGCCGGCTTCATCGTTCGCCGCCGTGGTTGCTCAGATGGGACAGCCATGAGCCGCCGAGCCTACCGCGCCCCGCAAGATTCACAAGCCCCGCAATCCAAAGCAGCCAACCTGTGCAGTACGGGCGTCCGCGGCATCGGCACTTCCTGCCGGTTTTCGCCCCGGTCCCCAGGCCCTCGCCTATGCTTGCCCCCTTCGCAACAAACCTCGAAATCCACGGAGATTCGTGATGGAAACCACGCTCATCATCCTCAAGCCCGACGCCGTCCAGCGCGGCCTCATGGGCCAGATCCTGACCCGCTTCGAGAACAAGGGCCTGCAGGTCGTCGGCTGCAAGCTGATGCAGATCAGCCAGCAGCTCGCCGCCACGCACTACGAGGCGCACAAGACCAAGCCGTTCTACCCCGGCCTGGTCAAGTTCATGACCTCCTCGCCCGTGCTCGTGCTCGCGATCCGCGGCAATGGCGCGATCACCATCGCCCGCAACATGATGGGCGCGACCTTCGGCTCCAAGGCCAACCCCGGCACCATCCGCGGCGACTTCGGCGTCAGCAACAGCTTCAACCTCATCCACGGCTCGGACTCCCCCGAAGCCGCCGAGCGCGAGCTGAAGCTCTTCTTCGCCGCCGGCGAGGTTCAGAACTGGAACCGCGCGGGCGACGGGTGGATCTACGACATGTCGGGCGGGAAGGCAGAGTGATCAGCTGACTCTATTTCTAATACGCAGCAAGCAAAAACGCCCGCGAGCTTCGCGGGCGTTTTTCATTGGCCCAATCTTGAATCGAGTCAGGACCCCGCCGCGATCTTCGGCGTGATCTTGGCGACCACCTGCGGGCCCTCGTTGTCGTCAGCGATCTGCTGGGCGACCTCACGCCGGTGGACTTGGATCTCGCGGGGGAAGTCGAAAGCGATGCGGACGCGGTCGCCGCGGATGGAGGCAATCCGCACGACGCCGATGGGATTACGCGGGTCGCCGATGACGACCTCTTCGCCCTCGCGACGGGTGATGACGAGCATTGCGGACCTCCTGTCCCCCGCAAGCGCGCCGGCGCTTGGGGACCGCGGCGAAGTGCCGCTGAATGAATATACCACGCCCCCTGTCGGTTGTGGAGCGAAATCAACGAAATCGTACGGGATTTGTTCCGACTTGTGGAGGGGCGGTGGACCGACCAGCCGCCTCGCGCAAACCCCGCCTAATCGACGGCCTGGACGGACCGGACTTCGGGAACATGGTCTTTCAGGTTCTTTTCGATCCCGATCTGCAGTGTGGCCGCACTGCTCGGGCAGCCAACGCAGGCGCCATGAAGGCGGATCTGGACCACGCCATCCGGAGTCACGCCGACCAGTTCGAGGTCGCCGCCATCGGACTGGACCGCGGGGCGGATCAACTCAAGTACGCGCTGCACCCGACCCTCGACAGTGTGGGGGTTCGGGTTGGCGGCAATGGGCGTCGCGGAGGACGGCCCGGTTCCGGGATGGATGGGGAGGCTGGACATTCGAGACGTAAGTCTATCGCGGACAAGGGTGGGGCAGCGGACGAACCGACCGGGCACGGTTCCTAAACTCGGCCGATGAATTTCCTTCGACCCATCGGCCTGTCCACGATCATCACGCTCGCCTTCCTCGCCGGCTGTGCCTCTGAGCCCGAACCGATCGTCGATGCCGTCGCGACGGCCAAGAACAAGAACATGGACGTGCGCGACCGCAACCGCGCCATCGACCAGATGTGGGCCGAGGGCGGCACCGGTCCGACGCGCCAGCACACACGCGAGACGCTCAAGAACATCGTGTGGGGACCGAACAACGGGCCGAGCGTCCGCAACCACGCAATGGATGTGCTCCTGGCCGATCCGGCCGACACCGACCACGCCGACACCCGCAAGTCGCTGAAGCTAATGCTGCAGACCGAGAAGGACTACGACGTCGTCGCCCACATCTCCGAGATCGCAACCAAGGAAAACTGGACGGACTTCACCCCGCCGCTGATGCGTCAGTTCGCCCGCAACGACTGGACGATGGAGTCCGACAAGCGGCCGGAACACACGGCGATATTGGCTCTGAATCCCGGGAAGACCATCGAGCAGATTGCCTTCGAGGTCTTCGCGGCACCCGTGACTGTCAAAGGTATCGAGGGTGAGCAGTTGCAGAAGTGCCGCGACTTCGCCTGGGAGGTGCTCAGCAAGGCCGATCCGAGTGGCGCATTCCGACGCGAAAAACTGACGACCATGTCGCCCGAACCCGGCGACGTCACCGTGACCGACGTGCAGGTCTGCCTGCGCGAGTTCCGTTGCATCCCGCTCACCGCGAGCCAGTTGCAGTGGCTGCGCCGCATGCGCACGCCCGGCGACAAGGCCAAGGCCACGTGGTGGCAGAACGCCGCCAACGCCGTGGCGACGCTGGACGAATCCAAGATGAAGGGTTTCACCCTCCGCCACGTGGAGCCGGTGCGCTGGTCAGCGGCGAACCGTCCCGACTGGCTGCGCCTCAGCCGCGAGGAGTTGCTCGCCCAGTTGGCCGAACGTTTGAGAGGGCGCGAACAGTTCGGCCGCTCCGGGGCGTACTCCGGAGGAACCAACGACACGCTCGAGTACCACGCAGACAAGATGTGCTGGGGCGATGTGCTGGCGGTCATTGTGGTTGATGAGTCGCTCAAAACCAAGAGCATCGGCGATGTCGCCTGGAACCAGGCGATGCGCGACATGAAGGACACTTCGACCGAATACGGTGGCCTGCTGGTCGCCAACGATGCCCTGGGCATCCCGGCCGACAACAACGCCCCGTTCACGCTGGCGCTCTACCCGCCCCGGGCGACCCAGCGGTTCGGCGATACGCGGTTTGTCGCGTCCGACGACATGCTCTCGCATGGAGCAGTTGCCCTGGCAAACTACCACTACCACGCCCAGCGCGTGGACAACGCCGACTTCGCCGGCCCGGGACCGGGTGACATGGAGTACGCCTTCGATCAGGGCGTGACGTGCCTGGTGCTGACGCCCGTGAAAGAAGGTGTGCAGAACGCTGACGTCTACATGGCAGGCGGGATCCGCCTGGACCTGGGCCCCTTGAAGAAGTGAAACCCGCCCCCGACGACCGACAACAAGTGGACGAAAGACCGTCGTGCTGCACGTCTCGCTCATCGTGATCTTTGCCGCGATCGTGCTGCGCGACGAGAGCCGCTTTACGCCACCTGGGGTGAGTGAACTCGGACAGTGGACAATTATCGCGCTGACGCTCGCGCCCTTAGTGTGGCTCTCGCTGGTGTTTGATCTCTACGCCCGGATCTGCGCGCGAAAGCTCGACCGCGGCGACGTCCGCGCGATCGGGCGAGCCGACCTCGCCCTGACTGTCACACGCACCACCGCCGTGGCGCTGCACGTGTTCAACATCCTCGTGCTGGGCTGGCTCGACGCCGTGCGCAGCCTGACGGGCGGCATTGCCCTCATTGATGGACTGATCGCCGTGACGCCCCCGCTGGCGGTGATCATCCTCGGCTGGTGGTCCATCTACCCGCTGGACCGGCGCGCCCGCGACGCCATGGTGATCAGCGACCTGGACCAGGGTCGGAACATCCGCCCGCCCATGGAGCGCGGCCCGTTCGTGTGGATGCAGTCCCGTCACCAGCTCGCACTGGTGGTGGTGCCGATGCTGATCCTCCTCGCCTGGCGCGGCTTCGCCGCCTGGGGTGTCGGCCTCTTCACCGGCGCCGCCGCGGCGAGCAACGGCACGGGATGGCGTGCGGCCGTCGATACCTGGTTGTCGGTCCACGATCGCCGGGATGTGGTGCTCGGCACGCTCCAACTCGTCGGCGTGGCCGCGGTGCTGCTGGTGATGCCCCTGGTCCTCAGCCGAGTGTGGGACACCGCGCCACTGGAGCACGGCGAGCTGTTCGACCGCCTGACCGCGATGTGCCGACGCCAGGGTGTCCGGGTGCGTCGGCTGCTCGTCTGGCGTACGCAAGGCTCAATGGTCAACGGCGCGGTCATCGGCTTCGTTGGCCCCACGCGCTACATCCTGCTCACCGACAGCCTGCTGGAATCGCTCCCTCGCGAGCAAGTGGAGGCCGTCATGGCCCACGAGATCGGGCACGTGCGGCGGCGTCATGTGCCTTGGCTCGGCGTCACGCTCATGGCGGCGTTCGGAGGCGCCGAGCTCGCGGCCCACGTGGCGCTGCGCTTGTCCGGGTGGTTCAAGCACGATCGACCCGACTGGATGCAGATCGTCGTCGGTGTCTGCATCCTCGCCTTCGTCCTTGGCGCGGGGCTGCTCGCCTTCGGCTGGGTGAGCCGACGCTTCGAGTGGCAGGCCGATGCCTTCGCTGCTCAGCAGTTGGCCGACGCCCCGAGCGTCCCCGGCGAAACCAGCGACCGCGTGACGCCCAACGCCGTGGCCGCGATGGCCGGCGCTCTCGAGGCCGTCGCACGGCTCAACCACATCCCGATGCTGAAGTTCTCGTTCCGCCACGGCTCGATCGCCACACGCATCGAACGTCTCAAGGGACTTGTCGGCCGGCCGATCCGTGCCCTGCCGATCGACCGTCAGGTCGCCGCGATCAAGGCCGTATCGGGCCTCCTCTTTGGTATCGTTCTGGCGGCGATGGTCATCGAGTTCATCCGCGCTTCCTGAGCCGACGCATACGCTCGGGCCATGCGACGCGTCCCCTTCGTCAAGATGCACGGCCTGGCCAACGACTACGTCTATTTGGACGCCGTCACCGACCCCACGATCGAGCAGATCCATCTGCCGGCGATGGCCAAACGCATCTCTGATCGCCACCGCGGCATCGGCTCCGACGGGCTTATCGTCATCGGCAAGCCGACGGCCCCGGGCGCGGTCGTCCGCATGCAGATGTTCAACGCCGACGGCACCGAATCGGAGATGTGCGGCAACGGCGTCCGCTGCGTCGCCAAGTTCGCCCACGACCGGCTTGGGATGCGTGACCTCCCGCTCAAGGTACAGACCGGACGCGGCATCCTGCCGATCACCTTCGTCGCCACCGGCGGCAAACTCACCAGCGCCACGGTGGACATGGGCGAACCGATCCTCGACTCGGCACGGATCCCCACGATCTTCAAGCAGGACCGCGTCGTGGACTACCCGCTCCCCGGTCACGTCGATGGACAGCAGGGGTGGACCAAGGAATGTGGGCTGATCCCCAAGCTCACTTGTGTGTCGATGGGCAACCCCCACGCGGTCTTCTTCTGCGCCGATGTGGCCAAGGTGCCGCTGGCGAGCGTCGGCCCGATCATGGAGCGCGCGCCCTTCTTCCCCCAGCGGGCCAATGTCCACTTCGTCCAGATTCAATCCCCGACGCAGGCGACCGCCCGCACGTGGGAGCGCGGCGCAGGGATCACCCAGGCCTGCGGCACCGGCGCGTGCGCCGTTGTGGTGGCGGGCGTTCTCACCGGACGCCTGCAGCGCGCCGCGACCATCACCCTCCCCGGCGGCGATTTGCGCATCAGTTGGGATGAGGGGCCCAGGCACGTCTACATGACCGGCCCCGCCGAGGACGTGTTCGAAGGAACATGGGTCATTCCATGACCGCTGCCAATTCGCCCCAACCCACGCTGATCACGCGCCGGCTGGCGCTCCGTCCCTTCAC
>JBOHNM010000182.1:0-7380 GCA_050730675.1 Phycisphaerales bacterium | reverse complement strand
CGCGACCAGCAACGTCGCTACGCGGCGATTCATCCCGCCACCTTATGGCAATGGCTGATCAGCACCCCGCCGGTACTCTCGTGGTGGAGGTTCGATGAACGAGCATGCCCCCGTCCTGCTGTACGACGGTGTATGCGCACTGTGCAACGGTGCGGTGAAGAAGATCCTGCGTGCCGACAAGGTCGGGACGATGCGGTTCGCGGCGCTCGACAGCGAGTACGGCAGGCAGGTCATCGAGCGGCACCCCGAGCTCGTCGGCGTCGACTCGTTCGTGATCGTCGACAACCCGGGTGAGCCCGTCGAACAAATTCACATCCGCTCCGACGCAGTGTTATGCGTCATCGACTATCTGGGGGGCACCAGGCGGGCCTCGCTCATCGCGCGACTGGTCCCCCGGCCCGTCCGTGACACTCTTTATAGGCTGGTGGCACGCACCCGATACCGGGTATTCGGCCAGTACGACACCTGCCCCGTGCCCCCGCCCGAGGTTCGCGCACGTTTCCTGGCCTGACCCACTGCGAAACAGGATTACGCCGACAGCGTGATCACGTTCGCATCTACCGGCGGTACCGTGGAGATATGGCCGACCTTCCCTTTGGATTCGCTTCTGGCGACGACCCCGACCGCGAGCGGGGCGATGGCGGCCGTGGCTCGTCGGGTGACCCCTTCGGCTTGGGATCTGGTGGATTCAATCCCGCCGACCTCGGTCAGATCTTCACCCAACTGGGTCAGATGTTCAGCGGCGCGGCCGCCGGTGCGGCCAGCGGAAGTCCTGCCGGCCCGGTCAACTACGACATCGCCCGTCAACTGGCCTCCAGTTCAATTGGTTTCGTCGCCCCCATTACCGAGGGCACCACATCCGCTATCACCGACGCGGTGCACCTCGCCGATACCTGGCTCGATGGCGCCACCGCATTACCCGCCGGCGCAACCCGTACCGCGGCGTGGACGGCGACCGATTGGGTGGACAACACCCTGGAGACCTGGAAGCGGCTCGTCGATCCTGTCGCCGAACAGATTTCAGGCATGTGGGCGGCGAACCTGCCGGAAGAGGCCCAGAGCATGGCCGGCCCGCTCCTGGGCATGATGACCCAGATGGGCGGCATGGCCTTCGGATCCCAACTGGGCCAGGCCCTCGGACAGCTGTCACGAGAGGTATTGACCTCCACCGACATCGGGCTGCCGTTGGGCCCGAAGGGCACCGCAGCCCTGTTACCCGCCGCCATTGAGGCGTTCTCCGAGGGACTTGAACAATCCAAGAGCGAGATCATGACCTTCCTGGCCGCCCGGGAGGCCGCGCACCACCGTCTATTCAGTGGCGTGGGTTGGTTGACCATCCGACTGCTGGACACCCTCGAGCAGTACGCCAAGGGCATCACCATCGACATGAGTGCCATCGAAGAGGCCGCCCGCGGCTTCAACCCCGCCTCGCTCAACGATCCGTCCGATATGGAACAGATTCTCTCCCAAGGCATTTTCGAGCCGAAGACCACACCGCAGCAGGAGCAGGCACTGGAGCGCCTGGAAACAATGCTCGCTCTGGTCGAGGGCTGGGTGCAGACCGTGGTGACCGACGCACTGGGTGAACGCATCCCGGCGACAGCGGCGCTCAGCGAAACACTGCGCCGACGCCGCGCGACGGGCGGCCCCGCCGAGCAGACATTCAGCACCCTGGTGGGCCTGGAGCTGCGTCCGCGCAAGCTGCGCGAGGCGGCCGACCTGTGGCGGCGACTCACCGACGCGGTCGGCGTGGATAAGCGCGACGGGGTCTGGGCACACCCAGACCTGATTCCCGACGCCAGCGATCTGGACAACCCTGCCGCCTTCATCGACCGCATCGTAGGTGGCGACACCGACGACACGATCGCGCAGATCGAGAAGCTGGATCCGGGCAACCCCGAACAAAACTGACGCGGGCTGCTTCGGCGCTGGTCAGCGACCGAATCGGGCTGTGGATAAACGGGTTTCGTCCGCGGACCGGGACAGTCCGATATGCCACAGTGGGTCATGTCCAGCGAGCCGACGTTCACCCTCGACCCGGTGCGTCCCGTACTGCCTCGGCCAGACAACGGAGTACAGATCGGCTGGACACCCCGCCGCGCAGTGATCGTACGACCTTCCCCGGCCGTCCCCGCCAAGGCGGTGCGGCAGTTATTGAGCTCACTCACCGACGAACTCACCTGGGATCAGATCCTGAACCTACAGTGTGTCAAAGACTTTCACGATGCTGAGGACATACGTTCGCTGCTGGACGAGTTGGTCGATGTCGGCGCCGTCATCCGCCGTACCCGCCAGGTTGCAGCGGCGGCGCCAGTGATCCGACTCGTCGGCCGCGGCCCGCTTTCCGATGCACTCGCCGAGGCACTCAGGCATACCTCGGTACGGATCCAGCGCTCAACGCAATCGACACACGGAAAGTATTGGCAATACGTGGATTTGGCGGTACTCGCCGACGACCTGATTGCCGATGCCCGGCTACTGCGAACACTCACGCAGGCCAACGTGCCGCACCTCGTCGTCCGGGCGCGCGACGGCACCGGCCTCATCGGGCCGATGGTTCTTCCTGGAGTAACCAGTTGCCTGGAATGTGCCGACCGCCACCGCCGCGATCGCGACGAGCAGTGGCCGGCGGTCGCAGCACAGCTCGCCGGAACCGTGGGCGTCGCCAACCCGGCCACGATTCTGGGCACCGTCGCGGTGGCACTCGCACAGATCGATCGGGTGCTATCCGCCATCCGAGGACAGACGCCGGGCCCGCTAGCAACGCTCAACGCCACACTGGAACTGGACCTAGCCACCCATGCGTTGACCGCCCGGCACTGGACCGCGCACCCACTCTGTGACTGCGGCGCCTTCTGCACTGCGGGTTGACCTGTACTGCGGTTTGACGAAATGGGGCGCTTTGTCAACTTTCTCGCACACCAGGCATGATATTGACATGGCAGAGATCCGCCGCGGCCGTGCAGCACGCGCCGCCAAGCTCGCATCCCTCCCCGCTGGTATCGCAGGCCGCGCCGCGCTCGGCGTCGGCAAGCGCATCGCCGGGAAATCGAAGGAAGAGGTCAACGCGGAGCTGGTGGAAAAAGCCGCCGAACAGCTGTTCCAAGTGCTGGGCGAGCTCAAGGGCGCGGCCATGAAACTCGGCCAGGCGCTCTCCGTCATGGAGGCCGCCATCCCTCCGGAATTCGCCGAGCCCTATCGCGAGGCACTGACCAAACTGCAAAGCGACGCCCCGCCACTGCCCGCGGACAAGGTGCACCGGGTGCTCGATGCCCAGCTGGGCACCAAATGGCGCGATCGCTTCCAGTCCTTCGAGGACAAACCCGTCGCCTCCGCCAGCATCGGCCAGGTACATAGCGCGGTATGGAGCGACGGCCGCCGGGTGGCAGTCAAGGTGCAGTACCCGGGTGCCGACGAGGCCGTGCGTTCCGACCTCAAGACCATGCAACGACTGGCATCGCTGTTCAAGCAGGTGGTACCCGGCGCCGACGTCAAGAGCATCATCGACGAGCTGATCGAGCGCACCGAAGAAGAGCTCGACTACCGCATCGAGGCGTCCAACCAACGCAAGTTCGTCAAGGCTTTTACCGGCGACCCCGAGTTCTACGTGCCACCGGTTGTGGCGTCGTCCCCAAAGGTGGTCATCACCGAATGGATGGAGGGCCGCAAGCTCTCCGAGGTCATCGCCGGCGGCACCGAAGAGGAGCGCAACAACTGCGCCCACCTGCTGCTGGAGTTCACCATCAGCTCCCCCTACCGGTGCGGGCTACTGCACGCCGATACCCACCCGGGCAACTTCATGCTGCTCGAGGATGGCCGTTTCGGCGTCATGGACTTCGGTGCCGTCGCCACCCACGAAGGCGGGCTGCCCGCCGCTACCGGGCCGATTTTGCGCCTGGCACGCGACCAGAAGTGGGAAGAGCTGACCGCGCAGCTGCGCACCGAGGGCTTCGTTCCTCCCGGCGCCAAGGTGTCTCACGAGGAGATCGACTCCTACCTGAAGCCGTACATCGAGCCGTTGAACCACGAGAAATTCCACTTCAGCCGCAAGTGGCTGCAGGGCATCGCCGCCGCCTCTACGGATTTCCGCAGCGAGCAGTTCGCCGAATCATTCAAGACCGGCCGGCAGCTGAATCTGCCGCCCAACTATGTGATGTTGTTCCGGGTGCTCGGCGGACTGGTGGGCATTGCCGCGCAGCTCGACGCCACCGTTGATTACGCGGCCATCGTCGACAAGTGGGTGCCGGGCTTCCACGAGGACGCAAAGACTCCAGCCACGTAGGAAAACCTGCGTTGTCAGTCTTAGGCACGTCCCGGCATGATGTATCGCATGTCTGAGATCCGCCGCGGCCGCGCCGCACGCGCCGCCAAGCTCGCGTCCCTCCCCGCGGGGATTGCGGGTCGCGCCGCGCTCGGCGTCGGCAAGCGCCTGACCGGTAAGTCCAAGGACGAGGTCAACGCCGAAATGATGGAACGCGCCGCCGAGCAGCTGTTCCAGGTACTGGGCGAGCTCAAGGGCGCGGCCATGAAACTCGGCCAGGCCCTTTCGGTGATGGAGGCCGCCATCCCACCCGAGTTCGCCGAGCCGTTCCGTGAGGCGCTGACCAAACTGCAAAGCGACGCTCCTCCCCTGCCCGCGGCGAAGGTCCACCGCGTGCTGGATGCGCAACTGGGCACCAAATGGCGCGAGCGCTTCCAGTCCTTCGAGGACAAACCCGTCGCCTCCGCCAGCATCGGCCAGGTACATCGGGCGGTGTGGAGCGACGGGCGCGTTGTCGCGGTCAAGGTCCAGTACCCCGGCGCCGACGACGCCGTGCGCTCGGATCTCAAGACCATGCAACGGCTGGCATCGCTGTTCAAACAGATCGTGCCGGGCGCCGACGTCAAGAGCATCATCGACGAGCTGATCGAACGCACCGAGGAAGAACTCGACTACCGCATCGAAGCCACCAACCAGCGCACGTTCGCCAAGGCCTTCGCGGGAGATCCGGAGTACTACGTACCTCCGGTCGTGGCATCCTCCCCGAAGGTCGTCATCACCGAATGGATGCAGGGCCGCAAGCTCTCCGAAATCATCGCCAACGGCACTGAGGACGAACGCAACGAGTGCGGCAGGCGCCTCGTCGAGTTCACGGTGAGCTCCCCGTATCGCTGCGGGATCCTGCACGCCGATACCCACCCGGGCAACTTCATGCTGCTCGACGACGGGCGCTTCGGCGTCATGGACTTCGGCGCCGTCGCCACCCACGAAGGCGGCTTCCCGCCCAACCTGGGACCGATCTGGCGGCTCGAGCGCGACGGGAAATGGGATGAGCTCATTCCTCTGCTCCGAGAGGAAGGCTTCATCCCATCGAAGACGGACGTGTCGTCCGACGAGATCGATGACTACCTGCGGCCGTTCATCGATCCGCTAAAGACCGAAGAATTCCATTTCTCTCGCAAGTGGTTACAGCGCGTCGCCGCCAAATCCAGCAATCTGCGCGGTGCACAGTTCCAGACCGGCAGGCAGCTGAACCTGCCCACCAATCAGGTAATGATCTTCCGGGTGTTGATGGGCATATCCGGGATCTTGGCCCAGCTCGACGCCACCGTCCCGTACGCCCGAATCATCGGCGACTGGGTTCCCGGCTTTCGTGAGGATGAACCCGTCGCCGCCAGCTAGCACGAGCTAGCATTCCGTGAATACGTGACGGCAACGACGCCGCGCCGAAGGGGATGGATGACATGGCAGATATTCGCCGCGGTGGACTGGGACGGGTAACCAAGCTGGCGAGCCTGCCCGCCGGAATGGCCGGGCGGGCGGTCCTCGGAGTCGGGAAACGGCTGACCGGCGCCTCCAAAGACGAGGTCAACGCCGAGCTCCTGGAGAGGGCAGCCGACGAGCTCTTCAACGTGCTCGGCGAGCTCAAAGGCGGCGCCATGAAGGTCGGCCAGGCTCTCTCCGTGATGGAGGCCGCGATACCGCCGCAGTTCGCCGATCCGTTCCGCGAGGCCCTGGTCAAACTGCAGAGCGAGGCCCCACCGCTGGCCGCGGCGAAGGTACATCGCGTGCTCGACGCGCAACTGGGCACCAAATGGCGCGAACGGTTCCAGTCCTTCGACGACACCCCTGTCGCCTCGGCCAGCATCGGCCAGGTGCACCGGGGCATCTGGAAGGACGGCCGCGAGGTCGCCGTCAAGATTCAATACCCCGGCGCCGACGATGCGCTGCGCGCGGACCTCAAACTGATCCAGCGGATGACGCCACTGGCCAAACAGATTGCGCCCAAAGCAGATATCGACCGGCTCGTGGCCGAGATCAGCGATCGGATCGAGGCCGAACTGGACTACCGCCAGGAGGCGTCCAACCAGCGTGCATTCGCGAAGGCCTTCACCAATGACCCGAAGTTCTTCGTCCCGGCGGTAGTCGCCAGCGCACCGAAGGTGCTCATCGCGGAATGGATGGAGGGGCGACGGCTCTCGAAGATCATCGCCGAGGGCACTCGTGAGGAGCGCGACTCCGCAGGTGCTTTGATGCTCGAATTTACGGTGAGCTCATCGGTACGGGTCGGCCTGGTCCACGCCGATCCGCATCCGGGTAATTTCATGTTGCTCCCCGATGGCCGTTTCGGCGTCATCGATTTCGGCGCCGTATCCGAGCATCCGGGCGCTGTTCCCCGTCCTTCGTGCCAACGCGCAGAAGACTGCGCGAGTGTCGGATGCGTCATCGGCCCTCCCCGGGCTCTCTCGCGCTCGGCCTGCAGCGTCGGTCAGACGGCCGGGCGCGCTCTTGCGACGGACAGGCGCTCCGCCTTGAGCTGCTCGGCGAGCAGGAAGGCCAGCTCCAGCACCTGGCTGGCATTGAGCCGCGGGTCGCACTGCGTCTCGTAGCGGTCGTTCAGGTTGTCGACGGTGATCTCGGTCGAGCCGCCGATGCACTCCGTCACTTCCTGGCCGGTCATTTCGAAATGCACGCCGCCGGGATGGGTACCCTCGGCGCGGTGCACGGCGAAGAACTCCTTCACCTCGTGCAGGATCGCGTCGAAGTGGCGGGTCTTGCGGCCGTTCGAGGCGGTGACCGTGTTGCCGTGCATCGGGTCGCACGACCACACGACCGTGCGGCCCTCGCGCTTCAGGGCGCGGACCAGTGCCGGCAGCTTGTCGGCCACCTTGTCGGCGCCCATGCGAGCGATGATCACGATGCGGCCCGCCTCGTTCGACGGGTTCAACGTGTCGATCAGGCGAAGCAAGTCGTCGGTCGGCAGCGTCGGGCCGGCCTTGAAGCCGATCGGGTTGCGAACCCCGCGCAGGAACTCGACATGAGCGCCGTCGGGCTGGCGGGTGCGATCGCCGATCCACAGCAGGTGGGCCGAGCAGTCGTACCATTCGCCCGACGTCGAA
>JBOHNM010000181.1:0-7425 GCA_050730675.1 Phycisphaerales bacterium | reverse complement strand
CGGCTGCCAGTCCGGCGAGGTCGTACCCGCACTTGAGGCACAAACCCACCATCGCCCGCCGCCGAGCCCGCCGCCCCGACCACACCAACCACCCGCCGCCGAGGAGCGAGGTGAGGGCGAAGGGCCAGAGGACGACTCGCAATTCGTATTTGAGGTCGAGGCCGATCGACCTGAAATCCCATTTGCGATACGCAACGAGTCCAAAATTGGCATGCGTCGTAGGAGGACTCATTGACGTCGGCGAGCGAAGATACCAAAGCCAACCACGATACTCGGCGGCGATTCGCCAACTGAACCAATCAATTCCGCCGCCGGAGTTGCTGAACGAACATACTCCGGTGCATGCTTCGACGCGCCAATCGGTGCCTCCGTATTGAAAAGCCCACCGGCCCGACGCCCCCCACACAGCCGTGATCGTCACGCCGATCACCAGCAAGAACCACCCCGCCACCCGCCGCTTGCGGCCGGTGGGGGTTCGCGGCCTCGCCCTCTTCTCAGCGCTCGCGGCAGGACGATCGCCCATCGCCCCAGTCTACCGACCCTCCCTCTCCCCGCTTTTCCGACCCGCGTCAATTCGTGCCCATCCCCGATCAGTCTTCTCCATCTCCTTCCCATCCCCTGCGTTCTGTGTCCTCCGTGTACAACCGCCTTTTCACCCGCAAAAACCCCTTGCCAACCACCCGTCCGCGTGGTAATCTCCCGGGTAAGGGGAGTTATTCACCGCTGGGCGGCCTCTTGCAGGCCCGCCCGGCCCAGGAAGAGAAGAAGAGGAAGCATGTTCACCATGAAATTCGTAACCGCCGCATTGGCCATTCTGTCCTGCGCGCCCGTCGCCTCCGCCTCGATCACGCCCACCAACTGGTGGACCTTCAACCAGACCGGTTCCGGCACGGCCCTCGATGCGGCCGGCGGAGCCAACGGCACGCTGGCGGGCCCGGCCGTCATGGCCGCGGGCGGCATTTCCAACGGCTGTCTCGATGTCCGCGAGGGCGGCTGGGCGAACATGGGCAACATCCTGCCCGAGACCGGCGGCGCCAGCTTCTCGATGAGCGTCTGGATCGCCACCTCCAGCACTTCCACCTCCAGCACCATCATCGCCGGGCGCCACATCACCGGCACGTTCAACGGCTACATGATGCGCGTCAACGCCGATACCGGCGGCTACGGCATCGCCACCCGCGCCAGCTTCTACCAGTCCAACTCCCCCGCCAACACCGCGGTCGGCACCTCCGATGTCACCGACGGCGTGCTCTGGCACCACCTCGTGGCGACCTACGCCGCCGGCGGCAACCTGAACCTGTATGTGGATGGCGCTCTGCAGGCATCGATCCCCACGCAGACGATCAACGCCAACGCCGCGAACTTCATTGTCGGCGGCGTCTTCTCCACACCCAACAGCGCGATCATCAACTCGTTCAACGGTCTGATCGACGAACTGCAGATGTACGACCGCGCCATCACGCCCGCCGAGGTCGAGTTCCTCCGCACGCACCCGGGCCAGGCGATCCCCGCCCCCGGCGCTGCCGCCGCGATCGGTCTGACCGGCCTCTTGACCGCCCGCCGCCGTCGGTGAGCAGGTCATCCATCTTGCCACAACTGCCAGCAACCCCCCGGGGATCCCCTCGGGGTTTTTGCTTGGTCCGTGGCGCATTTGTGGCTCGCGGACCGCAAATCTGACCCTCCATCGCCACGGCGCGGTACTTTCCTCCCATGGGTGAACTTGAACGCCGTACGTTCCTCGGCGCGGCCGGACTCGGCGCCGTGGCCGCCATGGCCAAGGCTGGGGGGCCGGGCCCGCTCAACCCGCCCGTGGGCGCGGTTGCCCCGTCCGGCCCGACGCTCGACGATATCTACAACGCCCTCCCCCCCGCGCCCATCGGCGCGTTCGACGGGTGCACGTCGATCGCGGGCAACTCGTCGAACCAGGTCATCAACACGCCCGGGTCGTACGTGCTCATCGGCAACCTCCCGGTGAGTTTCATTCCCGCTCCCCCCAGTTTCACCGGGATCACGATCGCCTGCGACAACGTCACGCTCGACCTCAACGGCTTCGCCATCACCGGCCAGAGCGCCGCCGGCGGCACCGGTGTCCGCGTCAACAACAACGCCAAGAACGTCGTGATCCGCAACGGGCACTTCAGCGGCTTGACCCGGGCCATCTATGTCGAAGCGGGGTGCTCGGACATCCTGCTCGAGGACCTGGTGACGCAGTACGGCTTCATCAACAGCCTCTACTGCGTGGGCAATGGCGTGATCGTGCGCAGGTGTGCGTGCCTGCAGGTTCGCTCCCCACCGGCCCCCGGCATGCCGCTCTATTTGCAGGGCAACGGCTGCACGATCGAGGAGTGCCTGGTCAGCGGCTTCGATCCGAGCCCCAACGCGTACATCGGCATCTTCCTCAGCGGCAACGGCGGGATTGTCCGCCGCTGCACCGTCACCAACTCCGCATCGGTCAGTGGCGTCGGCATCGCCATGAGCGGCCAGATCGCCTACCGCGAGAACACCGTCATCAACTTCACCAACAAGTACAGCACCACCAACGGCGCCGGCAGCGGCGGCGGCAACGTCTGAGCCATCGGCAGGAGCGGGACCATGAGTGAACTCGATCGACGCACAATGCTGGGGGCCGCCGGGATCGGTGCGATCGCGGCCCTCGCGCACGCCAGGGCCGGCCCGATCAACCCTCCCACGGGCCCGGTTTCGCCCACCGGCCGCACGCTGCAGGAAATCCTCAACCACGTCCCGCCGCCGCAGGTCGGTCCGTTCCGCGGGCGGATCAGCATCGACGGCGGCGCCGGGCGCACCATCAGCCAGCCCGGTTCGTACGTGCTGACGGGCGATATCGCGGTCAATGGCGCTCCGGCGATCACCATTCGCGCCAGCAATGTCACGCTCGACCTCAACGGCTTCGCCGTTCGCCGCACCGCGCCGGGCGGGGGCGCGGCGGTGTACATCGACAGCGCATCGCGGAACGTCACGGTGCGCAACGGGCGCATCGCCGGGTTCGAAACGGGCGTCTTCGCCGACAACTCTACCGCGTCGCTGCTGCTCGAAGATCTGCTGGTTACCGGCGCCGCGATCGTCGGCATGTCCCTCCAGGGTGAGTATTACCTGGTGCGCCGTTGCACCTTACTGGAAGTCGGCGGCGGCACCGCCAATCCCTACGGCATCTCCATCGACGGTGACGGCTCGCACGTCGATCGCTGCACCGTCTCGCGCTTCGTCGGCACGCCTGCTGGCGGCCACACCGCCATCCGCATGGTCGGCAACGGCGGCACCATCAGCCGCTGCGGCGTCACCGCCGACGCTCCGACCACCGGCAGCGGTCTGCTCATGAGCGGCCAGATCGCCTACCGCGACAACACGGTGGTGAACATGAACTCTCCCTACAACGCCAGCAACGGCGCCGGCGACGGCGGAGGAAACGTCTAGTGTTCCTCACTCCTGTGGTAACCACAGAAAGAACCAGATGAGCAATGACATCGAACGCCGCACGCTCCTTGGCGCCGCCGGAATCGGCGCCCTCGCCGCGCTGGCGCACGGGGCCAAGCCCGGCGGGCCGCTCAATCCGCCGGCCGGCAGTATTGCTCCTTCCGGCCACACCCTCGACGAGGTCTACGCCAAGGTTGCTGCGCCCGACGGCGTGACGGCGCTGCCGCCGGAGATCTTGACGATCACCGCCCCCGGCTACTACCGCCTCACCGGCCCGCGCAGCGGCGCGGGGGCGATGCTCCTCATCGCGGCGTCGAACGTCACCGTGGACCTCAACGGCCACACGCTCACCAGCACCTCGACCAGCAGCGGCGTCGTCGAAGTCTCCGGCGTTCAAACCAACATCACCGTCCGCAACGGCACGCTCGCCAGCGGCAACTACGGTTTCGCGTGCTTCACCGCCTCGAGCAACGTGGTGCTGGAGGATCTCACGCTCCTGGGCCAGCGTCTGATCGGCGTGGCCTTCGGCCACAACTCGTTCCGGACCGCCCGCATCGTCAACTGCCATGCCGTCAATATCGGCGCAGCGACCGTCCCCGGCGACAGCGGGCTGCAGCTGCGCGGCTTCGTCGTCACCGGCTCGTTCATCTACATGTACCGCTGCACGGTTTTGAGATTCTTGTACAACGGCAGCGGTACCGCCGACATCCGCGGCATCGACATCGCCTCCGAGCCCGTTAACGGAGGCTTCGCCAATACTGTTGATTCCTGCGTGGTCGCGCACTCGGCGAACTTCACCGGCCCCAACAGCATCGGCATCCGCATCGCCAGCGCCGGGCAATACCGCAACAACGCCTCGATGGGTTTCCCCGCCGCCTACAGCATCAACACCACCGCCGTCCTCAACGGTGGTGGAAACGTCTGAACGTCCGCAAGAACCGGAGTTTCGCCATGAGTGACATCGAACGTCGGGCAATCCTCGGGGCCGCGGGCATCGGCGCGCTGGCCGCCATGGCGCGAGCCGGTAGCGGAGGACCGCTGAATCCGCCCGCCGGCGCGGTCGTCTTCGCACTTCTGTTCCACCAGTGAAACCCCCAGCGCCCCTCCCCGCTAATATTCACTTGTCGCGTCACTCAACTGTGGAG
Source organism: Phycisphaerales bacterium (assembly GCA_050730675.1). GTDB lineage: Bacteria > Planctomycetota > Phycisphaerae > Phycisphaerales > UBA1924 > JBOHNM01. The sequence continues at coordinate 2,848 of JBOHNM010000181.1, read as the reverse complement.
GGTTCCCCATGCTGTCGTTCTGTCGCCCCGCCGCCGTCGCTGCGCTGGTCGCGTTCGCCGCCGTCCACGCGGCGAGAGCCGACGTCGTCGTCAGTTCCTTCCCCAACTGGGACAACTCCTCCGGCGTCGCCATCGCCGGCACCACGGTCGCCATTGGTCAGACCTTCACCGCCCCCGGCGCGTCGAGCACGCTCGACGCCTTCACGATCCGCGTCAACGCCACGTCCACGGTCAACGGCGTGCGTGCGTACGTCTTCGCTTCGTCGGGCGGGCAGGCAACCGGTGCGGCGCTCTACCGCTCGGACATCTTCCCGACCATGCCGACCTCCGGCGGGTACATCATGGTGAGCTACACGGGGCTCAACGCGCCCGTCACGCCGGGGCAGAACTACGTCCTGCTGTTCAGCAACGCCGAGAACGGCTCGGCCTTCTCGATGAACGGCTTCCAGGTCGCCTCGATGTTCACCGGCTCCAGCGCCGCGGCGCCTTTGCTGACCAACGCCGTCTCGTTTGCGCCCACTCCGGCGGGCTCGATGTCCGGTCTCACCTCAACATCGTGGACGAACCTCTCCAACTCGCGCGACCTTGCGCTCGAGCTGCGCTTCGTCTCGCTGCCGACGCCGGGAGCCCTGGCGGTGGCGGGCCTGGGAATGCTCGCCGCGGCACGCCGCCGCCGCTGAGCCGGCAACCGTCCGAGCAGCCCCCGATCGGGGCAGAGGGGCAGTCCGGTCTGTGAGCCGTGGTTCGGAAGGCGTGGCCTGCGATCCCCGGTCACCCAGATTCACTTCTCAGCGTCCGACCGCCGCTTTGCTTGACGATCCGGCTGGAACGTGGTAGGTTCTCCGAGTCGATCGCGCCCCGGAGCGTCGATCCAACAGGGTCGAAAGGCCCGGAGAGAGAGCGACCGTGATGAGCCGTCAATCCGTGAGCTGTTCCGCTGTCGCCGTGGCCGCGGGCCTGTCTTTGGCCGTGTCATCGCACGCCGCGGTCGTGACGTGGTCTGCGCCGACTCCCATCGTGAACGACGGTGATGTGATCACCACCGGCACCCTCGTGTACGCCTTCAACTTCTCCCAGACGCAGCTCCCCACCACGGTCAACACCGTGCTGTTCTCCCAGTTCGCGGTCCCCAACGGCGGCAACGCCATCGTCGGCAACATCACCACCGCGACGATCGGCTTTCAGGATCTGGAATCGTCGAACACCTCGTACGGCTCGACGGCGGCACCGTTCAGCACCCTGTCGGCGTCATACCAGGCGCTGCTGGGCTCGGGTGTGGGAAGCTCCACCGGGGCCACCCTCACGCTCAACCTGTTCAGCCTGAACAACGGTTCGACGTACCTGATCCAGTTGTGGTGCAACGACTCGGACCTGGTGCACGGCGGTACGCCAACCATCTTCGGCGCGGGTAATTCCGTGGCGACGCCCTCAAACACCTCCGGCCCCGGCGGCTTGGGCACCTGGGTCTCCGGCACGTTCACCGCTACCGGCACCACCCAGGCGATCAGCGTGAGCGGCGTATCCCCCGCGGCGCACCCGATCATCAACGCCTTCCAGCTCCGCGAGGTGCCAACTCCCGGCGCCGCGGCACTGCTGGGTCTGGGCGCCCTCGCCGCGGCACGCCGCCGGCGGGTCTGATCGCGTCCCGATCACCCGATGTTGCTGCGGGCGAGCGTGTGCCGCCCCAGCAATGGCTTTGAGTTCGAATCGCCGCGCGAAAGCGCTGCAGGAGCAGAGAGCATGCGTGCATTTGAGCTTGGTCGTCCTTCGTGCCGCGCTGTCGCGGTATTCGTTGGCGGATCCTTGCCGTTCTTCGCCGCCGGAGTCGCGAGCGGGCAGGTCATCGAGCAGGGTCCGTTCAACAGCCTGTTGACCACGCAGACGGGCAACGGTGGCCCGTCATGGCAGAGCTGGACGCTTTTGTCGCAGAATTATGGTGGAGGCAATAACCCCAACGGTGTTTCCGGTCGGATCATCCACACCTACACCGGCGGCACCCTCGAAGAGATCCGCGTCAACATCAACGAGCTGCGCAACAGCGGCGCGCCCTTCGTCACCCAGCCGACCGCCTTCGGACGCGTCTATGGCCAGACCCTCTTCACCCCGCAGGTGAACACGCCCTACACCATCCTCGGCAGCGTCAGCATGTACCTCGGCGGCACATCAACCTCAAGCGCAAGCGCCAGCGGTATCGTCACCCTCGAGGTCGTCAGCGGCCCGACCATCGCTTCATTCGGCTCGTCGATCTACCGCTCCGGTCACGGCGGGTTCCCCGTTTTGGGCGACATCTACAACGCCAATGCGCCCCTCTCCGGTTCGGCCACCGGCATGTTGCTGGCCGGAATCACTTACCAGCTCACCTGGGACTTCAATGTCTCCAGCAACATCAACGGCGACACAACCCTGGACTCGAACGTCGCCACTGGCCCCGGCGGTTCGTTCTTTGCGATCAACTTCGCTCCCACGCCCGGCGCGGCAACGCTGCTGGGACTGGGCGGGCTGGTTGCGTGTCGGCGTCGACGCATTTGAGTCGTGAGCCGTCCTGATCCAATCGCCCTCCCCCGCGCGTTGAAATCGTGCCGCGGCTCTGTTCATTGATCGCTCTAGGCGCGGTGTGGCTCCAGTTACACTTGCCGCATGCCCCGCAGTCGTTCTGCCCCGTGGACAGTTGCTTTCGCCGCGGCGTCAGGGGTCGTGATCACCGTTCTGCTTGCTGGACTCGGGCCGATCGTGGCCCAACGAATGGGGTTGGTGTCGCGTCGGCAGGCGAGTCAGCCTCTGGAGCTCGAGCAAGATGGTGGGTGGGCACGCGAAGTCGAATGTTCGGAGTACGGCCTTTACGAATATT
>JBOHNM010000180.1:0-7483 GCA_050730675.1 Phycisphaerales bacterium | reverse complement strand
GGCGTAGAACGTCGACCCCCAGCCGGTCGCTTCGCGTGCACGCCTCCAAGGCTTGAGAACTCCCCCGCCACGACGCAACGCGGCTCCTCGAAGGAGGGCTGGCTGGGTGGATGCGGCGCATGTCGTTGCGCGCAGTGTCGGCCGTCAGGGTATTTACCTACTTGTCTACGGGTTGTCCCTCTACGCTACCTGGCGCGGTGAACGACAGCCCTGCGCAGACCCGCCCACAAGAGCGCCGCGGCGGGCGACCACAGCAGCCACGGCGAGTTGGACGCGGGCCGGACCACAATGGCGCAGCCGCTGGAGTCGGACGGCCGCGGAGTGAGCGACGGCGGGACGGTCGAGGTCTCGGCGGGAGCGGGGGTTCGGGTGCTGGTGGGCTCGACGGGCGTCTGCGTGCGGGTGGGAGCAGCGGAGGGGGTCGGGCTCGGCGGCTGCGGGGTGACGGTGGGCGTCAGGGTCGGCGCGTCGGGCGCAAGCACGCGAACCGCGCCACTGTTGCAGTGCGATTGGATGGAGCCGGTATCGTAGGTGATGATCCTGACGTTCTGGCAGAAGAGCGGATAGGTGCCCGGCAAAGCCGCGGGCGATATCGCCACCAGGCAACTGAACATCACCGAACCGGATGGGAACGCGGTGTCAGGGTCTTCGTCCACTCTGAAGTCTACGTACACCCCAACGCATCGGCCGGGCTCGAAGCACGAGAAAAAGAAGTCGCTCTCGGTAGCAAACGCCCCTTTCACCAAGCACCGGGGCGCCCCGAGATCGTCGGCAACAATCTGGGTCGCCTTGTCGTACTCGACCCCGGTGATCACACCGATGACCTGCGCGCCCACGGTCGCTTCGAGGGTGACGTCGAACCACACGCTTTCACCGGGACGCCCCTCCACGGTGTCGACGAACAGCATCCCGGATTTGGGCAGCTCGGGCACCGAGATCGCATCTTCTTGCGTGGTGGTAGGCAGCGCGTTGCCGGCCGCATCGGTCGCGCCAGCGCTAGTAATCAGCAGTGGGTAGAATCCGGGTGGCGCATGCCACGGAATTTCTACGGTGCAATAGTAGACTATCGTCTGAACGTCCTGCGGAGGGACGACGTCGATCGAGGCGCGGACTCCGGTGCACGCCGCACCGACGCACGCCGGCGGCACGAACGAGAACGTGACGAACGAGACCGCGACCGGTTGCTCAGGGAAATCGACGCAGTCGGGCGTGCCATCAGGTTTCGCCCGGATCACCAGGGGGGGGGCTACGGACAGTTCGTTGTGAGCTGTCGAGACCAGCGCTCCCTCACCGAAGAGGCGAACCGGTACTTCAAGGATCGTTCCCGGCGGTGCCTCCATGTTCGCCCGAACGCTAAAGCGGGCAGCTCCGGCGGGCATCGCGATGGCGATCACCCCCGCTGTCACGAACATGACCCAAGTACCATGGCCCATCTCGCTCACGTATCTGGGGCACTGCACCCAATCAATCCAGGAATGAGATCGAGCCTCTTCCTCCATGAGCGCGTCTGACCGAAGGCGCGTCTCTGGGCGCCGATTGCCCTACTAAACCCAGCAACCCATCAACTCGGAGGACGGACATGAAAGAGCAGCTGTTGCTTCACCGACGCATTCCAACCTGCCGGCGAGACGCGGGCCCCAGCTTCCACTTGCGCGCCCGCGGCGCGAAGGTCCTTCGCGGGCGATCGGCGCGGTCAGTGATTTCCGTCGTCTTCGTAATCGCGGTGCAAGTGGTTGCGAGCAGTGGCCACGCGGCCCGATGTCGGCGGGTGGCACACGCCGGTGTAGAACGTCGACGCCCAGCCGGTCGCTTCGCGTGCACGCCGCCAAGGCTTGAGAACTCCCCGCCACGACGCAACGCGGCTCCTCGAAGGAGGGGCTGGCTGGGTGGATGCGGCGCATGTCGTTGCGCGCAGCATCCGCCATCAGGGTATTTACCTACTTGTCTACGGGTTGCCCCTCTGCGCTACCTGGCGCGGTGAACGCCAGCCCTGCGCAGACCCGCCCACAAGAGCGCCGCGACGGGCGACCACAGCAGCCACGCCGAGTTGGACGCGGGCCGGACCACAATGGCGCAGCCGCTGGAGTCGGACGGCCGCGGAGTGAGCGACGGCGGTATGGTCGAGGTGTCGGCGGGCGCGGGGGTTCGGGTGCTGGTCGGCTGAACCAGCGTCGGCGTGAAGGTGGCTCGGGCGGAGGGCGTCGAGCTCGGCGGCGGGGTGACACTGGGTGTCAGCGTCGGCGTCTCGGGCGCGAGCACGCGAACCGCGCCACCGTTGCAGTGCGATCGGATGAAGCCGGTGTCATACGCGCTGATGTTCGACGTGTGACAGAAGAGCGGATAGTCCCCCGGCGGCGCGTCCGGCGAGATCGTGATGAGACAGCTGAACATCGGCGCCCCGGATGGAAACGCGGGCAAATCTCCGGAGCCGATGAAGACATCGAGCGAGCAGCACGGCAGAGATCCGAAGTAGAAGCTGCTCTGCTGGCCCACCGACGGATTCACCATGCAATGGGGGCGCCCAATGCCGTCGGCGACGATCGGCGTCAGCGGATCGTACTCGATGAAACCGACCGTGCCGACGACCTGCGCGGCGACCGTGCTCTCGAGGGCCACGTCGATCCACACGCTCTCGCCGGGGTAGCCCTCGGCGGTGCCGACAAACAGCATTGCGGCCTTCGGCAGCTCGGGGACCGGGATGAGGGCGTTGCCGATGGTCGTGGGCAGCGCGTTACCGGCGGCGTCAGTGGCGGCCGCGTTGCTGATCAGCAGCGGGTAGAATCCGGGGGGCGCGTCAGGCGGAACCTCGACGATGCAGGAGTATACGATCGCCTGAATATCCACCGGCGGAGTGACATCGATCGACGCGCGCACTCCAGTGCACGCATCGCCGGCACAACCCGTCGGGAGAGAGGTGAAGGTGGTGGGGTACTCCGAGTACCAAGCCGCGCAGTCAGGCGTGCCGTCGAGTTTGGCGCGGATGACGAGAGGTGGCGCAACCAAGAGATCGTTTCGAGCGGTCGCCACCAGCGCTCCCTCGGCTCCGTAGAGATCGACCGGAACTTCAAGGGTTGAGCCCGGCGGTGCTTCCATGAAGGCCCGAACGAGGAAGTGAAGGGCTTGGGCCGGGGTGGCGACTGCGATCACCCCGGCGACGCCCAGCACGCCCCAAAAACTGCAACTCATCCTCAGGACGGTACGCGGGCGGCGCGGATTGATCAACACTTATAGTGCACTGCTAGCGTGCGGATCATTAAACGATAAATCGGGAGGGGAACATGACAGCGACAGTTCTTGGACTTCTTCACTCAGGTGATTCCACCAGCAAGACCAACAGGCCCTTCATCGCGTCAACACCGAGGCGATGGATCTTCCGCCGCCATCGCCAGCAATCGCTGCGCTCACTTCGTTCTGTGATCGCCGTGGTCGCGGCTCACCTGCTGGCGAGCACCGGCTATGCGGCTACGCCGACTCCAGTTCCACAATTGCGGTGCTTGGGGAATACGATTCCAGACTGTCCAACCCCAAGTACGTCTCAGACGGACACGATCACGAGCTGCGCCGCCCTGAATGCCTACATGTTCAACACGAACAATCGGCGCGTCAATTTGGCGTTCGTAGGCCCCCAGAGCGACGAATGTGCTCTCACCCACGCGCTGGAGATCAATGCGAACAACGTCTTCATCCGCGGTACGAGCGGTCGCATCACGCTCTTCCCGAACTTCGTCCCGCCCGCGGGCTCTGCCGGGATTCTCATCAACGGCAACAACGTCCGCATCGAGCGCGTGCGGGTGTCGGGCGGCTTTCCAGTCGGGATCAAGGTCGAGGCCGGCAGGACCGATGCCGTGCTCAGCAATCTGACACTCGCCAACAATGACTTCGGGGCAAAACTCGCGGGGGCCAACGTATGCCTGCACAACGTCACCGCCGAGAAGAACAGCCAAGCCGGCCTGCTGGTCGAAGCGTCGGCATCTGGGTCATTTGCGTTCCGGGCGGGCAACGTCAACGAGAACACCGGTCTCGGACTCAAGATCGAGTCAACGGCACTCACCGACGTCCACTTCTGGGGCTCCACCGCCAGCAAGAACACCGGCGGTGACGGCCTCACTATTGCCGGCCAGGATGCGGAGGTGCTCTGCTCAGATGTAAGAGAGAATATTCAAGGCCGAGGACTCGTATCCTCAGCAGCGAAGCTTCAGGTCGAGAATTCGTATTTCTTCAAGAACTTGCGCGAAGGCATCGCGCTGACCGTTGCCAGCTCGGTAAACCACATCATCGGGTCGACTCTGCTGGACAACGACGGCGGACTGGCACCGCCCACCGGGCAGAATGGCAAGCAGATCGCGCGCACCAGTGGCACGTTGCGCGTGTACAACACGCTGACCCGCGGCAAGATCTTCATCGACAGCAACGCCGGGACGACGGAGTGCGGCAGCAACATGTACGCCGATCAGACCTCGGCGTGTCCGGCGGGGACGCCGGGCACGCCGAACGTCAACATCAAGGCCCTGCCGACCCTGGCGGCCGATGACCGGCATCTGGCGTCCGGCCGGGGCATCGACGAAGGGGCCGACGTGCGGCCGACGGCCAAGCCGACGCTGGTCGTGCGCATTCCGCAGGAGGACCGCGAGGGGGAGCCCCGGCCGCGTGACGGCGACGGCAACGGTTCGCTCATCGCCGACATCGGGGCCTACGAGGGCTTGCCGCTGGCGACCTCGACGCGGACCTGGACGCCCACCCGCACGCCGACGCGCACCCCGACGCCGATCGGCGCGACCTCGACGCCGACGCCAGTGGCAACGGGCACCTCCACGCCCTGCGCGAACACGACATGCGAGGGCGATTGCAGCAATTGCAGCGACAATGCGGTGACGATCGGTGAGCTCATCCGCTCCGTCAACTGGGCGCTCGGTCCTCCGGGGTCGGGGCGTCAGTGCATCGACAAGAACAACAACCAGGTCGTCGCAATCAACGAGCTGATCAGGGCGGTCAACCGCAGTCTCGACGGCTGCCCGGCACCGGGCGGCCAAAGCCTCCTTGGATCGGGGGGCGAAGGCCTGCTCGCGGCCGGAGGCGGGGGCGAAGGGTTCGCACCGCTCAGCAGCTCGGGCGACGCCGAGCTTGCGATCCCGGCGCTCACCGCTCGGCGCGGCATGAGCGTCGCCTTCACGGTGCTGGCGCGCGAAGCCAACAACCAGACCAGCGGCTTCAACGCCGATATCGGCTTCCCGACCACGGTGATGACCGTGCCGAACTGCACCGGCGATCCGCGCCTGCCCGGCGGCTTGCAGCTCACCACCAGCAGCCCCGCCAGCGGCGCGCTGCGGTTGCTGCTAATCGATCTCGGTGAGTATCCGGTACCGCCATTCCCAGACGGGTTCGTCGCGACGTGCAGCGCGATGATTCTCAGCAACGCGCCGCTCGGCAACCACACGCTGTCCGTCTCGGCGGTCACGATGAGTGATCAATGGGGAGACGTGATCGGGACGATCGGCGTCAACGGCACGTTGACGGTGACCAACTAGCCAGCGCGAGGAGGCGCAGACGTGCCGCGGCAATCGGCCCGGACGCGCTGCGCCTCCTCCTTCTTTCTCTGACCCCTTCGCGACCGGTGTGCCCGGGTGAGGGGTCCGGCGCTGCGGGCCGGCTCACGTTCTGGCCGCCCCGCAACGCGGAGGCGGCGCGCGCTGCGCGCCGACGGGCGCGCCACCGGCGCGCCCCTACGCGGATCGACACGCGGCGTTCGCGGATCGACACAGCCCGGTTGCCGGCGCTAGGAGAAGGCATGGGCAGTGCGCGCAGCTACGCGATGCGCCTCCTCGACGGCCGCTGGCCCGAGGCGATCCGCGGTCACCATTGGATCAACGGGCCGGGCAAGCGGCTGCCGTGGCAGCAGCACTCGATCTTCGCCCCCGGCGTGTTGCAGCGCTTCGACCTGCAGCCCGACGGCGATGGTGAGCTTCTCTGGCACGTGCGCGACACGCACGCCTACGACGTGCAGGCGGCGCTCGCCCACCTCGACGTCTTCGAAGACCCGCGCGCCTTCCACCTGCTCGGCGGGCCGCTGCTGACCGGTCTGAACAATTCGTTCTTCCTCATCGGCGAGCGCGTCTTCCTCACCGCCGACTTCAACCGTCCGTGGGAGATCGACCCGGCGACGATGGCGCTCGCGACGGTGGTCGGCTCGGTGGCCGAATGGGGCGGCAGTGCCCGACTGGCGCTGCTCTCGCCGCCGGTGCCGACCAGCGCCCATCCGTACTACGACCGCGGCGACGGCCTGCTCTACGACTACACCTGCAAGGCGCTCCCACAGCACGGCACCTCGCTGTCGCGCTTCGAACGGCCGCTGCGCCTGACCACCTGGGACGGCGACGGCGCGGTGCAGAGCTGGGAGGTGCCGGGCGCCGGGCTGACGCAGTACGTGCACGAGATCGGCGCGACGCGGCACTTCGTCGTCCTGCTCGAATCGTGCTCGTTCCAGATCGAGAGCGGCATCGAGTGGCTCGGCCTGCCCAAGCTGGCGCCGCACCTGCCGGTGTCGAACCTGTACGTCATCCGCAAGGCGGATCTCAGCGAGGCCAATCGCACGCGCGGCCTGCCGTTCCGCCGGATCGAGGTGCCGGTCGAGGCCTTCCACCTGCTCTGCGATTACGAAGACGACGGCGAGCACATCGACCTGTGGCTGACGCACGGCAACGGCCTCGACTTTCTCGCCGCCAACACCGCCGACGACGTCCACTGGCGCACCGGCGAACCCTTCAAGCGCTGGCAGCTCGATCGCTTCATCAACGCCGACTACGCGACCATCGGACGCTACCGCGTCGCAGTCGACGCGCAGACCGTCGTATCGAGCGATCGCGTCATGCAACCCGATCGCCTCTGGGGCGCCGGCGTCTGGAGCTGGGATCCGCGCCCGGCCAACCCGGCCGACAGCCCGCTCTACGTCAGCTGGCTGGGCTTCGATGAAGCGCTGGTCAGCCGCCGCCTGATGCAGCTCTATGGCGACCGCCCGCATCGCATCCTGCCGCCCAACACGCTGCCCGAGGGGACCCATGCGGCGGCGCTCACCGCCGTCGACTTCCGCAGCGCCGCGGTTACCCAGTGCTACCTCTACCCGGCCAACACGACGACGCTCGCCAACCAGTTCATCCCGCGCCCGGGGGGCGAGGGCGGCTGGGTCGGTGTCTATCTCGTCTCGCCGCAGCGCGACGTGCAGTACTGGTTGTTCGACGCCGACCATCTCGCCGCCGGCCCGATCGCCCGCCTCGGCCATCCCGACCTGCGGCCCGAGCGCACCATCCACCACACCTGGACCGCCGCCGCCGCCCCGCGCCGCGCCACCTATCACGTCCCGATCGCCGCCGATCTCGGCGACGACTGGCGCCACCTGCCGGCACCGTTCCGCGCGGTGGTCGAAACCGGCCTGCGCCGCGCCGAAGGCCACTGACACTGGAGGGCGCCGGTCCCTCGGCGCCGTGCTGGC
>JBOHNM010000179.1:0-7612 GCA_050730675.1 Phycisphaerales bacterium | reverse complement strand
GTTTTCGCGGAGCACGGCCATGAGGCGGTCTTTGCCGTAGCGGTCCTTGCCGTCGGACATCTCCCAGACGCCGTCGGTGCCGATGGCGATGACGGCGCCGGCGGGGAGGTTTTCGCGGGTGTATTCCTGGTATTCGACATCGTCCATGACGCCGAGGGGGACATCGCCGCCTTCGAGTTCGACGAAGGTGTCGGTGGCGGGGTCGTAGCAGAGCGGTGGGTCGTGGCCGGCGCTGGCCCAGGTGACTGAGCGGCGTGGGGGGGCGGCGTCGATGCGGACGAGGGAGAGGGTCATGAAGCGGTGGTGGCGGTTGTTGAGGGAGAGGACGCGGTTGGTGCGGGTCATGAGGCGGGCGAGGCCGGCGCCGCCGAGGGCCTCGGTGCGGATGGCGGCGCGGGCGGTGGCCATCCAGAGGGCCGCGGCGATGCCGTGGCCCATGACGTCGCCGACGGCGATGAGCATGCAGTCGGGCGTGATGGGGGCGACGTCGATGAAGTCGTAGTAATCGCCGCCGGTCTGGTCGCAGTACTTGCTGTGGCCGGCGGCATCGAGGCGTGAGTGCGTGGGATCGGAGGCGGGGAGGAGGCTCTGCTGGACCTCCATCGCCACCGCGAGGGAATGCTGGAGCTGCATGCGGTCCTTCAGGCCCGCGGCCATGCGGTTGATCTCCTGCGAGAGGACGACAAGCTCCTGGGCGCCGGCGAGGTTGAGGCGGGCATCGAAATCGCCGGCGCCGACGCGCTTGACGTGCTCGGTGATCTGGACGACGGGGGCGGAGAGGCGGCGCGACAGGAGCAGGCCGAAGAGGAGGCTTGCGAGGACGGCGACGATCGCGGCGATGATCGCGCGGGTGCGGACGGCGTGGGCCTCGGCCATGAAGGCGGACTCGGGGAGGACGGTGACGAGCCGCCAGGTGATGCCGGGGTAGGCGGCGAGCGGGGTGACGGTGGCACGTGCGGGTTCGCCATTGATTGTGACGTTGAGGGTCGAGGGGTCGGAACGCGTGCGTTTGGCCTGGGACATGGCCGCGGCGACGGCGAAGGCCTCGGGCTGGGGGGCGGAGGCGACGAGGTAGCGGGCGCCGTCCTTGTCGGAGATTGCGCCGGCGGAGGCGGCGATGAGGCGGTCGTCGGGGTCGATGATGAAGACATAGCCGGTCTCGGCGACATCGAGCTGGCGCAGGAAGTCGTTGAGGGCGCCGAGGGTGACATCGATGACGAGGCAGCCGCGGAGAGCGCCGTCGGGGGCATGGATCTGGCGGGTGTAGCCGGTGCCGATGGTGGTATCGGCGGTGTTGCCGGTGAACCAGGTGTAGACGGGCGTCCACATGGGTGTGGGGGATGACATGGCGACCGACCACCAGGGGCGCTGGCGCGGGTAGTAGGTGTAGACGCGGAGGGGGTCGCCGACGGCGGCGCCGGTGGCGGGGTCAACGGTGAACTCGAGGGCGTGGCCGGCGCGGGCACCATCGACGCGACCGATCTCGAGGCGGCTCTCGCCGCGGAGGAGCCAGGTGGCATCGCCGCGGGTGTTGCCGTAGCAGATGGAGGCGATGGCGGGTGTGGTGGAGAGGTCGTCGAACATGGTGCGCTCCCAGGGCTGGAAGCCGAGGGACGGGTCGGAAGGCGGGAGTGTGCCGGAGGCGATGCGCTGGGCGTAGCGGTCGCTGACGCGCGTGGCCTCGCCGAGGAAGGAATCGATCTTGGCGGCGACGCTGCCGGCGGCGGCGGTCATGACGTGCGAGCCGAGGTTTTCGGAGACGCGGGCGCTGGCGGCCCAGGCGAGGGCGAGGAGGGCGGCCGAGACGGCGATGATGGGGAGGACGACGATGAGCGCGACGATGACGGAGATGGAGAGGCGGCGGGGTGTGGGGGTGGCGCTGGCGGCGGGGAGAGGTGATGGAGAAGAGGGCGCGGGCATGCGGTGGGAGGATACCCGCGGTGTGAAGGACAACGGCCCCGAGTGAACCCGGGGCCATCGTGGCGAATGGTTGTGTTGTCGAGAGTTGAGGGATCAGCGGCGGCGGCGTGAAACGATGAGGCCGCCGAGGCCGAGAAGGGCCGCGGCACCCGGGGTCGGAACGGTCTCGATCTCGAGTGAGGCGTTGTCGACAAAGCCCCAGCCGGTGCCGATGGTGGGGTCGGAGTAGGCGACCTGCATGAGGACCCAGCGCGTGCCGGCGGGGACGGGGACGGTCATCGACGCCTGCTCCCAAGTCTGGGGCGTGAGGTCGAGCGTGATGAGGCTGGCGTCGAGCGGACCGAAGATCGTGCCGTAGGTGTTGCCGGTGAAGTAGCTGAGGTAGACGCCGCAGAGCGCGGGGTTGGAGAGGTTGGCATTGAACCACGCGCTGGCGGTGAGGGTGGCCCAGCCGGCATCGATGGCGACCGCGTAGGCGGAGACGTCCATCATCTGGCCGGCCTGGGTGGTGCCGCCGCCGGAGTTACCCATGCGGAGCTGGAGGAGTCCGGCGAGCGGGCTGACGCCGCTGTCAACGCCGGTGATGGTGGAGACCTCGTGGCCCCACTGACCCTGGTACGTGGTGAAGTCACCGAGCACATTGCCGAGGGTGGTGAGGGGGTTGGACTCAAAGCCGCCGTCGGTGAGGATGGGCGAGGCCATCGCCGATTGGGACGTGAGCGCGAGGGTCGCGACGGCGGCGAACGCGCAGCGCGCACTGATCAAGCCGGTGGAGTTGGAGGAAAATTGCATTGAGCTCTCTCTTTCTATGGGCCTTTCAGCCCGTGCCATCGCGGCGGCGCTGCGACGGGGCGTTCAGCCGCATCGAGTCGTCAACCGCGACTGTCCGGCCAGTCCACCCGGCACATACCGTGGGAAACAGCCGCTCTGTCTGGCGAGAGACTACAGGGAGACTCTGATTTGTGCAAACCTTCACACAGTATTTTTGCGTAGCTACGCGAGATTGCTCTCGGTCGCCGCGCGACGACGGGACTTGGCGCTGTTTTGCCGCGTGATCACATCTTCGGCATGCCGCCACCCAGCGGAATGCCCGCGGGGCCGCCCTTGGCGCGTTCGGCGGCCATCTCGGCTACGGCCTGCGTGAGTTCGACGTACCGCATCCGCAGTTCGTGGAGAACCTGCTTGAGTTCGCCGGCTTCTTCGACGGTGATGTTGCCCTTGGTTTTTTGCTCGAGGGTCTCGAGCAGGTCGATGTGGAACTGGGCGTACTCGAGCGAGACGATGGCGCGGCCGGTCTGCGGGTCGGGGAAGCCGCCCATGTAGAGGATGGCCTGCGTGACGAGCGTGCCGAGGAGCGACTTGAAGTCGGGCTCGGGCATCTCTCTGGCGCCCGCGCCTGCGGCGCCGGCCTTGCCCTTGGTCGACTTCTGCTCCTGCGCGGTGAGCTTTTCTTTTTCCGCCGCGGCCTGGTTCTTCCAGTCGGAGTCGATCTGCAAGCCGCCGGAGGGCTTGGGCTCGGCCGCGGAGTCGGGCTTGGCGGTGGACTGCGTGGACTGGTGGGATGACTTCCAGTCGTCGCCGCCGATGATGAGCTTGGGTGAACCGGGGTTCTGGGACATGGTGTGGGCTCTCCTTCCGGGTGACGACCAAATATAGCACGAGATCCGGGGTTTCCCCGTTCCGAGTGTGAAGGTGGTACGCTTTGTCCCTGATTCACCCGCACGGAGGCGCTGCCGATGTCCACCCAGACTTCCAAGATTCGCCGGCTTGGCACCCCCACCACCCGATGGGGGCGTGGCCCCGGCGCGCGCGGTGCGGTTGTTGCGCTGCTGGGGGCGGGAACAGTGCTGGCTCTGCCCGGTTGCGATAGCGGCGACAGCACGGGGGGACCGGTGTTGACGGCGGCGGACTTCCGCACGCCGGGGGCGGAAGCGCCGGCGCCTGAGAATGGGAACAGGGCGGGGACGATCAAGCCGACGGCGCCGAAGTCGCCGCTGGCGGGGGCGATGATGCCCACTCAACCGGTGATGCCGCCGGGCGAGGGGCCGGTGACGATGTCACCGGAGACGGCGTCGCAGGGGGTGGGGGATGTGGCGGTGCTGGTGGGCGAACGGGAGAACAAGGGCGACCCCAACGCCAAGCCGACGAAGGAAGAGTTCGTTGTTGACACAATGGTGGGCCAGATCAACGGGCGGCCGGTGTTCGCGAACCAGTTCTTCCAGGAGACGCGGCTGGACGGCTTGCTGCGGGCGGCGCTCTACGACACGGTGCATATCCGCAACGCCGCGGACTGGCGCGCGGGGGCCAAGTACGCCATCAGCGAGAACCTGAAGAACCGGATGCGTGACGAGCTGTTCCTGGCCGAAGCGAGGTCGATGCTGACGCCCGAGGAGAAGAAAGGCCTGCTGAACTTCATCTCGCACCTGCGCGAGAACCTGGCGAGCGCGGCTCGCGGGTCGGCGATCGCGGCGGAGGACGAGCTGAAGTCCACCGACAACACGACGCTGGACGACAAGGCGAAGAACGAGCGGGACATCCTGCTGCTGCGGCTGCTCTCGGCCCGGTACATCGAACCACACATCAATGTGTCGTGGCGAGACGTGCAGAAGCAGTACGAGCGGGACTTCGCGGCGTACAACCCGCCGGCCGAGGCGTACCTGCGGATGATCTGGGTGGCGAAGAAGAACAACGAGAATGTCGAGAAGGTGCGGGCGGCGCTGGCCGAGGGCGAGAGCTTCGTGAACATCGCCAAGGGGCCGATGAACGAGTTCGACCGCGATAAGGGCGGAGCGCTGCTGCCGCCGCGCAAGATCGACACGACCTACGCCCAGACCAAGCTGGTGGGCTTCGAGGCGGTGAACGCCGCGGCACAGAAGCTCAAGCCGGGCGAGTTCGCCGGCCCGATCGAGAACCGCACGGACATGGTGTGGATCTATCTCGAGAAGATCGACCAGCCACCGGGAAGGAACCTGGAGGATGCGCAGCTGCAACTGGAGATCCTGACCAAGCTTCTCACGGCGCGCCAGCGGATGGAGCAGGAGAAATTCCGGCTGCGGCTGATGGAGCGCGGGAGCAAGGTCGAAGAGGGGCTGATGATCGACCGTCTGGTGGCGATCGCGCAGGAGCGGTTCCTGGACAACGGGCAGTTCCCCAAGGCTGTGCTGGAGGAGCGGGCCAGGATCACGGCGCGTCCGCCGCGGCCCGGGGCCTCGGCCGCCACTCCGCCCGGGGGAGTGGAGGTCAAGCCGCCGGTGACGCCGCCGAGCGCCGTTCCGCCCGGGACCGTGATCCCACCGGCGGCGCCGGAAGGGCCAAGGCCCATTCTTCCGCCGCCGCCCGGCAACGCCCCGCCGGCGAACCAACCACCGACCAGCACGCCTCCGGATCCCAACATGCCGGGCAAGCAGCCATGACGAACGCGGCGGCGAACCGCGGGTGGTGGTTCGCGGTGCGCCGCTGGTTGTTCGGTCGCAACGCGTGGAGGCCGGCGAGCGCCTTGGGCGTGCGCGCGGAGGACGAGGCGGTGCGGCACTTGCGCGGGCTTGGATACACGATACTGGACCGCAATGTGCGCGTGACGATGGGCGAGGCGGATGTTGTCGTGCGCGACCCGGCCGGGGCGATCGCGGTGGTCGAGGTGAAGAGCCGCGTGCTGGAGCCGGGCGTGGAGCATCCGCCGCCGGAAGCGGCCGTGACGCGGGACAAGCGCCGGAGGCTGGTGCGGATATTGCGACATCTCGCGCGGGCCAACCAGTGGAGCGGGCCGCTGCGGATCGATGTGGTGGCGATCGACTGGACGGATGACCGGCCGGCAGCGGTACGACACTACGTCGATGCCGTGCGCTAGCGCTGGCCGGCGAGCATGCCGCGGAACGAGAGCTCGAGCTTGGTCTCGGCGGTTCGGCCGGGGTCGAGCCGCTCGGGAAGGATGACGGAGAAGACCGAGCCGCGGCCGAGTTCGCTGTGGACGTGGATCTCACCCTGGAGCAGCCCGGTCAACTCCTTGCAGATCGCCAAGCCCAGCCCTGTGCCGGAGTGCTTGCGGGTGGCGCCGGCATCGAGCTGGGTGAACTTCTCGAAGATGCGGGCCTGGTCGTCGGGGGCGATGCCCGGGCCGGTGTCGAGGACGCTGATGCGGAAGCGGTCGCTGGAGGCGGCGCCGCGGGCGGGCAGACGTTCAAGTCTGAGGATGACCAGCGCGGGGCGGGAATCAGGGGCGGGCGCCGGCGCATCGGGCGGGGCGCTGGCCTCGGCCATGTTGCGCCGGTCGGCCTCCATCTCGGCGGCGTGGGCGGTGAACTTGATGGCGTTGGAGAGGAGGTTGAAAAGGACCTGCTGGAGCTTGCCCCGATCGGTAAGGATGACGGGGTTCTCGCCGGCATCCACGGTTTCAAGCCGGACCTCGACAGCGGACTTGTCGGCGACGGGGTTCATCATGCCCATCAGACCCTCGCAGACTTCGCGCAGGTCGGCGGGGGCGATGTGCAGATCGACCTTGCCGGCGTCCACCTTGGCCATTTCGAGCAGACCGTTGATCAGGTCCAGCAGCGAACGGCCGGCGCCGAGGATGTTGTCGATGTAGCGGCGGCGTTTGGCCAGCCGCGAAGAGTCGTCGCCGCTCTCGGCCTCCTTGACGGCGGCCTCGTCGAGCAGTTCGGCGAACCCGAGGATGGAGTTCAGGGGCGTGCGCAGCTCGTGGGTGACGTTGGCGAGGAACTCGCCCTTGAGCTTGGCGGCTTCGTACAGCGCGACGTTGCGCTCGGCCAGTTCGGAGAGTTTCTGATCGAGCGAACTGTTGATCGAACGGAGCTGGTTCTGGCCGGTCTGGATCGCCTCGAGCATGGCGTTGAAGGTTGCTGCAAGCTCTTCGAACTCGTCGCCGGTCTTGATGTCCGAGCGCGTATCAAGGTTGCCCGACTGCACCTGCTCGGCGGTGTCGCGCAGGTCGCGCACTGGCGAGAGGATGATCTTGCTGGTGATGAGGTAGAAGACCAGCAGTGCCAGGCCGAGGGCCAGACACCCGGCGGAGACGAGGAAGACCGTGTTGGTCACCATGCCGCGCGCGGCGGCGTTGGAGGACCGGCTGAGGACGATCATGCCTTCGAGGCTGGCGGCCTGGCCGCGGACGGCCTTGGCGTAGCTGTAGTTGCGGCTGGTGACGCGCCACTCGGTCTGTGAGAACTCGGAGCGCTTGGGGTCGGCGCTCAGGGCCTTCCAGGCATCGGCGACGAAGGGGTTCTTGGTTGCGCCCTCGTCAATCATCTTGGGCGTGATGACCGCGACGGAGCCATCGTCGAGGAAAAGACGCTGGCCGGCGAGCAGGCCGCCGAGCGGGCCGGAGCCTTCGGCGGCGGTGGCGCCCTCCACTCCAGCCTTCTTGATTGCGGCCTCCCAGACGCGGACCATCTGGCGCGAAACCTCGACCTCCGCATCATCCACCATGCCGTTCATGCGGACCAGCGGCACGGCAAGTGCCGCGGCGATGATCAGGACCACTGCCGCGCCGAAGAGCAGCAAACACTTGGTGGCAAGGGAAATACGGCCGAGCACGCGGATATGGTACGGGATCCGGCGGGTGTGTGCCCGGCGAGCCGCGGGGACCGGAGAACCGAGGCCGCATCAGCAGCGTCTCTCACTATCGGGGGTCGTCACCGGCGGTCGGTCGGACGGCCACTATGATCCGGTCCAGCGC
>JBOHNM010000178.1:0-7631 GCA_050730675.1 Phycisphaerales bacterium | reverse complement strand
GGCATCAAGAATCACCACATCAACACACAGCCGCGCGACATCCTCGGCAAGGTTGTCCGCCGCCGTGACGCAGCCCACACACTGCATCCCAGGGTCAGCATCGATAACGCGACGAAGTACACCCGTGATATCGGGATTGTCATCCACACAGAGCACACGAGTCTGGCCGCTCATCGTCCAATTGTCACCGAATCCCCAGGCACTTGGGCCAGGTCGAAAATGAAAGGTGCTTAATTCTCGCCTGACGAATCTTCTGGAGCGGGAGAAATGACAGATGAAATCGCAGAGATCAGGTCGTGGGGTTCAACCGGCTTCACGAGATGCGACGCGAACCCCGCCTCTAACACCCTACGCCGATCTTCAGGAGCAGCAAAGGCCGTCAGGGCAATGGCCGGCGTTCGCCCGCCCCGACCGGGAGGCAACGCCCGGATGGACTTTAGCAGGTCATATCCGTCCCGATGCGGCATGGCGATATCACTCACCAGCACGTCGGGCTTTTGCTGCCGAACGACTTCCACCGCTTCCTCGGCGCTGGCGACGGCCACCACTTCCGCTCCTGCCTCTTCAAGAATGCGCCGGAGCGGCTCTCTTGCGTCCGGGTCATCATCCACGATCACCACCATCATGCCGCCGAGCCGAACGGGAGTTGTCGTGTTTGATTGGTCGGTGAGCACCGAAGGGCGTGCCGGCACGTCGGCGGCTGTGCTCAACGGGAAGGTGAGAACGAAGACGGCTCCCTTGCCCTTCCCCGCGCTGCGAGCCTCGATCGTTCCTCCGTGCAACTCGACAAGCTGCTTGGCGATCGCCAGACCAAGGCCGAGCCCGCCGTGCGTGCGGCTTGACGATTGCTCGGCCTGTCGGAACCGGTCGAAGATAAACGGAAGGGTTTCCGGGCTGATCCCCTCACCGTTGTCGATGAGACGTATCACGGCGTCCATCTCCTCGCGACGGAGCTCCAGTCGTATCCGTCCTCCCTTCTGGGTGAACTTGATAGCGTTGGTCAGAAGGTTCCCGAGCACCTGATGGAGCCGGTTGGTGTCGCCGGACACCACGAGCGCCTCTGAATCCAGATCCATTTCAATGTGGATCTGTTTCTCTTCCGCCGCGGGTGTTGCCGCTTCAACTGAGCCGTGAATAACGCGGCGCAGATCGGCAGGCGCAAGCTCCAAACGGGCTTTACCGGAGGCCATTCGATGTACATCCAGAAGGTCCCCGATGAGCTTGGATTGCAGCTTGGCATTCCGACTGATGACCTCGATTCCCTCCCGCAACCGCTCGGGGTCTTCGGCGGCACCGGGATCTTGAAGAATGCGAACCCAGCCGGCGATCGCATTGAGAGGGTTCCGCAGCTCGTGCGATAGCACGGCGATGAAATCGTTCTTGCTCCGGTCGGCTGCGGACAGTTCCGAGTCCCGTAGCCGGAGTTGTTCTTCCAACGCCCTTTGGTCGGTCTGATCCCGGAGCACCTTCGTGAATCCGGTAAGCTCGTTCTGATCGTTGCGGATCGCGCTCGTCACGCCGTTGGCGAAGAAGCGGGAACCGTCCTTTCGCTTCATCCACCGATCGTCGCTGGCGCTCCCATGGTCCGCCGCGGCCTGGAACTCACGTTCCGGAACGCCCGCGTCGACATCCTCCGGCGTAAAGATCATCGACTTAACGTCACGGCCGACAAACTCTTCCTGGGTGAAGCCCAGCACCCGGCGCACGCCTTCGTTCCATGTCATCGCCCGTCCCTGCGGGTCAATCCCGATGATCGCGTAGTCTCGGACCTGCTCGACGAGCGTCCGGTACTTGTGCTCGATCTGATACACCGCCCTTTCGGCCGACCGCCGTGCGGTGATGTCGTCGATGGAGAGGAGTATGGAGGCCGCGTCCATGCCCGGTGGGGTGAACACGCGGGCGGAGACGAGCATTGTCCGCTGTCCGATCGTCTCAAAATTGTGCTCGACCGTGTAGTCGTCGAAGGCCGCGTTCTGGGGTAGAATGTTCTCGAGGAGTTTCTTCAGTTCCGGAATGTTCCATTGCCTGTTGCCGAGGTCGTAGAGGAGCTGCCCGACGGTGTCCCTTGCTTGAATCTTGAACGTGTTCAGGAACGATTGATTCACCATCTGAACCCGGAGCTCCCGATCCAGGACGACAAGCGGCTCGCGCATGTTCGCGATGATGCTCTCGGCGTACTCGCGGGCCCGGCGGAGCGCGTCGACATCCACCAGCACGACAACCACGCCATCGATCGTGTTTTCAAGAGTGCGGTAGGGCCGGAGGCGCAGCAGGTACCATCGCCCCTTCCGATCCTTCACCTCAAGTTCCCGAACACTCAGCGTGTCCATGACCTCCTGGAGCAAGGGTTCCAGGTTCACGTCAATGTTCAGGCGCACATCCGCGACGGGGCGACCGACATCGGACGGAATGACGTTGAGCAGCTTCTCGGCGCCCTGGTTGAACCGCCGTATGCACAAGTCCCGTCCCACGATGATGATGGGCAGCTGCACGCTCGCGAAGAGGTTCGTGAGATCGTTGTTGCTACGCGAGAGCTCCTGGTTGCGGTGGTGGAGCTCGTCGTTCACCGTCGAGAGCTCTTCGTTGCTGGACTGGATCTCCTCCTTCGAGGTCTCGAGCTCCTCGTTGATGCTCTGGAGTTCCTCGTTCGAGGACTGCGCTTCTTCGCTGGCGGATTGAAGCTCTTCGGTCGACGCGTCGTGCTGCTCTACCAGAGACTGCGCGTAGGTCCTGCTGGCCGAAAGCTCCTGGGTCAACCGGGTAATCTCGGCGCGATGTGATTGTTCGTTGCCCGCCGCTTGCGCCGGCTCACCGGAGGCGGGCGGCACGGTCCGGTCAAAGAAACGCCGCCACAGCGTGGGGAAGACGCCGGCCCGTCGCGCGGGGAAGCCTTGCATCGAGTCCGAAGAGGGCGACAGACCATGAAAAAGAACCAGGAATGCGCCGCGGGCCTCGGCTCCCGTGACCGGCAGGACTTCGAGTTCAACGTCACGGTAATCGCCGGAGCCGTTCTGTCGCTGAGAAACCCGTATCTGGGCTCGGGCGGGCGACTGAGTTTGCCTTGCGTCCTGTATCACCGCACGGAGCGTGGCGACCACGTCCTGCCGCACCATCTTGAAGACATTCAGGCTGGCCTTTCCCGACGCAGGCGTGAAGTACGGGCTGGTGTCCCCGCGAAACTGAAGAACCTCCATCTCCGCGCTCACCACCACGGACGGGGGCACGAACCGCGCCAGGAGAAGGCGGTCTGATTCCTTAAGGGCCTCGACACCTCCCAGCATGCTGCCCACCGTGCGGGGACGCGCGGCGGACACGGCCTCGCTCAGCGCGTGAGCCTGATGGATCGTGGGGGAGGCGGGACGGCTGTTCGGGCTCTTGCCGTAGATCTTGTTCTTGGCGTCGACCAGCTCAAAGAGATCGCGATCGGAGCCCACCGTTTCCGAGTTGCCCAGGATCAGAAAGCCGCCGGGCTTGAGGGCGTAATGGAAAATAGGAATGATCTTTCGCTGGAGCAAGGAATCCAGATAGATGAGCAGGTTGCGGCAGCTGATCAGTTCCAGCTTCGAGAAGGGGGGATCGACCAGCACGTTCTGGCGCGCAAAGACGCACATCTCGCGGAGCTGCTTGTTGACGCGATACTCACCGTTGATCTCGACAAAGAACCGTCGAAGGCGCTCGGGCGAAACATCCGCAACCGAACTCCGGGAGTACACACCCGACCGGGCCTTCTGAATGCCCGCTTCGTTCAGGTCGCTCGCAAAGATCTGGATCGTGTGACGCGTCGAACATCCCTCTTCAAATTCCGCGAACGCCATGGCAATGGAATACGCCTCTTCCCCGGTCGAACATCCCAGGACCCAGACCCGCAACGGATCGCGGCTCCCCCGGCCCTGGATGAGCTTGGGGAAAACGGCGATCTTCAGCTGCTCAAACATCGCCGGGTCGCGGAAAAAACTTGTGACGCTGATCAGGATGTCGCGGTAGAGCGAGTCCACCTCGGCCGGATCGCGTTCCAAGAGGTCCGCGTATTCCTTCAGATCGTCGAGCTTGTGCAGCAGCACGCGTCGGTCAATCCGACGGTTCAGCGTGCTCGACTTGTAGGAACTGAAGTCGACGCCGGTGCTCTCGCGGAGCAATCGAAAGATCCGCTCCAGCGCCGCGGAGATGAGCGGCGAATTGGCGTCCGCGTTCGGAGCCGCGAGATCAATGCTCAGGGGCCGCGCGACGTACGGGTGCTTGGCGATCCGGGCGAGTTCATGGGCGATCTGATCCGGCGGGAGGACGAAGTCCACGCAGCCGGACGCGACGGCGTTTTTCGGCATGCTCCCCTGCTGCGCCGACTCGTCCTGCGCAAAGGTGATGCCGCCCGCGGCTTTGATCTCTTCGAGTCCAAGAGTCCCGTCGTTCGCGGTCCCCGAAAGAACGACACCGATCGCCCTTTCGCCATTGACCTCCGCGAGGGAGCGAAAGAAGATGTTGACGGAATGCTGCGGGCCGGGCTTGTCGCGCCGGAGTAGCTGGAGATGCCCGTCGCGCATCACCATGTTCCGTCCCGGCGGAATCACATAAACGTGGTTGGGCTCGATCCTCGGCTCATCGGCCACTTCGGTGACCGGCATCCTCGTAGCGCGAGAAAGGATTTCTGAGAACGCGCTTGGATGCGAAGGAGAGAGGTGCGGGATAAGCACAAACGCCATCCCGGTATCGATGGGGAGGGCCTTCAGCAAGGACGTAAACGCTTCCAAGCCGCCGGCCGAGGCACCGACAGCGACCACAGGGAAAGCGTGCGCGACTTCCGACGGAGAGCCCGTGGAGGCGGGATTTGGCGGCGTGTCTGCGTCTTCGGGCACCGGAGTACTCCGAGTCGTCGGTCAAAAACAGCCATTTCACTGTCGCCGCTGATCGTAGCCGACGATGACGTCTCGCGCACCGAACAAAGCGCGGCCAGCGGTCATTGCGAAGTTTTGAGCAGACGCGTGCCAAGTCCCATTATCGCGCGCCCAGGCGGCGCGGGGGACGCATCACGGGTTTGCAAAGCCGTAGATGACCCGAAGGCTGTTGCTATCGCGGAGAGAACCGGTTTCGAGGCTGGACACTCCTTCCCCGAAGGTGGTCAAACCCACTCGGCGATGTCAGGATCGCGGCTACCTGTTTCGTGCGGATGCTCCTGAAGGCGCACGGCATCCGTGCCGTTGCGAGTTTCCTTACCGAATCGTACACCAAGCGCTTCGGAAGCGCCTCGCGGAGTCAATCAAGCCTCGCACGCGAACGACTGAGAGGATTTGAACCACGAGAACCGCGGCATCAGGTTCGGAATGGCGTTTGGGGCGTCCCGCGGGTGCGACCGCGTTGAATGTTTGAACTGCTTGGCGGCTCGCACGATCTCGTGGTTTTCACAAGCAAAAACCCTCTTGATGCATGCATCAAGAGGGTCTGCCTGTCCTGCAAGTCGGGGTGAGAGAACGGAAGTCGCCGATGCCGTACTCGCCGCGGAGCGGCGTGATACCGTCCTGGTAGCGCTGCGCGACTTGTGCCTCGACCGTCAAGATCCCGCCGTTGACCGTGGCGTTGATGCAGTCGGCAGATGTGCCGGGAAGGTCAACGTGAATCTCGTAGCGGTCGCTGAGGTCATAGACATCCAGGAGCGGCCGATAGGTCGTGCTCCCAATTTTGTCTTGCCACTGAGATTCGCGGATCGCCAGCGAGGAGTTCTCGTGTTCCACAGTGGCGGGGCGGCTCTCGCTGTTCGGTCGTGTCATGTGCTTGGTGGTCATGGTCATGTCTCCACGATTGGATGGCGTGTGAAAGGCCGCGCCACTCAGCGGCACACTCGTTCCGCTGGGTCGCGGCATTGATCATTTACCGGAACGGTTACTTGTTCGAGTTGTCGGCTTTGGCCGAAGCGGGTGAGCCGGTCAGCGCGGGCTGGGACTGTGCCGGCTGGATCGCCTTCAGCGGAATCCGACGCGGGCGGGCCGCCTCGACCACGGGCATCGTCAAGCGCAGCACGCCATCGGCAAGCGTGGCCTGTACGGTCTCCGCGTTGATCTGGATCGGCAACTGGACCGAGCGTTCGAAGCGGCGAACCGATCGTTCGACCCGCAGCGCGTTGGCATTCTCGGGCACAGACTTGGCCCGCTGGCCGCGGATGGTCAGCGTGTCTTCGGTGGCGAGGATCTCCAGATCCTCATGCCGGAAGCCGGGGACCTCGCCCTCGGCGACGATGTTGTCGCCGTCGCGCCAGAGGTTGAGGCCCGGCCAACCTACTGCTGGCGAACTCGAACTCGGCGGAACAACCGCCACTGAGGAAGCTGCCTCGAACAACTGATCCATCTGCTGAGAGAGACGGTCGAAGGTCGAGGAAAACGTGATGGGGACAGCGTGCCAAGCATGGGTACCTCCTTTCAACAAGGTTGGAAATTGTTCGCCCGCCCAGTGCGGACTTCGGACGCTTTGCAACCTGCGTGCCGAAGCGGCGGGCTAGGACCACCCGGCGGCGGCGTTCATTTTTGCACCTGCCACATGACCGCCCCGTCAAAATGGCAGCGGTGGTTTCGGGCGATACCTGAGGACGTTCGGACTCGAACCGCTCCTAAAAAGCGGTCGTAGTCCTGTGGACAGAGATCGTTGGATCCTGTCGAAGGCTCTGCGGACTGACGATTCAGGAGCGCCGTATGGCACAGACGGTTGTTGTACATGGGTTCTCGGAGATGCAGAGGCAGGAAGTAGTTGGGCACTGGAACCGTCGGCTGCAAGGGATCAAGAAGTTGCTGTCTTCCTTCTCGGCTGAGCAGAACTCCTTGCGGTTGGCCGTTCGTGCGCATGTGGACGCATGCGAAGCACATGTGGTGCTGATGGTGCCCACCGGCACCCTCGCGGCCAAGGGCCGTTCGTCCCTGAGCGATCCCATCATGGCGATCGATGAAGCGGCCGACCGGCTCACCAGCGAGATCCATCGCCACAAAGTCATGCTACGGCGCGAGTTCCTGCATCAACGACGACGGCGGCGGCGGCGTGCGGATCTCTCCGGCATCCTATCCATGCTCGAAGACCGGCATGCCGCCGGGGATCACGAGACGTTTGTCACGCTGCTGCATCCCGCCTTGCGCGAACTGAGCGAGCATGCCCGGAGGGAACTGATTCTCGCGCAGCTCGAAGGGATTGTGCTGCCAGGGAATCTTACGGTTTCAAGCTTGCTTTCCGAGCTGGTCGCACGGGCGTGGAGCCGGTTTGCCGAACGCCCGGCAGGCCTGAGGCTGGAAGTGTGGCTCACGGGAGTGCTACACGAGGTTCTTGATGAGCGCGGACGCGAACCCTTGCATCCTTCACGTGAAGTCGTCATGAAAAACGATCGTCGCGCGACCGCCGAGAGCGGATGGACAGGTGATTCCGAGGGCGTGTGGCCCCTAGCAGACAAAGTGACACTCGCGGCCGTGGTTGCTATTCCTGCGTCCGGTTCGGCTTGGGAGCGCGCGTCGGATGAAGATCAACGGATCTGGATCCTCTCCCAGCTTCGAGGGTTTTCGCGTCTCCAGCGCCGGGCCTTCACGCTATACGTGCTGGAGGGATGGAACGATGACGAGATTGCCGCAATCCAGATCAGAGCACCGGAGGATGTTCTGCTGGATGTC
>JBOHNM010000177.1:0-7680 GCA_050730675.1 Phycisphaerales bacterium | reverse complement strand
GGAGGCGGCGGAGGTGGTGGTCGTCCCGGTGGGGGGGGCGGCGGTGGGCGACCGGGTGGTGGTGGCGGCATCAATGGCGGCGGCGGCGGCAACGGTGGCGGTCCGCGTCCCGGCACGGGTGGTCCCGGCGGCGGTCCGGGCAATGGCGGCGCGCCACCCGGCGGCGGCCAACCCATCATCGTGCCAGGCGTCGGTCCCGGCGGCGGCGGTGGGAGAGGAGGCCGCGGCGGATGAAGCGATCACCCTCCAACTCGCGTCGGCCGCGCGGCTTTGCCATCGCGATCGTCCTTTGGGCCGTCGCGCTCGCCGCGATCGTGCTCGTCGCCCTCCAGACCAGCGCCGCCCGTCAGGCCGCGGCCGGTCGCGAGGCCCTCGCGCGCGTGCGCGCCCACTGGGCCGCCCGCGCCGGCGTCGAGACGATGATCACACGTCTCCAGTTTGAGAGCACCCAGGCCATGCCCCTCACCGGTCAGGCCTTGCTGGACGCCATGGCCGGCGATTCCCGTGCCGATCTCACCCGCGCAAGCTTCCGAGTCGTGCATTCGACGGTCAACGGCCTCGAGGACGGCCCCGTCGATGCCCACAGCAAGATCAATGTCAACCTCATGACCTTCGACGACCTCATGCTCCTCGAGAACATGACAGAGGACGTCGCCGACGGAATCCTGGACTGGATCGACGCCGACGACGAGCCGCTCGAAGCCGGCGCCGAGATCGATTCCTACGGCGGCCTCACCAGCCCCTACCACCCGCGCAACGGCCCGATCTCCGACCTGCGCGAACTGCTGCTCGTCCGCGGCATGGACCCCGAACTCCTCCACGGCAAGGACTGGAACGGCAACGGGATCATCGATTCAGGCGAACTCTCCACCGATTCCGCGTTTCCCTCCTCCAGCGACCCCAACCTCGACGCCGGCTGGTCGCGGTTTATCACCGCGTCCAGCATCACCGGCGGCGTCTCATCGACCGGTGAAGAGCGGATCGACCTCAGCACCGCCGATGCGTCGCAGGTGCAGTCGCTCCTGGGCGTCGAGTCCAACCAGGCCGAGGCCATTGTTTCCGCCGCCCAGCAGGGCAAGCTGATGGCTGATTTCA
This sequence comes from Phycisphaerales bacterium, assembly GCA_050730675.1. GTDB lineage: Bacteria > Planctomycetota > Phycisphaerae > Phycisphaerales > UBA1924 > JBOHNM01. The sequence goes on along the minus strand of JBOHNM010000177.1, from coordinate 6,585 downwards.
TCAGCACCGACCTCGCGCAGCTCGCCCCTCAACAGAACACCCAGCAGGCCGGCCAGGGGGGCCAGCAACAGCGCCAGGCCCCGCCAGCGGCACTCACCCGTCAGCAACTCTCTGACCTGCTCGACAAATGCTGCATCGGCGACCCCACCGCGGTCAATCCCGGCAAGCTCAACATCAACACCTGCGACGAGCAGGCCCTGGACTACCTCGCCACCTTCTACAACAGCCCATCGCTCAAGGACACCCTGCTCCTCTACAAGAGCCAGATGGGCGGCGAGATCGCCAGCTTCGCCGACCTCCAGGACATCCCCACCCTCTCCCGCGCCCAGCTCGCGCAGCTCTACGCCGTCCTCGACGTTCGCTCCAATGTCTTCATCGTCACCTCGCGCGGCCGCGACGAAGCCACTGGTGTTGAGGTGGAGATCGTTGCCGAGATCGACCGATCCACTTCCCCAGTGACGATTCGCAGCATCTTCACGCGTTGACGCCGGTACAACACCGCGCGTTCCTTTCCTCGGTTGCAGATTCCGTATGTCAAAGAACGGTCGATCCAATCTGGGTTCCAGCAACACCGTCCTGGCGATCCACCGCCAAGGTGACGCCGTCCGCCTGCTTGCGGCACGCCCCGATGGCCAATCCATCTCGGTGAAAGAGGCTTCTACGCTCAGCGCCGCCGATGCCGCGGGTCTCACCGCCGCCGTCGCCCGTCTCCGGCCTGACCGCGTGGTGCACGTCATCCCCGCCGGTCAGACCATCTGGCGCAAGCTCGATGCCGCGCCTCCCGGCCCGGACGCCCAGCCAGCCCAGATCGAGGCCGCGATGAACCTGCTCGCTGAGGCGAGCCTCCCCGCCACCGTCCCGACGCACCGTCGCGCTGCCGCTGCGCTCCGCACGCCCGGCGGCACCGCGACCGTCGCCTGCGGCTGGCTCGGCGAGTGGAACCAGCCCGAACTTGAAGTCCCCGAGCAGTGGCTCCCAGAGCCCGTGGCGCTGATCGCCGCCGCCCGTCTGCTTGGCCGGGGACCAGGCCTCTGTGTGTACGGCGACCGCAAGGACGGCGTCGTTACCGTGGCGGTGGTCTCCGGCGGCGAAAAGCCCTCCGCCACGATCCGAATCAACCGCGAAGATGCCGCCGACCCTGAGCACTGGCGCGAGGCCGTCTCGGGCCTCGCTTCCGAAACGGCCGAAGCCGCGGGCATGCCCGGCCAGAGTGTCGAGCCCAGGGCGAACGCCGACTTCGACATCCTCTACCCCGCCGCAACCGGTTCAGCGCCGGCCATCAACGGCGTCCCCGCCGGTGATCGGCGCTGGCACGAGCAATTCGACCTCGCACTCGGCGCTGCCGCCACCGCCCTTACCGCCATGCCCGGCGAGCGGCCGCTGCTGGCCATGCACGCCCAGGCGCCAGAGTTCGTCGAGCCGGTCTATCTCCGTGCCGCGAGCGTTCTGGCCTCCCCGCGCAAGCTCGCGATCGTCATCGCCGCCTGCCTGGCGCTGGTGCTGGTGGTCCCCCTGGCGATGGCCTACGCCCGCCTGTCAATCCTCCAGACCAAGTCCACCGGCGCCAAGGCCGACGCCGAGAATTTCACTAAGGCCGTGGACCAGGCCGAGTGGTACCAGTTGCTGCGTGAGAAACGCTGGCCCATGACCCGCCTGCTCGCCGAGCTGACCACCACCGCCCCCGAAAGTGTGCTCATCGACGACGTCACCATCGAGCAGGGCAAGGTCGTCACCGTCACCGCCACCGCCGAGAGCGCCGAGGACGTCGCCAACTGGCGCGAGGCCCTCAACAAGAGCAAGGTCTTCGAGGACGCCAAGGTCCCCACCATCGACTCGGCCACCACGCCCGTCCGCTTCTCCCTCAACGCCAAGGTCGTTGCTCCCATGCTCGCCCTGGCCGACGCCGTCCCCGCCATCGGCACCAAGATCGATGTCCCCGCCCCCGAGCCGCTGCCGGTGCTCACCTCGTCCGGCTCGTCGCGCTCCAACGAGCGCACCATGGAGCGCCCCTCGCGCAACAACCGCAACAACAACTCCGGCAACACCGCCGGCTCACGCTCCACCAACACCTCAAGCACCCCCGCCGAAAAGCCCGCCGTCGTCGCCGAAGCGCCCCCGGCCATCTCCGAAGCCCAGATCGCCAAGCTCGACCGCTCGGCCGCCGTCAACGAGTTCGCCAAGCGCCGCGCCGCCTCCAAGCGCCCGGGAATCAGCGAGACCGACCGCAAACGCCTGGAATCCGAGGCCGAACACCTCAAGGCCCGCCTCGACCAGTTGCAGGGGGCCGGCCAATGAACGCCCTCCTCACCCGCTACCACGCCCTCCCCCGCGCCGGCAAGTGGCTCGCCTGGCTCTGCGGCTTCCTCGCGCTCTTCTTCGGCCTCATCAACCCCGCTCTCAGCCGCGCGAGCGAGTGGGGTTCCAGCGCCGAGAAGATCGAGTCCGCCCTCGCCGACCGCGCCGGCAAGAAATCGCTCATCGAAAACTCCGCGGCGGACCTCGATCGCTCCATGCTCGCGTACGGCACCCCCGCGATGCCCCAGAAGCGGCGTGACCCCACCGCCGATCTCGACGCCCGCGTCCGTCAGGTCCTCCGCGCCCACGGCGTCACGCCCAAGCGTTCCACCAGCAAGGGCCCCGAACCCTTCCAGCGCCCCTCCAAGACCGCCGACGGACGCACCATCAAGTCCGACGGCCCCAAGCTCGACCGCTACGCCATCGAACTCTCCTTCGAGTGCGACACCACCCGCCTCCTCGGCGTCATGCGCGACCTCGAACGCGCCGCCGAGATCTCCGCCCTCTCCAAGGTCATCGTCCGACGCATCGTCGAGTCCAACTCCCGCGGCGGCAAGAACGACGTCTCCATGCTCTCGGTCACGCTCGTGCCGGAAATGTGGGTCATCGCCCCGACCGCCGCCGGCGCCGCCCCCGTCAAAGCCCCGGAGACCCGCCCATGACGCAGGCAGGCATCGACAACAGCCCCGCCCAGCTCATCCGCGGCCCGCGCCTGCTCGGCACCGTCGCCTGGGCGTGCATCGCCCTCACCGCGCTGGTCGCCTTCATCACCGCCGTGCCCGTCCTGCGGGCCCTCTCCGCCACCGCGGCCGTTCAGGCCTCCCCACTGGCCGACAAGGATCTCGCCGCCCGCCACCTCTCGTTCGAGGGCGGCCTGGTCGTCAGCGACCAGCGCATCGACGCCCGCGCGCCGTTCGGAATCACCCGCCCGCCCGTCGCGCCCGTCGTCGCCGAAGTGGGGCCCACCAAGTACGGCGGCTCGCCCCTCGTCGGCGTCGTCAACGACACGCTCATCCTCGCCGACGGCCGGCGCGTCGGGGTCGGCGAAACCGTGGGCGATGTCACCCTCGTTTCGCTCGATCTCCCCTGGTCGGTCCGCGTGAAGTGGAAGAACAAGGAACTCGACGAGCCCCTCTTCGCCCGCTCCACGATCGATCTCGAGCAGCCCATCAGCGCCATTATCGGGGCGCTCCCGTACGTCCCCCCGCCCAAGATCGTGGCCGCAACCCCGCCCGCAGGGACCGTTCCGGCCGGGGCGCCATCCGCCGTACCGCCCCCGCCGCAGGACCCCGCGGCCTCCGCGCCGCCAGTCACACCCCCGGCCGCCCCGCAGATCATCCAGACCTTGGAGGGCGGCAACCGCGTCATCCTCACGCTCCCCGGGCGAATGGTGCCCTCACCGTCCTCGCCCCCGCCTACCCCGCCGGACGAATGACCGCCGTCCGCGCCAGTACACATTTGTGTTGATATCCATCGATCCCTGAGCAGACACCTCCCAGCGGGAGCCCCCGTGGCCAGTACACCCAGCCTCACCAGCCTCGCCATTGCCCTCGTCGCCATCGCCGGCACCACGCTCGCGCTGGCCCCCGCGCGCCAGCCCACACCCGCTCAGCCCGCGCCCACCGCGCCGCCTCCCAGCCAGCCCGCCCCGCAGTCGCCCGCGCCGGCCCAGCCGGCCGATGCCAGCCCCGCGCCAACCAATCCGGCGACGCCCAGCCACGCCGTGCCTGTATCTTCCGAAACCCTCCCCGCAACAACCCAGCCCGCGACACCGGCTCCGTCCGGCGTCACGGCCAACGGGTCCAAACCCACACAACCCAAGTCCAACGCGCGCGATGCCTCCGGCCGCCGCCTCGATATGGGCGAGCCCACCACACTCTCGTTCCCCAAGGCCACCGTCGAGCAGATCATCCCCTTCATTGTCGAGACCACCGGCAAGGTCGTCATCCCCCAGCAGGACGTCCTGGCCCGGCGCATCACCATCCTCAACGACACCAAGATCCCCCGCCAGCAGGCCCTCGACCTGGTCTTCCTCGCCCTCCAGCAGTCCGGCGTCGCCGTCGTCGAGAGCAAGGACATCATCCTCCTGCGCGACCAGGCCAAGGTCGATCAGGAAGCCGTCCCCGTCCTGGGCCCCTCGCAGACCACACTCGATCGCCACGAACTCGGCTCGGTCGTGCAGAAGGTCTTCGCCCTCAAGACCGCCAGCGCCGTGAACGTCGGCGAGATCATCCGCCCCTCCGTCCCCGACTTCGCCAAGCTCGCCATCGACGCCGACAGCAACCACATCCTCATCACCGGCCCAGTCTCGCTCCTCCAGCGCCTCGAAAAGGTCATCTCCGAGCTCGACAAGCCCAAGGCCGAGCAGCTCGTCGCACGCACCTTCCACCTCGACTTCGCCGACGCCGAGCAGATCGCCAACAACATCCGCGAGCTCTACCTCAACAACAGCGGCACCGGCCGCGCCCTCAACCAGGGTGCCGGCCTCCAGCTCCGCCCCAACAACCAGCCCGGCGGCCAGCAGGGCGGCCGCCAGCCCGGCCAGCAGGGCGGCGCCGGCGCGGCCGCGGCACCACAATTTCGTGTGACGTCCAACACCCAGCAGAACGCCGTCACCGTCCTCGCCGAGTCCGCGGTCGTTGACCAGATCGAAAAGCAGATCTACGAGGAGTGGGACAAGCCCATCCCCGTCAACTACGTCACCCCCAAGGTCTACGACCTCCACTACACCGACCCCATCAAGGTCAAGGCCTTCCTCGAGGGCACCTTCGGCACCGGCGCCGCCGGCGGCGGCGGCCGCCAGCCCACCGCCAACCCCCTCTCCGGCCAGTTCACCTTCCAGGCCGTCCCCGAGGCCGGCCGGCTCATCGTCGTCGCCAAGCGCCCCGACCAGATCAAGGTGATCGACCAGATGATCGCAGACATCGACAAGCCGATGACCAGCGGCCTCCCCGAGATCATCGACCTCAAGCACGCCAACGCCGAGGAACTCGCCGAGCAGCTCAACGCCCTCCTCGCCCAGGAAGGCACCCTCGCCCAGATCCGCCGCTCCGCCAGCGGACTCACCGCGGCATCCTCGAGCCAGTCACCCTTCTCGTCAAACCAGTCCACCGGCGTCACCGGCGACGTCTCCAACCAGTTCGCCCGCGAAACGCCCACCGACACCCTCACTTTCTGGTGGCAGCGCGGCCGCGTCCCCACCGACAACTTCGGTTCCAGCAACCTCGTCGGCAAGGCCCGCATCGTCCCTGTCGCACGCCAGAACTCCGTCATGGTCATGGCGAACCTTGAGTACAAGGCCGCCATTGCGCAGCTCATCGAGCGACTTGACCGCCCCGGCCGCCAGGTCCTGCTTGCCGCCATCGTCGTCGAACTCGCCGGCGAGGATTTCGACTCGCTTGGCGTCCGTTTCTCCAACTCCGCGATCACCCCCTCCAAGCAGGACGGCACCATCGGCGTCAGCGGCCAGGACGCCCAGGGGAACGCCGTGCCCATGATCACGGGCCAGCAAAACAACCTCCTCGGCAGCCTCTTCACCACCAGCACCCTCAACGTCGGCGTGGACATCAACTTCCTCCTCCAGGCCCTCGCCCAGAAGACCAAGGTCCGCATCCTCTCCGAGCCGCGCATCTTCACCGGCGACAACCAGGAGGCGGTCTTCTTCGACGGCAAGGACATCCCCTTCATCACCGATACGCAGACGCCTACCGGCTCCAACCAGAACATCGTCAACTCCTTCGACTACAAGGCCGTCGGCCTCTCCCTGCGCGTCCGCCCGCGCATCACGCCGCAGCGCTTCGTGGACCTCAAGATCAACCTCCAGCTCTCCTCCATCGCGCCTGAACAGACCAGCTTCGGCTCGTTCATCATCGACCGCCGCGAGACCACCACGCAGCTCATCGTCTCCGACGGCCAGACCGTCGTCATCAGCGGCATCATCCGCTCCGAGGATTCGGAGATCGTCCGCAAGCTCCCCGGCCTTGGCGATATCCCCCTCTTCGGTGAACTCTTCACCCAGCGCGAAAAGTCCAAGACCAACACCGAGCTGGTCTGCTTCGTCACCCCCGTTGTCGTCAACAACCCCGAGGACGCCGACCGGACCAACACGCCCTACCGCGGGCGCCTCGACGAAATGCGCAAGGAAATGGGCGTCCGCGACCCGCTCGACGCCGAACGCCCGGTCCCTCCGGGCTCGCAGCCTCCCGCCGACCCGGGCCCCCTCGGCGGCCCGTCCGGCGGCACTCCGCCCGGCAGCACCCCGCCCCCCCCGGTTCCCCCGCTCATCCCCCT
>JBOHNM010000176.1:0-7754 GCA_050730675.1 Phycisphaerales bacterium | reverse complement strand
GGCCCGGGTCGTTTTCATTTTATCGGTCCGGCAGCTCCGCACAACTGTGCTGCTGTGCGCCGATTTGGTACTCCATTCCGGCACATGTGCCATTTAGGTCCAACGCAAAGGTTCTACTAAGGACCTTCCAACCGCTTTCAGACGAGCGATCGCGGCGGTATGCTCTGGCACGCAGTTCGCATCAGCAGATTCTGCCGGTGAACAGCCGGTTGAGAGAGAGGTTTGCGGATGTATGCCTGTCTGGAACAACCTGTCATCGTCGTGAAGTTCGACGACCAGCTCCAGCCAGGAATCGCCCGAGCCTCTCTTCGCAACCGCTGGACAATCCTGGACGGTCGGAACGTCCAGGAGGTCACGCGGCAGATCCTGCTGGCCCACCCCAAGGCCGCAGTCGTCCAGGTGCCGAGCCCCGCGTCCGCGGCGTCTCGGCTGATCGCTCGGCTCAGGAACCACTGGGCCCCGATCGTGACGGTTGCGGTTGCAGGCGAGGTCAATCAAGATCAGGAGGCCGAGATCCGGCGTGCGGGCGCATCGGTGTTCCTGCCCGCTCAGACGGATTGCGAGTCGATCGAAGGTGCGGTCGAGAGCTTGGTCCCGGGTGCGGTGGTGACGGCGGAGACGCCGGCACAGGTCAGTGTCGAGAAGGTGATCCTGGGACGGCGGATTCAGCCGGCGCTGCACGCGGCGGGCGGCCGACGCAAGCAGTTGCCTTGAAGGTTTCGCAGGGAGGCGAGAGAGCCCGGCAGGGATGTTGGGAGCAGAGAGAGGTCGGGAGGCGAGAGAGGTTTGGCACGACAGTTGCAAGTGTTTCAGGGTTCGATGACAACCGAAGAGCTTGAGACAGAAGTTTGAGTCCTATCCGATCGACGGCGCACCTCGGTCTTCCCATATCAAGTGTGCCTGTGAGCGGAAAAGCGACGCGACAACTCCTTCCACCCGCTCTTGGCCGAGAGAGAGGAAGACTGAAGGCGCCGTCGATCGAAGGGGACCATCCCAAACCCATGCCGCGGGACTTGCGGCAAACGCAGCGTCCGGTTAGAATGAGTGCAGAGAGAGTTTCAGGTCGAGGATTCGAGAGAGCTTCGCACAACCAAAGACTGTCAAGACGAGTCCGTGGCGACCGATGGCGCGTCTGAGTTCTCTGGAAAAACCGGAACGACGCGGCGGTTCGACACCACCACACTCCATGACTCCCCCCTGCCGTGACGTGCTGGAGAGAGAGGAGTGCTCAGCGGGCCATCGATCGGCGCGAACTCGTCCCACGCCTCGCACCTTGCCGCACGGGCGGCCTGAAAACCCAAGAGCCTCGCACGTGAGCTTGGACCCTGTCCAGTCTGCACCGATCGACGGCCCGTCTCCGCTTCCTACTTGGATGCTGACGAGCGGACCGCGACACGACACCACACCGTTTCCTCCCCCCGTTTGTTGGCGGACGAGAGAGAGGGACGCAGAGCTGGCCGTCGATCGATGGAGACTGGATGAAACCAGGACCCACCACGCCCCGCTGGACGGAGAGAGAAGCTGAGCGTGGACGGATGCCCGGACCTGAGAGACCCGGGAGCCGTCGCCAAACGATCGTCGGACGCGCATGCGCTTACGCCGTGCCCGCCCATTGCGAGTATTTGATCCGCTTGCATGCTGTTGGATTTGTTCCATTCACCAACGAGAGAGAGCAGGTGCGTGCCGACGCCGGTCAGGCCGGCGCGCACCCGCGGAGATCGACCGTGAACCTCGCCCGCAACAACCCGACAACCTCCGGCCGATTCGAGCCGAACATCGACGCCGGTTTCCGCCGCGTCACCCTGCTCGCTTCGCCTCAAGGTCGTCCGATGCTCGCGGTCGCCGTCTCCCCGTCGCTCCCGCTCGTGGCCCACGCACACTTCGTCCGTGATGTCGTTGACATGCTCACCGGCGCCGCCCTGGCATCGTCACCCGCGGCCATCGCCGCCTGAACCGCCTCGCCGCGAGAGCGGCCCGGCCCGATTCGCCCGCGACGCCCAGGCGTTGCGGCAACAAGCTCGGAGAGCGTGACCGCCCGCACGGTCACGTTTGAGAGAGAGGCCCGGCGACGCGCTGACGCACGTCGTCGGGTTTGATGAGAGAGAGTGCCCCGCGGCGTGCTGACGCTCGGCGCAGGGCTTTGGGTTAGAGAGAGATCCTCGCCGGGGGTCGACAGACCCTCGCGAGGTTTGAGCGGCGGCAGCGCCGCGACAGAACATCCTTTATCCCCGCGGATCTCCCTCACAGGAACCGCGGGGTTTCAGACGCCCGCGCGTCGACAAGCTTCTTCCTTCCTCCCGTCTCGGGGTCGACGAAAGTTGACCCCGGACCTTCAGGCACGCCGGCCGACCGGCGCGCGGCAGACTTCTTCCTTCCTCCCGTCTCGGGGCCGACGAAAGTTGGCCCCTTGACCTTTCCGCCCGTCCCGGGGCGGCAACGTGCCTCCTCCCAAGCCGTGCGCTCACGCGCCCGGACGGGTCCTTCTCCCCTCGCGGGCTGCTCGGAGTCTAAAGAGAGAGCCGAGCAGTCGCGGCCGACAGCGTCCGCGAACTTCCCGAGTCGGGAGGAGGATTACGCCTTCGTCGGCCCACCAGCCGCCGAGGGCTTTTTTCATTTGGTCGCGGGCTTTGGTGTTGCCGCGGGCTCGCGCTCCAGGAGCCACCAACTCCGCCTGGGCTTCACACGCGAGAGCCCGAAGGCCGCCACCGCGTGCTCCTCGAGCACCTTGGCCGCCTCGTCCACCGAGTCGGTCACCACCAGCTTGTCGATATCTCCCGGCGAGATGCACCCCTCGGCCAGCATCTTGTCCCTCAAGAACCCCACCATCGGGTTCCAGTAGTCCGAGCCCATCAGGATGATCGGGAAGTTGCTGATCTTGCCCGTCTGCACCAGCGTTGCCGCCTCGAACAGTTCGTCCATGGTTCCGAACCCGCCCGGCAGGACGATGAACGCGTAGCTGTACTTGACGAGCATCACCTTGCGCACGAAGAAGTAGCGGAACTCCAGCCACTGGTCCACGTAGGGGTTGGGCTTCTGCTCGAAGGGCAACTCGATGTTGCACCCGATCGACCGCCCGCCCACGTCCTTGGCCCCGCGGTTGGCCGCCTCCATGATCCCCGGCCCGCCGCCGGTCATCACGGTGAAGCCGAGTTGCGCCGTGCGGGCCGACACATCGCGTGCCAGCTTGTAGTAGCGATGGTCCTCCTTGAACCGCGCCGAGCCGAAGACCGTCACGCACGGCCCCACAAAGTGCAGGTGCCGGAACCCGTAGATGAACTCACCGACGATCCGCAGCACCCGCCACAACTCGTCCAGGCGCGGGCGGGGCCCCGCCAGGAACAAGCCCTCCTGGGGGCTCCGGCAGGCGTGGCCCCACGAGCCGTTCGCCTGACCCATTCCCGTGGTGTTTCCCGTCAGCGTCGGCTCGGTCGGCATGCCGCAAGCGTACCGGCCCCGCGCCCGGCGCGCCCGCTCTACCATCGCCCGTGAACGACGATCCCAACGCACCAGTCATCCTCACCACCTCGCCTCTGGAGGCCGTCGCCGCCACCATCGCCGCCGCGCTGCGCGAGCGGGGTATCCCCGCCGAGGTCGCCGGCGGCGCGCTCACCGGCATGCGCGCCGAGACCGTCGTCTCCGCCCAGGTCCTCGTCCGCCGCTCCGACCTCCAGCTCGCCAAGGACGCCCTGCGCGCCCTCAAGTCCGAATCGGTCGATATCGACTGGAACGAGGTCGATCTCTCCGCCTCCCCATCGCCCGAGCCCCGCTCGGCCGACGACGCCTGGCCCGCCGTCCTCCGCTGGCTGCTGGCGGCATACGTCGGCGGCGTCATCCTGCTGCTCAGCTACGACCTGCTGCTGATGCGCACGGGCATCCAGGGCTACCACGCCGTGCTGCTGGCGACGATGCTCATCGCCGGCGTCGCGCTGGTCTCGCTGGTGGTTCGCGCCAACAAGGCCGATCGCTACTGATTTCGCGCCTCCCGCGCTGTGTACCCCTCAGAACTTCATGTGCGACGCCCGCTCCGCCGGCGGCCGCGCACCCAGGATCGCCCGCGCCAGCACCAGGTCCATCGGGCGGGTGATCTTGATATTCCGCGCGTCCCCTTCGACCACCACCACGCGTTCACCCAGCCGCTCCACCAGCTGCGCATCATCGGTGCTCGTCAGGTCCTTCTGCGCGTACGCCCGCAGCAGCAGCCCTTTCTCGAACACCTGCGGCGTCTGCACCGCCACCACCCGACTCCGGTCAACCGTCGCCTCCACGGGCCGTGCCCCAACCCTGGGTGTCGCGCTCTCACCGAGGATCGCCGCCAGCGGGTCCACTTCCGCCGGCGCAACGTTCTCGCTCCCCACGCGCTTGAGCGTGTCGGGCACGTCGATCCCCGGGACCACCGCCGGGAACTTCGTCGCCGCGTCGAACACCCGCGCGATCAGCTCCACGCCGGCACACGGCCGTGCCGCGTCGTGCACCGCCACGTGCGTGCAGTCCTCCGGCACCAGCTTCAGCGCCGCCGCCACCGTCTCGTAGCGGTGCACCGCCCCGCCCGGGCACAGCCGCACGCCCAGCAGCCCCAGCTTGTCGGCGTACTTCTGCTTGAACTCGGCGAACGCCTCGGGGTCGTGCGGCCCCGCCACGATCGTCGCCGCGACCTCCGTGATCTGCGAGAACAACTCCACCGTCCGCTGCAGCACCGGCCGCCCCCCCAGGTCCTCGTCCAGCTTCGACCGCGCCGCCCCTCCCGCGGCGACTGCCGCCTCCCCATACCTCCTGGACGCCCCCGCCGCCGGAATGATGACCGCGATCTTCATGAGTGTGAGCGTATCGCCCGACCGCGTGGCCCACACCGAACCGGACCCGATTCGCACCCCCTGCACGTCAAGTTGGCGAAGCCCCCCTAGGGCGACTTCCTCCCGAATGCGCGAAAACCACGCGAAGACCAACATTCCATGCTTGGCGGCCCCCGCAGGACGGTGTAGCCTTCTTTCCTGCATTGATTGCGCGGTGCTGTCGCCTCGCGCCGGAGATGCTACTTCCCCCCGTCTAACAGCACGGTCCAGAAACCCGTTCATGCAAGGAGAGTCCCCGATGAAGTGTTTCCACGTTCTCGCCGCCGCTGCGCTCACGCTTTGTGCAGGCGCCGCGGCCAACGCCCAGGTCGTCATCAGCCAGATCTATGGAGGCGGCGGCAACAGCGGCAGCCGCTGGACCAATGACTTCATCGAGTTGCACAACAATTCCGGCTCGCCGGTCAGCCTCGCCGGCTGGTCGGTGCAGTACAGCTCGCAGGGCGCGAGCACCTGGACGGCCACCAATCTGTCGGGTTCAATCCCGGCTTGGGGGTACTACCTGGTTCAAGAGGGTCCTGGCGCCGGCGGCACCGAGGCGCTCCCGACACCCGACGCCTCCGGCGCAATCCCGATGAACGGCACCCAGGCCAAGGTTGCCTTGGTGAATACCACGACTGTGCTGACGGATGCTGCATTCACCAACGCGTCGCCCGACGGCACCGGTCCCACCATCGTGGACATCGTCGGCTACGGCACGACCTCCGTGGCTCGCCGCGAGGGCACCGCCAACGCTCCCGCTCCTTCCAATACCGCATCGATTCTCCGCTTGAACAGCGGCTGCACCGACACCGGCCAAAACGGCGACGACTTTGTGCTCTCTCAGGGCGGCGCAACGGCTATCCAGCCCCGCAACACGAGCTACGCGATCTTCAACTGCAGCGGCCCCTCGAACGATGCCGACATCCAGGCGTCTGTTGTCAATAACACCGGAGTGTGCGTCCAAACGAGCGCTTACAGCGCCAACTACGTCTTCACCGTGACCAACGCCGGCCCGAGCAACGCCACGAGCGTCTCGGCTGTCCTCACCTCGGCGTCGGGCGCAACGCCGAACATCGTCGTCAGCGGCGGCACCTACTCCAATGGCACGTGGACGATCGGCGCCCTGAATTCGGGCGATTCCAAGACGCTGACCTTCACCGTCCCCGTCAACAGCGCCGGCGCAACCCGCGCACAACTGACGGCCACCGCCGCCGGCAATTCCGATCCCGATGGCGGCAACAACTTGGCCGTCACGAGCAACACCTTCCCCGATGCCGTTACTGCCGCCAAGGCCGTCTTCCGCTCAGCGAGCGTCGACACCGTCAGCGGCACCTTCGGTCAGGACACCGCCAACATCGGCGCCACCGGCTTCCAGTTCGCCGGCAAGACGTTTGCCTTCGGCCGCCCCTTCTTCAGCCCCAACGGTCACCGGTGGATCATGGTGGCGGAGATGGCCAATCTCCTCGACAGCAACTCCATCATCATCGTCGGCAACGACGACAACTACTTCATGGCTCTCCAGGAACTGCCCTACGGCAGCGGCGTTGATCTCGGCGGCGGCGTGAAGGTCTTCTCTTCCGCCACCCAGGGCTCCAACAGCTTCGATCGCGCCGCCGCGATCGATGATGCCGGCAACATCGCCTTCTCCTGCCAGGCTGTGGATTCAGCACTCGACACCTCGTTCAGCCGCGCCGTGGTCCGCGGTGCACCGGGCGCCAACTTCGGCGATCCGTACTCCTGGACCGTCGTCGCCTACGAGGGTGATGCCGTCCCGGCCGCCGTCAATACCGCCATCGGCGGCAGCAACCGCCAGTGGGATGGCCAGATGTACGTCGCCGGCGTCAGCGGGTCCGACGTCGCGTTCTATGCACACCTCCGTGCCGGCACTCCGGCCCTCTTGAACAACGCCGACGAGGTCCTCGTCACCGCCAACGGCACGAGCGTTCTCGCCACCGAGAGCGTGACCGTCGCCGCACCGACCGGCTTCACCCTCATGGGCGCGGCCGTGACGACCAACAGCACCGACAAGGCCTTCGACCAGAACACCGACGCCAACTTCTCCACCCGCGGCTTCAAGCGCGCCCGCACCCACTGGTCCAGCGACGCCGCCATCGGCCGCGCCGCGACCCCCACCCCCGCCCCGACTACGGCCGACCAGGTCCTCGTCGTTGACGGCACCGTGGTTCTCCGCGAAGGCGATCTCCTCCCGGGCTTCGCAGGCCTCGACACCATCGCCGCCGCCAACGCCTTCAACAACCTCACCAACTTCAACTCCCTCAGCGACGACGGCACGTGGTACGCCTACGGCCTCAATGCCCCGGTTTCCCCCGCCACCCGCGGCACCGCCTGGGTCGTCAAGGGCTCCGGCGCAACCGTCACCGTGCTTGCCAAGAACGGTGACCCCATCGTCCCCGCCAGCTCCGAGACCTGGTCCAACCTCGTCTCCGGCCAGACCTTCCTGGGCGTTGTCGGCCGTGGCGACGACCTGGTGATCTGGGGCCTGACCAGCAACGGCGACTCTTCCCGCGACGCCGCCGTCACATGGAAGAACGGCAGCCAGAACCAGGTCCTGCTCCGCGAGGGTGACCCGATCGATATCGGCAACCCCGGCTCGCCCAACATCGTCTACTGCCACTCCTTCATCGATTCCAACCGCGCGGCCATCGACGCCAACCGCAACCTGTGGATCGTTGCCCAGACCCGCAATTCCCAGTGGGCCTGCACGCTCGCCTCGGCGGACACTCTTGGCCAGGTCTTCCTGAAGATCGCCCTCCCCGCCGTCTCGACCAACTGCCCCTCCATCTCCTCCGAGCCCTCTAACCAGACCGTGGCGTGCAACGGCACGGCCAACTTCACCGTGGGCGTCGCCGATGCCGGCGCGGCCACCTACCAGTGGCGCAAGAACGGTGTCGCCCTCGCCAACGG
>JBOHNM010000175.1:0-7796 GCA_050730675.1 Phycisphaerales bacterium | reverse complement strand
ACTACACACACAATGAACGACTCGTCCAACTCTTCCGAGTTCACGATTGGCCGCACGTAGTGGTTGCCTTCGCTGTCTTTGGCGTCGGCGAGCTTGGCGTAGACCTCGGTCGTCTTGAAGCCCGCCTCGCGCATCGCGTCGCGGAGTTCGGGGACGGACCACAACCGCCAGCGGTAGACGAACGCGTCGCTGATCTCCTGCACGACGGTGCCCGCGCGTTCGACGCGGTAGTGCAGAGCGTTCTCGACCAGTCCCGTCAGCGGATCGGCCTCGCGCTGCTGCCAGGTGTAGCGGATGCGGACGGTCGGGTCGTCCGGAGGTCCGGGGTGCATGCGCGTCACGCCGCCCCGCGTGAAGGCGGTTTCGCCGCCGTAGGTATCGCAGACGAAGACGCCCCCCCCACTGCCGCGGTTGAGCCGAGCCCGCGCGACCTTGAGGTACTTCACCAGTTCCCGCCGGTCGTGGATCTCGCCGATCGAGAAATTGCCGACGAAGATGAGGTCGACCTTGCGGGTCGCGGGGACGCGACGGACATCGCTGCGTACGACGGTGAGTTTGATTGAGTTCCTGCTGCGCTTCAGCCGAGCAAGCGGCTCCGGATCGACGTCCACTGCGATCGCTCGCCCGCCGGCCACCAAGCCAACCCACGCTTGGGCCAAGGCGCCGCTGCCGCAGAAGTCTTCCCCGAGCACGCGAGGCTCATGCCCATGCACCGCGCGTAGGAACGGCACCAGCGCTGCGGGGTTCTGCACCGTGAGTTCGTACAGGTCGTAGCGCGAGAACTCGCGTCCGGATGCCGAAACCCGGCGTGCCGCGGCCTTCTTGCGTGAGGGAGAAATGCGGCGGCTCATGCCATCCGGACCCACTTGATGAGCGTGGCGAGGTTCGGCGGCTTGCCGTACATGAGCACACCGATCCGGAAGATCTTGGCGGCAGCCCACGCCATGAAGACCACCGACGCCAGACCGACGGCGAGCGACAGCGGCACCTGCCAGAGGGGGACGGGCTCGGATCCGCCAAGGCGGAGCACCATCACAAAGGGGTTAACGAGTGGCACAAAACTGAGCACAGTTGCGAAGGTGGAGTTCGGCGCACGCTGGATGGGTAGCCAGAGGAACCACGGCAGCATGACCACCATCATCACCGGCGTCAGCAGCGTCTGCGCCTCGCGCATCTCGTTCACCGCGGCGCCGATGGCGGCCATCATCGAGGCCACCGTGAAGAACGCGATGAAGAAGAAGCAGACAAACCAGACGAGCTTGATGGGCTCGATCAGGTCCATGAGCGCGAAGACCACCAGCCCCGAGATCCCCAACCCGCCATAGACCACCATGATCAGCAGCGCCACGGTCATCTGGCCGAGGATCTTCCCGACCATCAACTGCATCGGCGAGACGGCGCTCAACAGCACCTCCATCACGCGGCTGCTCTTCTCTTCGATCAGGGCCGTCATCAGGTACTGCCCGGCCGTCATGACCGAGATCATCAGCAGCAGCATGAACCCCAACGGCAGGAGCATCTGAAGACCGCCCACGGACTCACGCTGCCCCTCGCTGGTGAGTGTCACCGACTTGGCATCGGGGCGGGCGAGCATCTTGCGGAGCGAGTCGGGCGTGAGCCTGCTGGCCTTGACGCGTTCGTCGGTGGCCAGCCGCGCATCGACAATCGCCCCGCCCACCCGCCGCTCGATCTGCTGCTGGACCTGGAAATCGAGCTTCGGCGGCAGGAACACTTCGAACGTTGCGTAGCCGCCATCGGCGGCAGGCGTGACCGACGCCGCGGAGATGACGACCACGCCGAGCAGCGGCTTGGCGCCGCCCGGCCCCCTGTCGGCGTGAATATCTGCGCTCCGCACCACGGCCTTCAGCTTCTCGATGTCGGCGCCCGCAGGAACAAGCTCAACATCGATCTGTACCGGCTGCTTCGCCTGCTGCACCCCCGACGAGATCTGCTGCTTGGCCATCGCCGCCGTGTCGGGAGGGAATTTCGCCGTGACTTGCTCGTCGATCACCTTGTTGATCCGAGCTTGGTCCCCTTCCGCTTCGCTTTTCACACCTTCGGGAGAGAATGCCTTCTCGATCAATACCCCTACCGCGCCGGATTGATCCACGACGGCGACACGCCCTTCGATCCTCGGCGCGCCGAGTCGCGACGCCAGCGCCGCGCCTCCTGCCGCCACCGCGATGAGCGCCGGCGTCAGGAGGATGCCGATGATGAACCCCTTGGTCAAAACGACCGAGGTGAACTCTCGCCAGGCCACGTACCACATCCGGATCACGGCGTCACCCCCACCGCGGCCTCTTGCGCGGGCGTGGCCAAAGCGGACTTGTCCACCGTCCCGCCTGCCGCTTCAACCAGTCCAATGAACACGTCATCAAGTGTCGCCCGCTTCACCTCGATCCGGCGCAACGGCACCGCCGTGACGATCCGCACGATCGCGTCCTGCACATCAGCGCCCTCATTCAGCCGCACCTGCATCGGTCCCCGCGCCGCCTCGATCACCTCCGCCACGCCTTTCACTCGCCGGAGCCGCGGAGCATCGCCGCCATTGACCGGCTCAACCAGCAGCGCGTGCGGGTCGTATCTTGCGAGCACTTCCTTGAGCTGTCCGTCCAGCACCTTCTTCCCCTCGTGGATCATGAAGATCTGGTCGCACAACGCCTCGGCCTCGAACATCGCATGCGTACTGAAGATAATCGTGCAGCCGCGCCGGTGCTGTTCGTCGAGCAGCTCTCTCATCAACTTGCGGTTCACCGGGTCCAGGCCGGTGAATACCTCATCGAGAATCACCAGTTCCGGGTCATGAATCACCGCGCTGATGAACTGCACCTTCTGCTGCATCCCCTTCGACAACTCTTCGCACTTTTTCTTGTAGACGTCCTTCAACCCCACACGGTCGAGCCACGTGCGCACCTTTGCATCGGCCGCGCCGCGGTCGATCCCCTTGAGCTTGGCGATGTAGTTGAGGAAGGCCCCAACCTTCATCTTGCGGTAGACCCCCCGCTCCTCGGGCAGGTAGCCGATACGGTCCTTGCTCTCCAACGCCGAGTCGCGCCCGAGCACGGAGATCCGACCGCTGTCGGGAAAGATGATCGACATGATCATCCGGATGGTCGTCGTCTTGCCCGCGCCGTTGGGGCCGATAAACCCGCACAGCGCGCCGCGCGGCACCACCAGGCTCAGGTCGCTCACGGCCAGCTTGGGGCCGAAGGTCTTGGTGACGTGCTCGATGCGGATCGCGTCGGACAAGGCGGTCTCCCGGTGCCGACGAGTCTATGTGGCCAGATCGCGACGCGCCGCTCTCCGCACCGCCGCTCCATACGCTTGCCCGCATGCCCGCAGGACCCGATTCAACCTCGACCGCCCCTCCCGGCGTCGCGCCCGCGGCGTGGCAGAAACTCATCGGCCTCGAGGCCGATGAGCGGGCGATCGGCGCGATGCTCGAAGACCCCGACGTCGTCTCCGACCACCGGCGCGTCCGCGAGCTCTCCATCCGGCGCACCACGCTGGAGCCCATCGCCACCAGCGTCCGCGAACTCTCCCGCCTTCAGGCCGAACTGACCGAGCTGCGCGAAGTTGCCGCCGGCGCGGATGCCGAACTCGCCCGCATGGCCCGCGACGAGATCCCCGCCCTCGAATCCAAGTCCGCGCAGCTCCTGGCCGGCACGCTCGCCGGCCTGGTCAACAGCGAAGACAACCGCGTCGGCTCGGTCATCCTCGAAGTCCGCGCCGGCACCGGCGGCGATGAGGCCGCCCTCTGGGCCCGTGACCTGCTCGAGATGTACCAGAAAGCCGCGGCCAAGCGCGGCTGGTCCGTCGAAGTCCTCGACCTCGCCACCGAGGCCGGCGCGGGTGGCATCCGCTCGGCCACGCTCAATGTCCGCGGCCCCGGCGTCTGGACCGCCCTCAATTTCGAGGCCGGCGTCCATTCCGTCAAGCGCGTGCCCGCCACCGAAGCGCAGGGACGCATCCACACCTCCACCGCCACCGTCGCCGTCCTTCCCGAGCCCGAAGAGGTCGATATCAAAATCGACTGGGCCAAGGACGTCATCGAGAACGTCACCACCAGCCAGGGTCCCGGCGGGCAGAATGTCAACAAGGTCGCCACCGCCGTGCAGCTCCACCACAAGCCCAGCGGCATCGTCATCCGCATGCAGGTGAGCAAGAGCCAGCAGCAGAACCGCGAACTCGCCAAGCGCCTGCTGATGACCAAGCTGCACGAACTCGAGCGCCAGAAGAAGCACGCCGAACGCTCCGCCGCCCGCACCGCTCAGATCGGCGGCGGCGATCGTTCCGAAAAAATCCGCACCTACCGCTACAAAGAAGGAATCGTCGCCGACGAGCGCCTCCCCGGCGAATACCAGCTCCGCGACCTCCTCAACGGCGATATGAACGAGCTGCACACCGCCCTTGTCGAGCAGCAGACCCAGCAGCGGCTGGCGCAATTGTGACGTTGCGGCCGCGGCCGCAAGGCGTTAGGCTAGCTTCCAAGAAAATGACCATCGTGCGGCCGCACACCGGCTGCCGCACAAGGAGCGCATCGTGTCCGACAACAGCCCGCCGCCCGATGACACCAACACGCCCATGGACCCAAACTCCGGCGACATCCCCCTCAAACCCATCCCGGCGCCAGGGCCGGAGGTCGAGGCCGGCAAGACGATGGCGATCCTGTCGTACGCGCTCACATTCGTGAAGCTGCCGTTCTTCTTGATCCCACTGTTTTCAAAGGACAATGCGTTCTCACTCTACCACGCGCGCCAATGCCTCATGCTGTGGCTTGCCGCCATTGTCCTCTCTCTCGTCTGCATACCACTTTGCTTTGTCTGCGTTGGTGTGCCGCTGCTCATCGCGGTCAACATCGGTGCCTTGGTGCTGAATATCTTCGGTGTCATGAACGCTTCCAAGGGCCTCTACAAGCCCATGCCGCTCATCGGCGGACTCGGCGAGAAATGGTTCGGCGGCCCCCCCGCAACCAACTGAACCTGAGCAGGAGTCACCCGTGAGCGATACGCCCGGCGTCACACTGCAATTCCCCGACGGCCGCACCTTCGGACCCGCGCCGATGGAGACCATTGTCGAGTGGGCCCGTCAGGGGCGGATCCCGGCGGACGCAACCGTTTCCGAGGCCGGCTCACCGCCGATGCCCGCCGGCCGCCACCCGCAGCTTGCCGCCCTCGCTGTCGCGGCCGCGCCCCCCACCCAGCCGGGAGCGATCGCCAGCGCGCCGGCCGACTCGCCGATTTCCGGTCTCATCCCCTACCGCAACGCGCCCGCCCTCGTCGGCTACTACATTTCCGTGGGGTCGCTCATTCCCCTCCTCGCCCTGATCCTCGGCCCCACCGCCGTCATCCTCGGCATCTACGGCGTCAAGGCCTACAAGGACGACAACCGCCGCAAGGGCATGGCCCACGCGATTGTGGCCATCAGCCTCGGTAGTCTCACCACCCTCGGCAACATCGGCCTGCTCGTCCTCCCCTTCGTCCTTCGCTGAAAGGCGCTGGGCATGAACACCGACTTCCAATCCGCACCGCCGCAGACTCCGGCAATCGGAGGTTCTCGCGCCGTCGGCAGCCCCGTCCCCGAAGCCACGCGCCACCTCGCCATGGACACCGCCCGCGGCCTGGCGCTCCTCGGCATCTTCATGGTCAACATCCAGTTCTTCGCGGCCAGTTTCCTCGACTTCTTCGAGATGACCCCGCCCGCCGGCACATCGCCCGGCGGCGTGGCGGTCTTCTACTTCACATCGATCTTCTGTCAGAGCAAGTCCTACCCACTCTTCTCGCTGCTGTTCGGAATGGGCCTGGCCCTGCAGATGGGCCGCGCCAAGAGCGCCGGTCGGAGTTTCTTCCCGCTCTACCTCCGGCGCCTAGCGGCGCTGGCACTGTTCGGTCTCCTGCACATCGTTTTCCTCTGGTACGGCGACATCCTCCTCTTCTACGCCATGGCCGGCTTTGTCCTGCTGCTCCTCTCTCGTCTGAGCGCCAAGTGGCTGCTCGGGATCGCGGCGGGCATCATCGGTCTCGGCACGCTTCTGGGTACCGCACTGGGCGTAGCAATGGTGCTCTCGGGTCCTGGCGGCCTGCGCGGCGAGCCCGCACCCGAGCCGGCCGCACCGGGCGTCTCTCAAACGGCGGGAGATATCGATCCGGAGGCCATGGAACGCCGCACGCCCATCGAGCGCCTTTTCAATCCTCGCACGATGCAGGGCACATTCGGCGGCCCAGGCGGCCCCAGCGGCGAGGCCGCTCAGTCGCCCGACAATCCCGCCACACGCACATGGAACGCGGCCGAGGCCGAAGCCTTCCGCGACGGACCGTTCATGCAGGCCATGCTCGTGCGACTCCTCTTCTGGTTCATGATGTTCATGTTCTCGATCTTCAGTTTCCTCTGGCACGTGCTGGCGATGTTCTGCATCGGCGCCGCGCTCGTCAAGCTCCGCATCTTCGACGCCGACCGCGCCGTGTGGCGCCGTCGCTTCGCCATCTGGGGATTGGGACTGGGCATCCCCGTTGCGGTCTTGATCTCATTTGCGCCGATCATGTTCGGTGTCCGCGGCATGGCCCTGCTCAATTCCGTCGGCATGTTCATCGTTCCGACTCTGGTGGCTCTTGGCTACTTCGGCGCGATGGCCTGGCTCTGCGACTCCGGCCGCCTCGCCCGCATCACCGGCGTCCTCGCCGCGACCGGCCGCATGGCCCTTACCAACTACCTCTTCCAATCTGTCATCGCCGGCTTCGTCATGTACCACTGGGGCCTCGCCCAGTTCGGCACCTTCGATCGCGTCGAGCGCGCGACCCTTGTTGTCGGTGTTTACGCCTGCCAACTTGTCTTCAGCGTTCTGTGGCTCCGCTACTTCCGTTTCGGTCCCATGGAATGGCTCTGGCGCTCCATGACCTACCTCAAGCTCCAACCGATGCGGCGAACCGCCACCGCCACCGCCACCGCGCCCGTCGCGTGAACCGCGTCAAAGATGCCCCGCTTGGAACGCATCCCCCCCAGCGTGGACATCGCGGTCATCGGTGCCGGCGCCGCCGGCCTCATGGCCGCCATCTGGGCCGGGCGCACCGCGCTGGCCGCCAAGCTGCCCCTCAGCATCGTCGCCCTCGATGGCGCAAAGAAACTCGGCGCCAAGATCCTTGTCGCCGGCGGCGGCCGTTGCAACGTCACCCACCACGCGGTGGACGAAACCGCCTACGCGGGCGCATCGCGCAACGCCATCAAGAAGGTGCTGCGATCGTTCACCGTCGAGCAGACCGTCGCGTTCTTCAACGAGCTGGGCGTGCAGCTCAAACGCGAAGAGACCGGCAAGCTCTTCCCCACCACCGACGATGCCCACACCGTGCTCGATGCCCTGCTCGCCGCGGCCCGCGGCGCAAACGCGGAACTCCTCCACCCCTGGCGGGTCGGCGAAATTGGTCGCGTCGGAGAAATCCGCCGCGAATCCGACGGTTTCTTGATCCTCGAAGCCGGCCCCACGCCCGAATGCGCCGAGCCCGCCGAATCCAGCGATCATCCGCGCCAGGCCCCGCTCGCTGGCGAGGGGCGCATCCGGGCCCGCCGCATCATCCTCGCCACCGGCGGCAAGGCCCTCCCCCGCAGCGGCTCTGACGGTTCCGGCTACGTCTTCGCCCGCGTCCTCGGCCACTCCGTCACGCCGCGTGTCTTCCCCGCACTTGTGCCGCTGGTCCTCGAAGCAGATCACTTCATCCGTACGCTCACCGGTCTCACCCTCCCCCCCACGCTCGAGGTCCGCTCAGGAACCGGCAACAAACTCGCAGCATTCACCAATTCCACCC
>JBOHNM010000174.1:0-7820 GCA_050730675.1 Phycisphaerales bacterium | reverse complement strand
CGCCTCGACGAGTTCGTACCCGTACATGGGCCCGCGCTCGAGCAGCTTCATCACCGCCACCGGCCCGGCGCCTCGCATCAGTTCACGTTCTGCACGCATATGAATTCTCCCGAAAACACCCAAACAAACACATTGTTGTTGACGGTGCTCTGCCTTTGGCTTTGAATCCCGTCTGGTCGTCTGGTCGTCTGGTCGTCTGGTCGTCTGGTCGTCTGGTCGTCTGACACACCTTCCCATCACATACTATGTCACACACACTATATATCGCCTAGCACGCTCCTCAGTTCCGCCCATTCCAGAATTCCGCCCTCCAGAACCAGCCAAAGGACGCTCCGTTGCGCAATCTGAGGTCCTCATCCCAAGCAAAACTTTGTTTTTCCGATTTTCCCCGTCAAACTCCCGGTCATGGATACCCAAACAGCCGCCAAGCCCGCAGTCGCGCTCGCTGACATCTTGGCCAAGGCCCACCTCGAGGCCCTCGCCGAACTCCGCACCCAACTCGCCGATCCCGCGGCGACCCGCACCGAGCGCCGCCTCGCGGCTGCGGCCCTCCTCCGCCTCCGTCCCGACAAGCCCCCCTCCGACTCCACCACCGCCCGCCGCGAACTCCGCCAGGACATCCAAGCTGTCTTCGCCGCCACGCAGGGACACCAACCCGGGGCGCGCCCCGCTCCTCGGTCGCCTCAAGCTTCTCCAAGTTCTCATCCGTCCGCCGCCGCTTCCCCACGGGCCCCGCTCGTCAATTCCCCTTCAACAACAACTGATCTCACAGCGCCCGCAATAACCCCAACCCCGCTGGTCCAATCCCCCACGCGCGGTACGCTCCCAACAGCGCCGTCTCCACCGGCGCCCGGAGCACCAGGCATGATCCGTTCCCTCTGCGCCGCCATCGCCGCGTCCGCCGGCCTTACCGCCGGCTCCATCGCCCAGAACCTCAACATCGATATCAACGCCGCCACCGGCTCGGGCGCGGGCGTCCCCATCCTCACCTACCCCGCCGCCGGCCTCGCCGGCGTCTGGAACAACGTCCCGCCCACCGGCTCAGGCCCCTTCACGCTCAACAACTTCGCAGGCAACCCCAGCGGCGCAACCCTCTCCCGTTCCGGCGCCTCCACTTCCTTCCAGTCCAACTCCCCAGCTACCAGCGGCGACTTCGAGGCTCTCATCGACGATGTCGAGAACCTCTCCGGCGGCGCCACGACCTACACCATCAGCGGCCTCCTCCCCGGCGCCTACCAGGTCACCACCTACGCCATCGCCCCCGACAACGCCGCCTACCGCACAAATGTGGAAGTCGTCGGCGCCGGAACCCAGGTCGTCGGCGGCGCACTCGCCGACAACGCCTTTGCTCTCGGCGTCACGCACGCCCTCCATACCAGGAACATCGGCTCCGGCCAAAGCCTCGTCATCAACGCCTCGACCGCCGTTTCATTCGGCTCGGTCAATGGTCTCCAGCTCCGCTACACCGCGCCCGCACGCATCTATGTCAACGCCGCCTCCGCCGCGGTGAACCCCACCGGCGCATCCTGGGCATCGGCACTCCCCGATCTCCAGACCGCTCTCGCCATGGCCAACGCCAGCACCGCCGCCACCGAGATCTGGATCGCCCGCGGCATCTACAAGCCCTCCACCACCGACCGCAACGCCACCTTCCTCATCACCCGCTCAAACCTCGCGATCTACGGCGGCTTTCTCGGCACCGAAGCCACCCTCGCCCAGCGCCCCGCCCCGCTCGACACGCTCAACGCGGCAGACCCGTTCGCTGCGCCCCCCAACTACACCAGCCTCAGCGGCGATATCGGCCCCGACTCCAGCCTCTTCGACGACATCAAGCACCCCGTCACCGTCCAAGGCTCAAACTCGACGCTCATCCTCGACGGCCTCCGCATCACCCGCGGCTTCGTCGAGGGCGAAGCCATCGACACCAACAACATCGGCGGCGGGTTGACCCTCATCAACGCCTCACCCACCGTCCGCAGCTGCTACTTCCATGTCTGCAAGGGCGAACTCGGCGGGGCCATCGGCGTCCGCGGCCCCTCCACCGCGACCTTCACGGGTTGCCGCGTCGAGTTCTGCGGCCTCAACCGCAGCGGCTGGCGCGGCGGCGCGGTCTACACCGCCGATGCGGGCTCGACCCTCAACTTCGTCGGCTGCTACTTCTACGACAACTTCTCCTCCGGTGCCGGCGCGTTCTACATCGCCAGCAGCACCGTCAACCTCACCAACTGCATCCTTGCGTACAACCGTTGCGGCAGCGAGAGCTACGGCGCCCTCTTCGCCTCGAGCGCGACCGTCAACATCAACAACTGCACCATCGCCGACGGTTACTCCGGTATCGCCTCCAACGACGGTCTCTACGCCGGCCTCGCCTTCATCGGTGGCGCCGCCAGCATCCGCAACTCCATCATCTACGGCATGGACAACCCCGTCTCCGACGGCACCTCTCTCCAGGATGCGCACCTCAAGAACCTGGCGCCGGGCATCACGACCGTCAACATCAGCTACTCCACCATCGAGGGCTGGACCGGCTCCCTCGGCGGCGCAGGCAACAACGGCGCCAACCCGCGCTTCGTCGCCCCCATGTTCACCCTCGGCATCTTCTCCGACCCCATCTACCGCCTTCGCGGCGGCTCGGCCATGATCGACTCCGCCCGCAACCTCAACTACCCCATCGACGCCCCGGCCACCGATGCCGCCGGCCTCACCCGCTTCCGCAACGACCCCGCCGTCACCGACTCTGGCTCCGGCAGCGCCCCCCTCATCGACCGCGGTGCGATCGAGTTCCAGGGCGCCTCCTGCCGCTCGGATGTCGCTGGTCTCGGCGGCTCCCCCATCCCCGACGGCATCCTGACTCCCGACGATGTCGTCTACTACCTCTCCCGCTTCTTCGCGGGCGACATCGGCGCCTGCGACATCGCCATCCTCGGCGGCTCCCCCGGCTCCGACGGCGCCCTCACCCCCGACGACCTCGTCCTCTTCCTCTCCGGCTTCTTTGCCGGCTGCCCCTAACCCCTCCGCGTACGAGCCCTCCCCGCAAGCGGAGGATGCCTTCTGCCCTCTGATTTCTTCCCCCTCACTTCCCCGCCTTCCTTCGATTCCTTCGCTCCTTCGCTGACCTCCCCGCACCGCTTCGGGCCAAACGACAGGCCCGCCCGCCCCCTCCATCTCGTCGATAAACTGCCGCCATGAGCGAGATCACGGCCAATATCGGTGTCGTCGGAACGGGTGCGAAGCCCGTACAGGTCCACATCCCGCCCTCGGTGCAGCGCATCAAGCCCGAGGCCGGCCTGCCCCTCATCGACGTGATGGACGGCGATATCCGCCGCGAGATCCGCTGCCTCGACCACGGATTTGTGGCTTTAGTGGATGCAATGCCGAGGCTGGTCCCCCAGGGGCAGACCGCCGACCAGGCGATCGTCCAGGCCGCCCGCGTCAGCTACGGCGCCGGGACCAAGAAGGTGAACGAGGACCGCGGCCTCATCCGCTACCTCCTCCGCCACCGCCACACCACCCCCTTCGAGATGGTCGAGTTCAAGTTCCACGTCGCGATGCCCATCTTCATCGCACGCCAGTGGATCCGCCACCGCACCGCCAACGTCAACGAGTACAGCGGCCGCTACTCCATCATGCCCGACCGCTTCTACCGCCCGACCCTCGACCAGGTCCGCAAGCAGAGCGCCGCCAACCGCCAGGGCGGGAGCGAACGTTTCGCCGTCGAAGGGCTCGGCGGCGTGCCCACGGCCGTGGGGGAGGCGCCCGCAAGCGACGAAGCCATGACCGCCAAGGCCTTCCTCGAGTACCTCGAAGAGTCCGAAGCCCTCTACAAGAAATACATCGCCCTCACCGAGAAGGGCGTCAGCCGCGAGATGGCGCGCATGGGCCTGCCCGTCAGCCTCTACACCGAGTGGTACTGGAAGTGCGACCTCCACAACATCCTCCGCTTCCTCTCCCTCCGCATGGACGCCCACGCGCAGGAAGAGATCCGCATCTTCGCCACCGCCATGCACGACCTCATCGCCGACATCGTCCCCGTGACGATCGAAGCCTGGAAGGACTACGAGCTCGGCGCAGTCCACCTCTCCAGGCTCGAAGTCGAAGCCCTCCGCGACCGCGCGGCCGGCGGCGAAGGCAAACTCGCCACCGACAACAAGCGCGAGCAGACCGAGTGGGAGGCCAAGCGAAAGTCACTGAGGTTGTGAGATGAGCGGCCGCCCGAGTTGCGTGCTGGTGGCCGGGGCCGGCGGCGTGCTGGGCCGATTGGTCGTTGACGAACTGATCAAACGCGGTCACCGTGTGCGGGCGATCGTGCGGCGCCCGGCGGGCGCGGCGGCTTTGAGGCACGACGAACGCGTCGAAGTGCGCATCGCTGACACCTCGCGCCCCGGTGCATGGACCGGCGTGTGCAATGGCGTCGATCGTGTCTTTTCCAGCATCGGCGCATCGGTGAATCCGTCGCCGCTGGTCGGTTGGAAGACGTACACCCGCGTGGATGCGCCGGTCAATATCGCACTGATCGAGGAGGCTCGACGCGCAGGCGTCAAGCGGTTCGTGTACGTATCGCTGATCCACGGCGACACATCGCGTCGGTTGGATTATTCCGAAGGTCACGAACGTGTGGTAGATGCGTTGCGGAAAGCCGCGCCCGCCGCGACGGTGCTGCGGCCGACAGGATTCTTCGCGGCTATGGGAGAGATCCAGGACCTGGCAAAGCGCTGGCGCGTGGTTCCGGTCTTCGGCGACGGCAACGCTAGGACTAACCCGATCCACGAAGCAGACTTGGCGGCCGCCGCCGCTGACGCGCTGGCGGACGATGCCGCGGGATTGCGGGAGGTGCCGCTCGGCGGGCCCGACGTGTTCACCCGCCGGCAGGTCGTCGAACTCGCCTTCCAGGCGATAGGAAGGCCGCCCCGGATAATTCACTCGCCGGCATGGATGGCGCGTGCGGGAGCGCTGCCGATGGGTCTGCTGAATCCCCGTGCCGCGCACTTCCTGCGGTTTGCTGCGCATGTCATGACGCACGAGTGTGTTGCGCCAGCGATTGGCACGCGCAGGCTGGAGGAGTACTTTCGGCAGCGGGCAGCGCGCCGAGCAATCGGTGAATTGGTCATGGGGTCAGTGAAGTCACCCCTGGAATCGTCCGATAGCCCCGAACATCGGACACTTCCGGAGAACCGACCATGACCCTCATCCGCACATCGCTCATCATCGCCACCATCCTCTGCGCCGGCGCGGCCTTCGCGCTCGACGACCACGGAACGCAGACCGAGACGCGCCGCGAGGGGCCCGTCACGATCACAACCGCCAAGCCTGCGACCACGGCGAAGAGCAAGAGCACGCCGGAGGCAAAGTCGCCCCCGACGATCGAGATGAAGCCGAAGACCATCCCGGGCGACGAGGCGAGCGCAGCGATCTCCGGCAGCGAGCACACAACCAAGGCCGACAAGAACGAGAAGCCCGTCAAGTTCGCGGGCAAGGCCAACCCCAGCGAGGACTCGGCGATGAACGCCGAGGCCGCCCTTCGTGAACTGCTCCAGGGCAACGAGCGCTGGGTCAGCGGCAAGGTGAAGAACCCCAACATTGAGGCAGCCCTCCGCGCCGAGCTGGCCGAGGCCGGCCAGAAACCCTTCGCGACCATCGTCTCCTGCTCGGACTCGCGCATGCCCGTCGAGCGGATCTTCGACCGCGGCGTCGGCGACCTCTTCACCGTCCGCGTCGCCGGCTCGGTCGCCGGCATCAGCGAGACCGGCACCGTCGAGTACGGCGTTGGCCACCTGCACACACCGCTGCTGGTCGTGATGGCCCACACCAAGTGCGGCGCGGTCAAGGCCGCCCTGACCAACGCCCCGGTCCACGGCGCCCTCAAAAACCTCGTGGACAAGATCGGCCCCTCGGTCGAGCGCGCCCGCCGCAACAACCCGGGCGCCAGCGACGAGCAGCTGCTCGCCGCGGCCGTGAAAGAGAACGTCTGGCAGACGATCTTCGACCTCTACAAGAACTCCGGCGAGCTCCGCGAGGCCGCCCTCAAGGGTGAAGTCAAAGTTGTGGGAGCCGTCTGCGACATCTCAACAGGCAAGGTCGAATTCCTCGGCGAGCACCCCTGGCAGCGCGAGCTCATCGCCGCCATGGAGCCCGTCCCGGGCGCGACAGCCAGCGGCGAGAAGTAATGGACAAATGTGTGGAGCAGTTCGCGAACACAAGGCGCCGCCGACGGCGCCTTGTTCTATTTCAGGGAATGAAGGCCAAGCCCGGCGCGCTGCACATTCCAGTGCAGGAGCGCCGGCGGGTGGTCCTTGGCGAGCTTGATGAGCTGGCTCGCCGACGTGTCCAGCAGCACGGCGGCCCGCGAGGGCTCCCAGCCGCAGTGGGCAATGGTGTCAAACGCCTCGGCGAGCATGGACGGGTAATCGTGGTGATCGGGGTTGAGGATGATCCGCTTGCCGCGGACCCGCGAACGCCACAGCTCAGAGCCGCCGGGATCGTCGAGCAGCGCGAGGCCCTTGCGGACCGGTGGCGCGGTGCGCACGTTCACGGCCAGCAGCAACCGCAGCCGCTCCACGGCCTC
The DNA here is from genome assembly GCA_050730675.1 of Phycisphaerales bacterium. Taxonomy (GTDB): domain Bacteria; phylum Planctomycetota; class Phycisphaerae; order Phycisphaerales; family UBA1924; genus JBOHNM01. The sequence goes on along the minus strand of JBOHNM010000174.1, from coordinate 1,258 downwards.
GTGCTTGTTCTCGACCTGGGAACGCCGCTCGCCGGCCTGCGAATGCAGGCCGCTGGGCTGGTGGAGAAGCTCGACGTGGGTCTCGACTTTGTTGCGGTGCTGGCCGCCGGGCCCATCGGCGCGGCCGGTGGTGACCATGCACTGCTTGAGCAGTTCGGCCTCCGGCAGACATGCTGGGTGGTGGTAGGGTGTCATCACAAAAATGTGGAAGCGGCCGCGGCGAGCGTGAGGTCGTCGCCGATCCAACCGCGCGACTCGAGCAGGGCGTGGCCGAAGCCGGCGATCATGGCGGCGTTGTCGAGGCAGTACGCCATGCCGGGGATGGACAGCGTCAGACCGCGCTTGGCGGCCAGCGCGGCCAGTTCGGTGCGCAGGCGGGAGTTGGCCGAGACGCCGCCGCCGACCAGCAGCGAGCGGGCGTCGGGGTGGGCGTCCAGGGCGCGGTTGAGCTTGAGCATGACGGCGGCGACGGCGGCCCGCTGGAAACTGGCACAGATATCCGCCACGCGCTGCGGTTCGAGCCTGGGCGGGGCGGACATGATCGAGGGCGCGGGGCCGTCGCGGGTGGGGACGCCGTGGACGGTGTACAGCACCGCGGTCTTGAGGCCGCTGAACGAGAAGTCGAGCGAGTCGCGAGAGAGGCGGCTGATCGGGAAATCGATCGCCCGATCGTTGCCGGTCTGGGCAAGCCTGTCCACGATCGGGCCGCCTGGGTATGGCAGGCCGAGGATCGCCGCGGCCTTGTCGTACGCCTCGCCGATGGCGTCGTCGATGGTCCCGCCGAGTCGAGTCAGAGTCGTGGACGAGTCCAAGCGGTACAGCGACGTGTGCCCGCCGGAGACGATCAGGCCGAGGGCGGGGAACGGATGGGCGGCGGGCAGAGAGTCAGGGGATGAAGACAAACCGCCGGCGAAGAGGTGGGCGTGGAGGTGGTCGACGCCGATGAGGGGTTTGCCGAGCGACCAGGCGGCGGCTTTGGCGGCCGAGACGCCGACCAGCAGCGAGCCGATCAGGCCGGGGCGGTGGCCGACCGCGACGGCGTCGATCTCGGCGAGGGAGACGTTGGCGTCGGCCAGGGCGCGGCGGATGATGGGGAGGATGCGCTCGGCGTGGGCCCGGCTGGCGATCTCGGGGACGACGCCGCGGTACTCGGCGTGCAGGTCGTGCTGGCTGGCGATGACGTTGGACAGCACGGTGCGCCCGTGGACGACGGCCGCGGCCGTCTCGTCGCATGAGGATTCGATGCCGAGGATGAGCC
>JBOHNM010000173.1:0-7827 GCA_050730675.1 Phycisphaerales bacterium | reverse complement strand
GTTCATCCCCGGTGCCATCCGCCGGGCACATCCCGGCGGCACACAATTCGCTTTCAATTACTTACTACAACGGATTGCCCGCCGCCGTCGGCAGCCCCGGCGAACAGGGCACCAGCACCGGCCGCCCGGTCTCGTCGGCCCCGATCTTGTACATGTCGTCCACACGCGTGCGCTCAAGCACCTGACGCACGTAGAGCACTTCGTACCCCTTGCCATCGGCGGCGGGACGCGTCTCCAGCACATACCGCTGCGGCAATTCACCGACCACCTGCCCGGCCTGGCGGCCAAGATTCAGGTACGCATCCATCGCGTCATCCGGTGACTTGTAGCTCGGGCCCGACGGCCCAAGGCCCGCTTGCTGTATCCCCGAGCCGCCACGATTGGAGACCATCTGGCTCACCAGCGCCAACGCGAGCATCGCCGCAACAGCCCAGCCCAAGCGCGGAATCCGCCGGGCCCGCGACTCATCTACTCCGGCCCCACGCAGCGCCACCGCCGGCACATCCACCCGCTCAGCCACGGCCAACCGGTCGTCCATCGCAAAGCCCAAGACCGCGGCATCACGCTGGGCGTTGGCCAACTCGTTCCACACCGCGCCATCGCGCTGCGCCAAGTCGCGCAGGCTCAACCAGTCCGATGGCGTCGCTCGCGCATCGATCACCCGCGTGATCAGCACGTCGCGCGGCATTTGGGAATCGGAATGAAGTTTATCGCTCGTCATAAGTCACTCACCATCCACACCACCCAGATGCGCAACACCGGCTCTCCCGTCACACTCCCGCAAGGTCCTCGGCACGGCCCATCCCTGCCCAAACCTACCAAGCCGCCCAATCCGTCACCCGTTCACGGGACAATCCTGGCCGGATCACGCGCCACGGACTCCTGCGAGGCCGACCGCTCCCGCACCATCCGCCGAGCCCGGGCGATCCGCGTCTCGATCGTCGTCTCGGGAAGGTCCAGAATCTCCGAGATCTGCCGGTAACTCAGCTCTTGCACGCACCGCAGCAGCAGCGGCTCGCGATATTCCTCCGGCAGGCCCATCGCCAGTGCGAAGACCCGCTCGGCCTCCTCACGCACCACCGGCGGCCGATCCGCCGTCCTCTCCAGAGAATCCACCGAGCGCCGAGTCGCTTCGTCGTTGACCACCGTCCGGGCCGCGACCGCCACCGCGTGCTTGCGGCCCGCGAGCCGCGCGGCGTTCACCGCCACCGTCCGCAGCCACGGCCCGAGGCTCGCCGGGTCGCTCAGCGTGTGAACCTTGGCCACCAGAGTCGCGGCCACCTCTTGGAGCAGGTCGTCCACGTCGGCGGTGGATGGCTTGTGCGCAATGATGACCGCAGCGATCCAGCGACGATTGGCCGCCCAGACCGCGCGCAACGCCGACCGATCGCCGGCCAACGCCCGCGCAAGCTCTTCGCCGGACTCATCACCCCGTTGGGCCCGTTCCATGGTTTGCCGCTGCAACGCCCACCCGTCAGATGCGCGTCGCCGCCATCTCCGTCTGTTTCCGATCCATACGCCCCCGCCGGGCCGAAGGTCCTACCACACTCCACCCCCCACGTGTTCGGTAACAACCCCGTACCCTTTCACCCACCGAACCCCCTTCCCCACCGACCAGGACCACCCCGTGCTCGACAAGGTCATCGATCGCCGCAATTCCGAGTCTGTCATGGGCCTCGGCGAGCACCTGGAAGAACTGCGCACGCGCCTGCTCTGGGCCGTGGTGCCGCTGCTGCCCGTGCTCGTGCTGACCATGGTGTATGGCAAGGAACTGCTGAACTTCATGATCACCCCAGCCCTAGCGGCTCTCAAGGCCAAGGGCCAGGACCCCCATCTTCAGGTCACCACCGCCCTTGAGACATTTACCTCTTATTTCTATGTCGCGTTCATCGCCGCGGCGGTCATCGGCGGCCCGTGGATCATCTACCAGTTCTGGAAGTTCGTCGCCCCCGGCCTCTACAGCAACGAGAAGCGCTTCGCCTACCTGCTCGCGCCACTCAGTCTTGTGCTCTCGGTCGCCGGCGGGTGCATGATGTACTTCGGCATGCTCCCCGTCGGCCTGGCCTTCCTCATCGGCTTCGGCGAGGACATCGGCGGCAAGCCCGTTCCCACCGCACCGCTGCCCATTGGCTTCATGCTCCCATCGATCCCGATGCTCGAGGCCGACCCCGACAAGCCGCAGCCGGGCCAGTACTGGATCAACAAGCCCCTCGAAGAAGCACGGATGTGCATCGCTGTCGATGAGACGGGCGTGCCCGATATCCGCCGTGTCGCCCACCTCAGCCGCGCGACCGCCATCGAAACCCACCTCAAGCTCGATACCTACGTCGATCTTTTTCTGATGCTCCTGCTCGTCTTCGTCATCGCCTTCCAGCTCCCCGTCGTCATCCTCCTGCTCGGGTGGGCCGGCATCGTCAACGTCAAGCAGCTCAGCAAGTGGCGCAAATTCGCTTTCGCCGGCTCGATCATCATCGGCGCCGTCGTCTCCCCCACCGGCGATCCCATCTCCCTTGCCATGCTCCAGGTCCCCCTCTACATCCTCTACGAACTGGGCATCCTCCTCCTCCGTTTCCTCCCCGCCAGCCGCGTCGCCGGCAAGCCCAAACCGCCGCAGGGCGACGCCGCCACCGAAGGACACGATGCCGGCGGACCGTGAAAGAACTCGCTGCACGCGCCCGCGATATCTCACGTTGTTGTGAGACGACTGCCATTTGAGTCTCTCGACCCCATGCCTTGCCTCTGCCTTCCTCTTGTGTTCTCTGTGCCCTCTGTGAAGAACATGCCTTCCTTCGACGAACAATCCATGGCTCGCGCCCTCGACCTCGCCCGCGCCGCAGCAGCAGCGGGCGAAGTCCCCGTCGGCGCGGTCGTCTACGAGACCGCCACCGGCCGCATCCTCGGCGAGGGCGCCAACCGGCGCGAGTCCGCCCACGACCCCCTCGCGCACGCCGAGCTGATCGCCATCGCCGCCGCCTGCCGCGAAATCGTCGACTGGCGGCTCAACCACTGCACGCTCGTCGTCACCCTCGAGCCCTGCCCCATGTGCGCCGGCGCGATTGTGAACTCCCGCGTCGGCCGCCTGGTCTTCGGCGCGATGGACCCCAAGGCCGGCGCCTGCGGCAGCCTCATGCGCCTCACCGAGGACCCGCGCCTCAACCACCGGGTCACGCCGATCACCGGCCTGCTCGAGGCCGAGTGCTCGCAGCTCCTCAAGGACTTCTTCAAGCGCCTCCGCGCCGAGTGAGTGGCTGCATGCCACCGCCCCACGAGCATCGGCACGTGCTCGTGCCATTCACCGTGTGTTCGCCAGCAGGTAGCCGCCGTACAGCAGGTGCGGCGTCGCCACCGCGGCCAGGATCACCCACCCCCAGCGCCACTGAAGCGAAACCGGCAACCGCATCCAGCGCTTGCGCCGCGATATCAGCACGACCATCGCCACTGCGCACGCGACCCCCAACACGGCCAGCACCAGCATCCTCAGCATGATGTACATCGGTGGAAGCCCGTGCAGCACACAGACCACCGCGAAGCACGCCGTCAGCACCAGGTCAAACCCCGCCGCCGCCGACAGCGACACCATCGCCAGCGCCCACGGGCCGATCCCCTGGTTCGGCGACCGCAGCGTCAACTCCAGCGGAGCGGCGCACTCGGGGCACTGCGGCGTTCGCAGCCCGCGCACGTTGTACCCGCAGACAGGGCACTCGGCGCTCCGCTCGGCGAGCCACCGCACCAGGTCGTCCCCGCGCTCGTCCGTACGATCCATGTCCACAAGATACCTCACCCTCCTCCTTCCGTTCACGCCGCTCCTTCTTTCACCGCCCTCTGTTTTCCGCTCTGCCCTCCACTGGTCGCCTCATTCCTGATCGCCTGTTTCTCCCATGCCCGAACTCCCCGAAGTCGAATCCGTCCGCCGCTCGCTGCAGCCTCACCTGCTCGGCGTGACCGTCCGGTCGGTCATGCTCCGCCGCCGCGATATCGTCACCGGCCCGTCCTCCCCCGCCGCCCTCCTTGCCGGCGAGACCATCACCCATCTCGACCGCCGCGGCAAACAGCTCGCCCTCATCGCCGCCTCCGGCCGCGCGCTCATCGTCCAGCTCGGCATGTCCGGCCAGTTCTTCTTCCGCGCTGCCGCGCCAGCGCCCGAACTCACCCACGTGCACGCACTGTGGACACTCCCGCGCGGCCAGCTCGTCTTCCGCGACCCGCGCCGCTTCGGTGGCCTCACCACACTCGCCTCGGCTGCTGCGCTCACGGATCACTGGACCGCCCTCGGCCCCGACGCACTCACCGTACAAGCGACGCACCTCGTCAAGCGCCTCGCGACCGCCCGCCGCGCCATCAAGGCCGCGCTCCTCGACCAAGCCGTCCTTGCTGGTGTGGGCAACATCTACGCCGACGAAGCCCTCTTCTTCGCCGCCATCGCGCCGACTCGCCGCGCCGATCGACTCAGCGCCGTCGACCTCGACCGACTCGCCGGGGCCATCCGACAGGTGCTCGCCGCCTCCATCGCTTCCGGCGGCTCCACGCTCCGCGACTTCCTCGACGGCGATGGTCGCCCAGGGGCCTACCGCGACCGCCACGCTGTTTATGGCCGCGCGGGGCAGCCGTGCCGCACCTGCGCCACCAAACTCCGCTCCGGCCTCCTGGCTCAACGCACGACGGTCTGGTGTCCGACGTGCCAACCGCGGACTCCACCACGGCTGCGTGTATCCACAAATTCCCCACAGCGTGGTTCCACTCCCAACCGTGAAGCGAACGTAACCTGAGCGTTCAGCGATACCCGACCGCTACTTCTTATTTCTTTCATAGAGAGATCTCTGTCTGTGGTAGTACTAAGCCCTGGCGCTTGGTGGACAACTCCGGCTCGCCCCACGCAACACCCCACAATTCCAGCACGACACAGGGGATCCACGTCCCTGAACAACCCGCCGCGCAACTTGTCGCGGCGGCGCGGCAATGTGCAGATCGCGTCAACAGACAGCCCGGCCCCGTTCGGGTCCGACAGGCAAGCGCCAAATACCGACCTCTCCAACCGCCGCGCCCGCCACCGGTTATCCACACGCCGCTCAACCTCTCGCCGACATCCCCAATTGGAGCGTGCGCATCGGTCTTGGATGACGTGGTACATCCACTCTGGAGCGCGCGCAGCCATTCGCTACCGCACCGAGTGCCCTGTTGCTGATGCCCAGCGCCCTCTTCTACTTATTACACCGGTTATTACACAGGCGCCCGCAGCTTGTCCTCGAGCGACCGCACCGTCTGCCCGAAGCTCTCGTCCGCCTGCGACCGCTCGTCGATCGTCCGCACCGCATGCATGACGGTCGTGTGGTCGCGCCCGCCGAAGTAGCCGCCGATCTCTTCCAGCGAATACCGCGTATGACGTCGCGCCAGGTACATGCACAGCTGCCGCGGCAACGCGATCGACCGCTGCCGCCGCTTGCTCTGCAGGTCCGTCACCTTGACGCCGTAGAAGTCGGTCACCGCGTTGATGATCGTCTGGATCTGGATGCGCGGGCCCTCGCGCGGCTCGCTGTCGCCCAGCGCCGCCCGGGCCAACTCCAGGTCCATCGGCCGCTTCTCGACGTTTGCCATCACCTGCAGCTTGATCACCGCACCCTCAAGCTCGCGGATATTCGTATCGATCTTGCCGGCGATGTACCCGGCCACTTCCGGCGAGAGATCAAACCCGCGCAGCTTCGCCTTGTTCTGCAGGATCGCCACCCGCGTCTCGTAGCACGGCGGATCGACCTTCGTCACCAGCCCCGACTTGAACCGCGACACCAACCGGTCCTCGAGATCCGGGATCTCCTCCGGTGGCGCATCGCTCGAGAGCACGATCTGCTTGTGGCTCTGGTACAGGCTGTTGAACGTGTGGAAGAACTCTTCCTGCGTCCGGTCGCGCTTGGCCAGGAAGTGGATGTCGTCGATCACCAGGACGTCTACGTGCCGGAACTTGTACCGGAAGCGCGTCATGTGCCCCGCCTGCACGGCGTCCATGAACTGCGTCATGAACCCCTCGCACGAGGTGTAGTAAATCACCGCCGCGGGGTTCACCTGGCGGATCCGCAGGCAGATCGCCTGGAGCAGGTGCGTCTTCCCCAGTCCCACATTGCCGTGGACGAAGTACGGGTTGTACGCCCGCCCCGGGTTGGCCGCCACCGCCTGGGCCGCGGCATGACACAGCCGGTTCCCGGGCCCGACGACAAAGTGCTCGAACCCATAGTCCGGATTCAGCACCAGCCCGTCGTCGTACATGTGCTCCGGGTTTGCATCCACGACCACCGGCATCGCGGGGATCGGCACACCGGCGCCGGTGTGCGTGGGGTTCTGAGTCGGCGCGGCCGCCGTCGGCGCACCCGTATCGCTTCCATTGAGCGTCCCGGCGGCCCCGTCGTTCACCGGCGCGCTGGCCGCGCTCGTTGCGGTTGTGCCCGGCATCGCCTCTGCACGCTTAGCCTTGGCCTTGCCCCCCAGTTCGGGTGCATCATCGTCCGGTCCGAGGAACTTCAGCGACAACAGCCGCCCCGTCACCGACTGGGCGGCCTCCTGGAACGGTCCCACGCACTGACGCTGCAGGTAGTCGCGGTGCACCGCCGAGTGGGCCCGCAACCGCAGCACGCCCGAACCCAGCCCCGACGGCTCGATCTCTTCAAACCACTGGCGGCAAAGTTCCGGCTTGTTCGCCCGCAGGTACTTCAGCAGCGCCGCCCAGACTTCGTGATCGGTTTCCACGGGTCTCCCCACGGCCATTGGGCGCGCAACGGATACTGCGGCAGGTCGCGACGCGTGCGCGGTCAAGGGTTCTCTCCGACGCAAAGCCCGGGGCAGTTGCCGCGAGCGGTGATGACTCGTTGAACAAAAGAGGGGCCGACGTTAGCGATCAACACCTTAGCACGTCAAGGAGAAAATCCACATCAACCGATCGGATTTTCTTCGAGAAACCCGCGCACCACGCCCCGGCACACACGCCGGCGTGTCGCGCAACTACTTCTCGCGTTGTCGGTTGCGCACACACTACCGCTCGTGGTACTCGATCGGTTCGAACGCACCGCCTTCGGTGCCGTTTTTCTTCTTGGCCCGTCCCTGCTTACCCTTGATTGGATGCACGAAGCACTCCGCCCTCATCTCGCCGCGATCACCGAGCTCTGTCGCCGTTACAGGGTTGCGAAGCTGCACGTCTTCGGTTCGGTGATCGGCGACCAATTTGACCACAGACGTTCGGACATCGATTTTCTTGTCGAGTTCATCCCCGGCGTTACCGGGGGCCTTGACCATCCGTACTTCGGCCTTCAGCGCGATCTGCAGGCCTTGCTCGGCCGCAAGGTCGATCTGGTCATGGTCGGCGCAGTGACCAACTCGTACTTCGCCCAGTCCGTCAACGCCACCAAGGTGTCCGTCTATGCCGCCGCGTGACAGCCGCATGTGGCTCGCCGATGTGCGCGATGCGTGCAATTTCATTCTGTCGGCCACCGCCGGCAAGTCGTACACCCACTACGCAGAGGACCTGTTGCTGCGCTCGGCCGTTGAACGACAGTTCGAGATCATCGGTGAAGCGCTCCGCCGCCTGCTCAATCAGGAGCCGGGCCTATCGCTACGCATCCACGAAGCGCGAGAGATCATCGAGTTCCGCAACTTTCTCTCACACGCCTACCACCTGATTGACCACACCGTGGTCTGGGGCATTATCGCCAAGAACGTCCCCATTCTCCGCGACAAAGTTGCTGAGGTGATCACCGAGCGAGATCAAGCTTCCGATTGAAATTCACTGCGGCGGCCGACCACGCGGCGGCCCGCCCGGCCCGCGGCTGAACCCGCCCGGCCGCGGCC
>JBOHNM010000172.1:0-7865 GCA_050730675.1 Phycisphaerales bacterium | reverse complement strand
CGTGGCGTGGCAGCTCGTACAGTGCACCCATGCTCCAGATCAACACCTTCCTGACGTTCAACAACCAGGCCGAAGAAGCCGCCCGCTTCTACACCTCGATCTTCCCCAACTCGAAGATCACGCGCACCACACGCTACCCCGACCTCGGCCCGCAATTCCCGATCAAGGCCGGCACTGTGATGACGGTCGAGTTCATCCTCGACGGCCGTGCATTCACCGCCCTCAACGGCGGCCCGTCGTTCGCCTTCACCCAGGGCATTTCCGTCGCCGTGCTTTGCGACACACAGCAGCAGGTGGATGAATACTGGGACAAATTCGTCAAGGCCGGCGGCACCCCTGTCGCCTGCGGCTGGATCACCGACCACTTCGGCGTGTCCTGGCAGATCGATCCCAAGCTGCTGATCGACATGATCACCGATGCCGACCCGGCCAAGGCCGCCAAGGCCATGCAGGCGATGATGACCATGGTCAAGATCGACAGCGAACAGCTCAAGCGTGCGGTCGCCAAGTAGGCGTCTTCGCCGCAGTTCGTGACACATCGGCCCGACGAGTGTCACGAAGGCTGCATGGCTTTGGTGCCGATCAAACGCGAGCATGCCCGCATCACGCAGCAAGATGAACAAACCCTTACCTGCAACTCACTCTGAGATCATGTTGAAAGCGCCTCATCAACCACCAGTGAGAAATCACATGCTGGAGCTCGATGAAATGGGACGGGACGAGGGGAAGCACCTCGGCCCCAAGCCGGGCAAGGGGGCCGTGGTTTACCATTCCACGGGAGAAGCCGATTTCGACGGCCTGCCCGGCGACCAGTTGCCGCCCCGGGAAGCGGTGAAGCGGAAGCTCAAGGAAAACGCGCCCGCCCCGTCCGAGAGGTCCGCCGATTGAGTCTCGGAAATGGTCATGGCAACGCCGACGCGGTCCTGTTCTATGTCCAGTTCGATACACGGAAGGAGTGTTTCGATGAGCACGATCACGACCAACGACGGGACCCAGATTTACTTCAAGGATTGGGGCCCAAGGAACGCACAGCCAATCGTGTTCCATCACGGCTGGCCGCTCTGCTCCGACGATTGGGACACCCAGATGCTCTACTTTCTCGGCAAGGGGTACCGTGTCGTCGCCCACGACCGCCGCGGCCACGGCCGCTCAAGCCAGATCGGCGACGGCCACGACATGGACCATTATGCTGCCGATGCCGCCGCGGTTTTCGATCATCTCGACCTCCGCAACGCCGTCCACATCGGCCATTCGACCGGCGGGGGCGAAGCAACCCGTTACGTTGTCCGCCACGGCAAGGGACGCGTCGCCAAGCTGGTCCTCATCGGCGCTGTTCCGCCGCTCATGGTGAAGACGCCGGCCAATCCGGGCGGCCTGCCGCTCGACGTATTCGACGGGCTCCGGCAGCAGCTCGCCGCCAATCGCGCACAGTTCTACCGCGATTTCGCCGGCGGTCCTTTCTATGGCTATAACCGACCGGGCGCGAAGGTCTCCCAGCCCGTGATCGACAACTGGTGGCGGCAGGCCATGATGGGCAGCGCCAAGGCGCAGCACGACGGCATCAAGGCCTTCTCGGAAACGGACTTCACCGAAGACCTGAAGATTATCGACGTGCCGACTCTGGTCATGCATGGCGACGATGACCAGATCGTGCCCATCGCCGACTCGGCACTGCTCTCGGCGAAACTCCTCAAGCGGAGCGTCCTCAAGATCTACAACAAATTCCCGCATGGAATGTGCACGACCCACGCCGATGTGGTGAACCCCGACATACTGGCCTTCATCAAGGGTTGACATGCGGCAGCGCACGATGGCAACGAGGCCGATCCACCCATTCGTCGAAACGACAAATTTCTACGTCAGGTGAGAATCCGAGTTTGCCGCTCGAGAAGCGTCATTCGTTGATTTTTGGATGTCTCATTGGCCATGGTGGTCACTCCAACGGACGAACAATAGAAAATCCGGGCACATGAGTGTCAACTGCGGGACCGCTCGCCGGAGCGAGCCATCAACGCCCAGAGGTGTGTCAAAGAGACTCTCGAGCGCCCTGCGCAACACACGATCATGTGTCGTGCCGCGGCGACGAGCGGGCTTATCGTTAATTCCAGACGGCCGTGGCACTCCGACGTGCTTGAACTGATCCGCCCCACTAGACCTCGGGGATCGAGGAATCACTTAAATGAGATACCCTATGCGGGCGACGACCGCGTTCATGCAACGCTCACCAAGCGTTCAATCGCTCTGAACGCTCGCCGAGAATCCCAAGGTATTGTGTATTGCTGGCGAAGTCGTTGTACGTGCGTAAACGCGACGGCACGCCGCTTCACAATGGGAGAGAGTACACATGTGCTATGTCGTCAAGTCACTTGTTTCCGTCGGAGTTGTTGCGACCGGTCTAGTGGTGTCGTCCTCGGCGGCGAACGCCGACGTGGTCTTTGATTTCAATGCCGGCGATGGCGGTTTCACAGCCTCGACCATCGCGGGCAATGTTCCCAATGGCAACTTCACCTACGGCGCAGCCTTCGGTACAGGAGATCCCGCGTCGGGCGGCTGGGCCATCGCCGGAACGCACGGCGCGCAAAAAGCGTTGACGAGCCCGATCCTCACGATCACCTCCTCGAATCCCGTGAGCATCACCTTTGATCACATCATCAACTTCGAGTCTCCCTATGACGGTGGACAGTTGCAGTTCAGCGTGAACGGCGGCGCCTTCACCACCATCCTGGCCGCTCAGATCTCGGGCCGGACGTACAACAACACTCCCGTTTCCACGCAGTTCGGCTCGGCCATCGGCGGGCAGCGTGCCTGGTCGTTCTTCAACGAGTTCAACTTCCTCACCAGCACCGCCAATCTCGGAGTCCTCAACGCCGGGGACACTCTGCAGATCCGATTTCTCGCTACCTACGACAGCTCCGGCCTGATGTCGGGACAGAACTGGCGCCTCGATAACGTCTCAATTACCAATGCGGCGGTCCCCACGCCCGGCGCGACGGCTCTGCTTGCCGGCGGGATGGCCATGTGCGCAGGCCGGCGCCGGCGAACCCGCTGATTGCAAGATAGCTCTTCGAGCTCCTGATGGATACCCGTACCTACACACACCTCAAGATGCGACCAGCGTCTTGGGGCTTTTCATGCCCGAGATGGCGAAGGACGACGAGAAATATCAGAAGCAAAGACACGCATCGACTACTCACTAACGCCCTGAGACTATCCGTGCCGTCGAAACGGAGCAGTGACTTAATCATGCTTACGTATTACGTAAGTGATGTAGAGTTAGATCAGAAGTTCATTTTCACGTTCATTTCGAGAGGAGAGAGTAGATGCGAGCATACTTTGGAATTGTTGCCGCTGTGGCCATGAGTAGCTTGGGGGGTGTGGTTGAGGGTGGCGTGATCTACAGCGAGGGGGTGAGCGGGGACCTGCCGAATGATCCGAGCATGCCCACACCGCGAATCTTGTCAGTGGGGATGCACACGATCAGCGGAAGCGTCGGATCGGGCGATACACAGGACTGGATCAATCTGACCATACCCGCAGGGATGCAACTCGTGTGGATCATCCTGGAGTCATATGACTCCAGCGACGCCAGGGCATTTCTGGGCGTGCAAGCGGGCGATTTCTTTGTCGGGGGAGATCAGACCGCGTCGTCATATCTTGGCTACACGCACTTCGGGCCTTCGGTGCTGGGTGCCGACCTGCTGGCGCGTATGGGTGATCCCAATGCTGCATTTGGATCACAGGGGTTCGATCCGCCGCTGAACCCGGGCAGCTATACGTTCTTGATTCAACAGTTTGGCGACGAGACGAACTTTCAGTTCACCTTGAACGTGATTGCGGTACCGGGACCGGCAACGGCGGTGCTGGCGGCCTGCAGCGCCGCGGCGTGCTTGCGTCGGCGACGTGCCCTTGAGAATGTATGACAACGCTGGACGCCGGCCGCCGGGAGCGCTTCTTGAACCGCTGAGTCACCGGTCCAATTTGCGCCCATGAAAAAAAGTCCTCAGCCTTCGTCGAAGGCTCTTGACCTTCCTGCCGCGAACGGCGAGACGGGCAGCGGTGGCCATCCCGGTCAGCCCGGCACCGATCACGGCAATGGATGTGTGAGATGAAGAATGGAGAAAGATAGAGTCCGCGTCCGTCGGGCACACGCGGCGCGGAAGCACGTACGCAATCCCGCTTTGGCGCAATCGCTCACCCCGCGCGGGCTGCCTCAATCGTGGAGATATCAATCTTCTTCATCTGCATCATCGCCTCGAATGCTCGCTTGGCGGCAGCACTGTCGGGATCCGCAATCGCTTTCGTCAGGGCAAGCGGCGTGATCTGCCACGACACGCCCCATTTGTCCTTGCACCAGCCGCACGCGCTCTCCTTCCCGCCGTTGCCGACGATCGCGCTCCAGTAGCGATCCGTTTCCGCCTGGTCGGCGGTCGCAATCTGGAACGAGAATGCCTCGTTGTGCGTGAACTCCGGCCCGCCATTGAGGCCGATGCAGGCGATGCCCACCACGACGAACTCGACCGTCAGCACGTCGCCCTTCTTGCCGGAGGGATAGTCCGCAGGGGCGCGATGCACCGCGCCAACGGATGAATCGGGAAAAGTCTTGGCATAAAACCGCGCCGCCTCTTCGGCGTCGCGGTTGTACCACAGGCAGATCGTGTTCTTTGCTCGTTTCGTCATGTCCATCCTCCTTCACACTTCACCGGCCAACTCCCAGTCGCGCTGGCTCAGCCGATTTTTCGCGGCCCTTACAAGGCCACATTCTTGCTGTTGCTGCGGGCCCCCTCACCCCTTCCGCTTCACCATGAACTCGACCCACACTGGCACGTACGGCGGCGTGCACCCCTTCGACACCGGCCAGTCGCGGTACAGGCCGATCTTCTCGCCGATGGCGACCGCTCGCTTCCGATGCGCGGCGTGCTTGATGCCGATCGCCGCCAGTGTGTTGTTCATCGTCCACTGCACCTCCGGCTTGACCTTCGGCAACTCCTTCTCGATGCGGTCCAGCAGCACCCTCGGGTCAAGGTCCTCGGCACCCTTGTTCACCGCGCTGGCGGTGAGGTGCCAACCCGCACGGGCGGCCCAGCGGTCCTTGTCCTTCATCCACCTCTCGCGCAGAGCATCCTTCTCGGGGTGTTGCGCAACAACGTAGCTGTTCAACCATTCCGCCACCTGCGAGCAGGTGGTGGAACGCGTCATCGTGTCGAGCACATCAGCGCCAAGCAATTGAGGCTTGAGTATGAGCGTGGCCAGAAGCTGCGCCTCGACGTTGCCGGTCTCCCAGAGCTTGAGCGCAAGCTGGTGATCGGTCTTGATCTTCTTCGCGATCACGCGGATGTCGCCGAGCTTCACGCCAAACTGATTGTCGGGCACGCCCGACTTGATGTTGTGCTTGCGGCGAGCATCGTCGCCGAGGGGCTCGAGTTGTGCAAGGACGTCTTTGACAGTCATGGTTCGCATTATACAGCGAGCACGCAGGATAGTTCATTCATCGCGAAGCGCGCCGCAGACGTGGACAAAGATGACCGGCCGATCGTGTCGGCTCGCGCCCGCTCGATAACAGGTGCCGATGATTTGACTATCACAGCCGTCCCTTGATGGCGTGGCATGCTTCAGATGCGCCGGGCGTGGAATTCGACTTGGAGCAGCCACGTCTGGCCATGGGGTTCAAGCCGTTCCATTCGACATTCGAGCCCGACATGAAGACGACGTGAAATGGTGGCCATTCGATGGAGTGCCAAACTCGGAGTCTGGTGTTCCAGTTAGTTTGGATGTACGTTGAATAACCTGCCTCAGCATGCTGTTCAGCGCGCCTGCCGAAGACAAGCGCATCGTCACATGAACGGAGACACGACGTGAGAAAGATCAGGATCATCGAACTCATCTCGCTGGACGGCGTGATCCAGGCGCCCGGCGGACCAGGCGAAGACGGCGACTACCGGCACGGCGGATGGACTGTGCCGTTTGCAGACCCGGCCATAGGAAAGGCGATCATCGCAGCCCACGGCACGGACTTCGATCTGCTGCTTGGACGACGCACCTACGACATCTGGGCCGGGTACTGGCCGATGGTCAGCGGCGGCCCGATCGCGGACAGCTTCAACGCGGCCACGAAGTACGTCGCGACCCACAGGCCGAAAAGCCCCGGATGGGGTCCGGCCGAGGCTCTCAGTGCGGATGTCGTAGAAGGTGTTCGTAGCATGAAGTCGGCGGACGGTGCCGACATGATCGTCTGGGGAAGCTCCACACTCACGCCTGTGCTACTCGGGCATGGGCTGGTCGACGAGGTGCTGCTGCTGACCTACCCGGTGCTCTTGGGCACGGGCAAACGGTTCTTTTCGGAGGGGAGCGTGGGGGGGCGTCGGAGCACGCGAACTCGCCCTCGTCAGCACGAAGACCGCGTCCTCGGGCGTACTCATTAACACGTATCGACCCGTTGGAGCGCTTCGAACCGGATCCTTTACCGACCCGACCGTCTGAGCCGACGTCAAAAACACAGACGACCAACCGCTGGTGCGATACTTCCAAGGCAACTACCAAATGGCGAGCTCACCAGCATCGTTCAATCTGAGCCCTCGCACGGGTTCTGTCAGTGCTTGCCTCACCGAGGGATCGTGTAACATGCCCGGATTGCACGTACGTCGTGCTGGTTTTGACGCTCTACTCTGCACGAAGAAGGAGGCCAAACATGAAGTCGTATACTTCCGCTCTCACCATCTGCTCTGCGGCGGCCCTCGTCATTGCCGCCCTCGCTTTGGGCGCCAACACGTCGAGTAATGCGCAGGCGCAACCCGCTGGAGCCAAGGCACGGGCTCCGATCGCTGGTCTCTCGCGCCAGCCAAGCCCCGCCGCCGCGGAGGTGCTGCTCGATCCCAACGACACCGTCATTCTCCTGCTCGACCACCAGACCGGCCTGTTCCAGACCGTCAAGGATGTGCCGGTCGCGGAACTTCGCAGCAACACCGTGGCACTGGCGAATGTCGCCAAGCTCGGGAAGGCCCCGATCATCTACACGGCGTCCGAGCCGAACGGTCCCAACGGACCGCTCATGGACGAGCTAAATGCATTCAAGGACTATGCCACGTACGTCCCGCGCAAGGGTGAAATCAGCGCGTGGGACAATGCCGACTTCGTCAAGGCTGTTGAGGCCACGGGCCGCAAGACCCTGGTCATCGCGGGTGTGTGGACGAGCGTTTGCGTCGCCTTCCCTGCGCTGCAGGCCAAGGCCGACGGGTACAAGGTGTACTTCGTCACCGATGCCTCGGGCGATCCGAGCGTCATGGCTTCGCAGGCGACCGTTGCCCGCCTGACCGCGGCCGGCATCACCCCCGTCAGCGCAAACGCTGTCCTGTGCGAGTTCCAGCGCACCTGGAACCGGCCGGATGCGGCCCAGTGGGGCGCCATCTACGGGCAACTCGTGCCGCACTACAAGGCCGTCGTCGAGAGCTACCAGAGGGCGCAGGAAGCGGCCAAGTCGGCCAAGTAATCGCGATTGTCTCGCGCTCTTTTTCCGCACCGACATCCCAAGGAGAACGCTATGCGTTTCTTCGCCTTGTGTGTCACGACCCTTGCCGCGGTGGTCACGACGTGCGCTTCGTCTCAAGCGCAGTCTGAGCCTTCGAAACAGAAGGCCGCCGATCTCCTTGTGGTCAACGCCAGTGTTGTCACCATGGACGACGCGAGCCCGCGGGCCACTGCCTTTGCCGTCAAGGACGGTAAGTTCGTCGCGGTGGGTAGCGATGCTGACATGGCCCGCCATCATGGCGAGAAGACGCGTGTCATCGACGCCAAATGCCGCACCGTCATCCCTGGCCTCAACGACTCGCACACCCACGTCGTCCGCGAGGGCCGGCTTTACAACCTCGAAT
>JBOHNM010000171.1:0-7963 GCA_050730675.1 Phycisphaerales bacterium | reverse complement strand
GCTCCCGTCCGCGCCGGCACAGCCTTGAACCAACAACAACCAAGAGAAGAAGCAGCAACCACTCCCTACCGGTTCGCCGCCACGACCGCCACGATGATCCCCACCGCGATCAGGCATGCCACCACCAGCCCCGTGATCTTCCACGCGCTCCACGGCCGCTCGCCCGTCACCTCGCCCGTCCGCGCGTTCACGAAGAACTGGTACACCTTGTTCAAGTACCGGAACGAGCTGATCCACACCGGCAGCAGCAGGTGCTTGTACGTGATATCCAGGTACTGCACGTTCACACCGCCGATCCGCTGCACATCGCCCCCGATGTCTCCGCGGATCGTCGCTTCGATCTCCGGCGCCATCAGCCCCTTGGCCGTCTCAAACCCCGCCGGCAACTCCACCTGATAGCTCTCGGCCGCGAACCCGCTCAGGTACGCATCGTCGTACACCACCAGCGCCGGCAGGTCCCACGGCTCGAGGATCTTCGCCTTGTCCGACGGCAAGCTCCGGCTTGCGGGCACGAGCAGATCGTCGAACGCGTTGTCCACCACGCCCGAGCACGGCGTCCAGCGCACCCGCTGCTGCATCTGTGTCTGCATCGTCGGCTTGCCGTTCACCATCACCGTGACGGTCACCGGCACGTAGTAGTAGTCCCCACGGTCGCCGGTGTACCTCGTAATTGTGCGGCAGTCGTACGTCCAGTACGGCAGGTACACCCCGCTGATCGCCGCGTCCAGCTTGCCCTGCTTCTTCAGCCCGCTCGGCGCAAACCACAGCGACACCAGCCACGTGCGGAACGCCCCGTCCGCCTGCTGCCGCGTCACCTTGAACGGCAGGAGCGCCCCCGGCTTGACCTGCTTGTGGCACTGCTCGGTCGCCACGATGTCCGACCCGCAGAACGGGCAGCGGAACGCGCTGACGTTCGCCGGCTTGCTCACCTCCGCCGCGCACCGCGAGCACTTCACCGTCATCGGCTCGTGCTCCAGCGCGTTGTTCTTCAGTTTCGACAGCGTCTGGTGATAATCCTGCTCCTCGACGATCAGCGTCCCTTTCGGGATCACATTCTCGTGCGTGCAGTAGGGGCACTTGAGCACCTCGGTCCCGGGCGCATACTCCAGCTTCGCGCCGCACTGTGCGCACGGAAACTGCCGGGCCTTGGTCGCGGGTTGGATCGTCTGCTGCGGCGTCATCTCGGCCAAGAATCCCCAGTGCATACACGCTGCGCGGCCACTCACTCGCGTGGCGCGGCCTTCCGCCGCCCGCCACGCACAACTCATCACCTACGAGTCGTCGATCACTGCCCCGGCATCGGCGGCGGGAACAGCCCGGCGATCTGGCTCACCGTGCTCGCCGGCGCCCACGCCGACATCCCCTCGGCCCACACCAGGTCGCCGCGCCCGAGTTGCCCGCTCCGCGCCTGCGCCGCCAGCGTCTGCATGTCGAACGGCCCGGTCTGCTGCCCGTTCTTCCCGACGAAGAACGTTGACGCCATCGCCCCCGGCATCGGGGGCGGCCCGCCCGCCGGCTTCTGCCCCATCGCCCCGGCCATCGTCTGTGCCATAGCCATTCCAGCCCCGAGCCCGGCGCCCACGCCCGCGACACCCCCAGGGTTGTCCGCCGCCGCCCGGATCGCGTCGGCCGTCTGGAACTGCGTGTAGCGCCCCATGTCGCCGATCACGCCCATGCTCGAGCGCTTGTCCAGCGCCTTCTCGACCTCTTCCGGCAGGCTGATGTTCTCGATCACGAACGTCGCCAGGTCCAGCCCGATCTTGGCGAACTCCGGCGACATCTTGTCGCGGATCATCCCGCCGACCTTCTCGTAGTTCCCCGCCAGGTCCAGCATCGGGATCCCCGAAGAACCCAGGATCGTGCCGAATTGACTGACGATCAGGTTCCGGAGCTGCCCGGTGATCTCCTCGGTGGTGAACCGGTTGTCCGTGCCGACGATGTTCTTCAGGAACGACCCCGGGTCGCCCACCTTCACGGCGTACGCGCCGAAGGCGCGCAGCCGCACCGGTCCGAACTCCGGGTCGCGCAGCATGATCGGGTTCATCGTCCCCCACTTGAGGTCGGTGAACTGGCGCGTCGAGACGAAGTACACCTCGGCTTTGAACGGCGAGTTGAACCCGTACTTCCAGCCCTTGAGTGTCGCCAGGATCGGCAGGTTCTTGGTCTCGAGCGTGTACGTGCCGGGCTTGAAGACGTCGGCGAGTTGTCCCTCGTTCACGAAGCACGCCGCCTGCCCCTCGCGCACGACCAGCTTCGCCCCGTACTTGATCTCGTTCTGGTACCGGTCGAACCGGTACACCATCGTGTTGTTGGTGTCATCCAGCCACTCGATGATGTCGATCAGCTCGTGCTTGAGTTTGTCCCAGATGCCCATGGATGCCGTCCTCCTGAAGCTCAGCCGAAGTCACTCGCACACGTGCGAACAAACCCCGGCGCGCACACTTCTTCGGACAATGGTACAGGCAGTTTCGATCCGGTGGTAGGCCTAATTTCACCAGCCATCCGCCTGCCTCATCCGCCGCACGCCGAGCAGTATTCCGCTTTCAATTCGCGTTCCTCTTCCTCTTCTTCGCCCCTTTGAGTTCTTTGAGTTCTTTGAGTTCAACTTACTTCTTACTTCCCTCACCTTACCTGCCCGCTCCCCTCACAAACAAACCGCACCGTCGTCAGCTCCTCCAGCCCCATCGGCCCGTACGCGTGGATCTTGCTCGTGCTGATCCCGATCTCCGCCCCCAGCCCAAGCGAAAACCCGTCGTTCATCCGCGTGCTGGCGTTCACCAGCACGCAGCTTGATTGCACCTCGCGGCAGAAACGCTCGGCGTTTTCCGCATCGCGCGTAAGGATGCTCTCGGTGTGGTTGGACGTGTGCTTCTGGATGTACTCGATCGCCTCGTCCATGTTCGCCACCACCCGCACGGCGACGATCAGGTCCAAAAATTCCCGCCCCCAATCGTCCGCGTGCGCGGCTTTCGCCTCCAGCGCCAGGTGACAGACGTCCTCATCCCCGCGCACCTCGACGCCTGCCGCGTGCCACGCTTTCACCACCCGCGGCACAAACGCCTTGGCCGCGGACCCGTGCACCAGCACGCACTCCACCGCGTTGCACGTGGCCGGCGCGGTCGTCTTGGCCGTTACGCACACGTTTTCGGCCAGGTCCAAGTCCGCCGAGTCGTCAACATAGATGTGGCAAACACCCCTATAGTGCTGCACCGTCGGGATCCGCGAGTGCTCCGCGACCCATCGGATCAGCTCTTCGCCGCCACGCGGGATCACCAAGTCCACCCAGTCGGTTTGCTGCAGGAGGGTGCGGAGTTGCTCGCGGTCTGACGAATCGAAGACGGTCATTGCCGCCGCGGGCAGCCCGTTGCGATCCAGAACCTCGCGGGCGATCGCTCCGAGCAATGGGTTGCTCTCGGCCGCTTCCTTGCCGCCCTTGAGGATGCAGGCGTTGCCGGCCTTGAAGCAGAGCGCGAACGCGTCGATGGTCACGCCGGGCCGCGCCTCGTAGATCATGCAGACCACGCCCAGCGGCGAGCGCACCCGCCGCACGCGCATCCCGCCGGCGGCCTGATACTCCCGTACGACCTGGCCCACCGGGTCCGTCTGCGCCGCCACCTGCCGCACGCCCTCGCAAAGCTGCCCCACGCCCTGCTCGGTCAACGTCAAGCGCCGCAGCTTCGCGCTCGCCAGCCCTGCCTTTTCTGCCGCGGCGCAGTCGCGCTGGTTGGCCGCGGCGATCTCCCCGCGCCGCGCCCACAACGCGTCGGCCAACTCCAAGAGCACGCGGTTCTTCACCTCGGTGCTCGCCGTCGAGACCACCCGCGACGCCTCCCTCGCTCCGCGGCACAGCCCGACGACATCCATCGCACGCTCCTTCGCTCGGCCGGTGGAAACCGTCTGATCCTACGGCCCTTTCGACCACTTTCCGTCCTCCGTTGCAACGCCTCGCCCACGCATCTACCCTCCCCCTCACCAGACGCCCGGCGACCCGACTCCGCCCGGCCGCCGCTACCACGGAGACCGCGATCATGTCCTTCGGCCAGCAACCCGACGCCTTCGACACCCGCCGCAACACCTTCGAAGAGGCCTACTTCCGCACCAGGGACGCCGAACTCGTCGCTAAGCTCCAAAAGGTCTTCGACGCCAAGATGTCCAAGGAAGAACTCCGCAAGGCCAGCGGCGTCACCGACGAAGCCGTCCTCGACCGCCTCGCCGCCCTCAACCTCCGCGGCGAGACTATGACCGCCTTCAAGCTCCTCCCCCTCGTCGAGCTCGCCTGGGCCGACGGCAAGGTGACCAAGGACGAGGCCACCGCCGTCCTCGCCGCCGCCGTCAAGGTCGGCATTCCGCCCGACAGCCAGGGCTACGCCCGCATGAAGGAATGGCTCGATCGCGGCCCCGCCGAAGACGCCCGCCTGGCTTGGAAGATGTACGCCGAGCAGCTCCGCACGCACCTCGCCCCCGCCGAACTCAAGACCTTCCGCGACGACCTCCTCGCCAACGCCAAAAAGGTCGCCGAGGCCAGCGGCGGCATCTTCGGCTTCTCCAAAGTCAGCCCCGGCGAGCAGAAGGTCATCGACGCCATCACCAAGGCCCTGACGCACTGATCCAGCTGCGCGATGTTCCGGTAGGTGTGGACACATATGTGAATAACCGTGAAGCCCGCTCCTCAGCGCCTTGAGCCGCGGGGCGGCGGGTACGTACTGCGCGCAGAGGAAGGCGGCGAAGGAGGGGGAGGAGTTGAAGATGAGGGAGATGGCCATGAGGAGGGTGAGGAGGTAGTTGCGGTGGATGTAGGGCTTGTAGGGCTCGCGGTACATGTATTTTCGCAGCCAGGCTTCCTTGTCGAGGCCGGGGGGCCAGAGTTCGCCGGTGGGTTCGTAGGGGGCTGCGGGAGGGGGAGGGGGAAGCTGTGAGTTGGGAGTAGTGGGTGATGAAGTGTGTTCAGATGTGGGGATTGATGTGGGCAGTGGGTCGGGCGGGGAGCTCGTCCGCCCTGGGAGCGGGGAAGATTCAACAGAGCTTTCCAGGGGCTGGTTCGCTGCGCTCACTGTCCCCCACGCCCTGGCAACGGCCGCGCGCCCTCCGGGCGAAGAGGGGGCGGAGCAGGCGAGCGGCACGGAGATAGCGGCGGGCGCTGGATTAACCGGAGCCGCGGGAACCCTACCCCCGGCCCCTTCCCTCAGGGAAGGGGAGGGTGCGGTGGGTGCTTCGGGGGTACTGGTCATAGCAGTGGCACAGGAGAGCGGCACGCTGGCCGGAAGGGTGGTGGCACTCTCGGGGGTGTCGGGTTCGGCGGGGTCGGTGGCGGTGGGCGGCCAGAAGGCGTGCTTGGGCGGGTAGGTGATATCGAACTTGAGGATGGCGGTGCAGCAGCGGCGGCACTCGGCGATGTTGCCTTCATCGTCGGCCTTGCCGGCTTGTTTCAAGAGCAGGGCGATGGCTTGGAAGTGGGCATCGTGGAGGCGGAGCTTGCCGGTGTCGAGGGTGTCGAGCATGAGTTCGGGGGTGACGGCTTGAGGGGGAGGGGGCATGGGGGTGCTCCTGCGGAGAAATGGCCAAAGGACCAAATGGCCAAATGGGAAAAGGCGACAAACACGGGCCTCCACCCATGGGCGGAGGACCGCGCCGTTGCGCAATTCGTGGTCACTTTTCTGGAGCGGATGTCAGAAACATCGGGGAATCCCGAGGCCGATTGATGGTGTGATTTTTGCGATTGTGGAGGGGGCGCGGGCGCGCCGTTGCGCAATTGGTGGTCCTTTCTTCGTTAGGGAAAGGGCATAAGCGGCGCGCAACTGGCTAGAAGGGGGCGGAAATGGGAGTGCGCGGCGGCATGATGGAGCGGGGAAGCGACTTGCCCAGCTTAGCTCTCTGGTTGCAAAAACGCTGAGGATTCTCATTGTGGAGCGGCGGCCTGCGGGTAGACTCCACGCCGGTCCCGGGTTCATTCCGTGGGGTGGAGAGAGTGATGGAGCTCTCCGATGCCGCGGCCGGCCACAAGAACAATTGCTGTTTCGGTGCTTGTTGCCTGCGGCCTGGCGGGGCGAGCCGCGGCGCAGTGGGTCCCCGACTACCAGCACTATGTGGTGCAACGGATCGGGCTGTTCGGCGACGATCACACCGAGGCCGGCAGCGGGTTACAAACTTCGACTGTCCAGCTGACCACTTCCCACGGCTTCGTGGCAGGTTCATCGACCCGCTACGCCGGTGTGAGTTCGACCAACGGGGTCAACACATGGGCCTACAGCCCGGCCATGGGTGGGAGCGTCTTGACCGGCCTCACAGGCGCGGCCAACACGGGCAGCGCGGGTTACCAGTTCAGCTTCAACCGCCTTCAGAACACCGCCGGGCAGGTGGCGGGATACTCGGAGCGCATCACGGGCGAGAACACCGGCAACGGCGTGGACGCGTGGGTGTGGAACGGCGCGGCGACGACGCAGATCGGACTTCGGGGCGGGGTCCACACGGGCAGCGGTGGATTTCAGGTCAGCGAGCTGGCGTTCCAGAACGCCGCGGGGCAGGTGGCGGGGTACTCCGAACGATTCACCGGCGTGTTCGATTTCAACGGCCGGGACTCGTGGGGGTGGGACGGGACCGTGACCAGGCAGATCGGCCTGCACGGCACGAACTATGCCAGCAGCGACGGGTATCAGTACAGCGAGTTGCTGTTCCAGAGCGCCAGCGGGCACGTGGTGGGGCAGTCGCTGCGCCTCACCCCTGAGGGCGCGAGCAATGGCCATGACTCATGGGTGTGGAACGGAGCCACGACCACGCAGGTCGGCCTTACCGGCGGGGCCAATACCGGCATCGCGGGGGTTCAGTACAGCGCGCCGATGCGCCAGAACGCCGCGGGGCAAGTGGTCGGGTACTCGGAGCGATACGCCGGCGACGGCACCGGCAACGGCCGGGATATGTGGGCCTATGAAGGGGCCGCGACCGTGCAGATCGGCCTCATCGGTGCGGCCAACACGAGCGACGCGGGGTACCGGTACAGCGACCTGCGGGACCAGAACGCGGCCGGCCATGTGGTGGGCTACTCGCAACGCTTCAGCGCCGTGACCTTCGATAATGGGTACGACGCGTGGGTGTGGAACGGGACGACCACCACACAGCTTGGGTTCACCGGCGCGGGCTACACCGGGAGCGGTGGATATCAGGCCAGCTTCGGAGCTTTTCAGAACGACGCGGGACAGATCACGGGAAGCTCGGATCGCATCGTCGGCGTGCGAACGCAGAATGGCCGTGATGTGTGGGTTTGGAACGGTGTGACGATCGCGCAAGTGGGCCTCACCGGCGCGGACTACACGGGCAGCGCGGGGTATCGCGCCAGCGAACTGTGGAGCCAGAACGAGACCGGGCAGGTGGTGGGGTACTCGTACCGCTTCACCGGAGTTGAGACTGGCAACGGCCAGGATGCCTGGGTTTGGAACGGCTCTGGCACCACGCGGATCGGTCTGATTGGCGCGGCGAACACCGGCAGTGCAGGATATCGGTTCAGCCTGCCGCAATACCAGCACGCCGGGGGCGTGGTGACGGGGACCTCGAACCGCTATGTCGGCGAGAACACCTTCAATGGCCAAGACGCCTGGGCGTTCAACGGGACCACGACCGTGCAGATCGGCCTCACGGGCGCCGGCCATGCGGACAGCACGGGGTATCAGCACAGCGAGGTGCCATCCCAGAGCGGCTCCGGATCGGTGGTTGGATATTCGTATCGCTACATCGGGGCGAATCCGTTTGACTACAACGGGCTGGACGCGTGGGTCTGGAACGGCGTGACGACGACCCAGATCGGTCTCACGGGCGGGGTCCACACGGGGAGCGCCGGGTATCAATCCAGCGCGATTCAGTTGTACAACTCCGCCGGCCAGGTAGCGGGGTTCTCGCAGCGGATCACCGGCGTAGACACGGTGATCGGCGGCAACGGTCGGGACACGTGCCGCCTCCATGCCGTGACGAAGCC
>JBOHNM010000170.1:0-8000 GCA_050730675.1 Phycisphaerales bacterium | reverse complement strand
GTCTGAGCCAGCAAGCACCAACGACCTTTTCGCAAACGACTCTGCAAGGGACCAGCAATGACCGGCACCGAAGCACGCAAAATGAGCGACGACCAGCTCAAGACCGAGATCCGAGCCACGCGCGACAAGCTTTTCCAGCTGCGCAACCAGGCCCAGACCGAGAAGGTCGAGAACGTCGCGCAGTTCGTCGCTATCCGCCGCGACATCGCCCGCATGCTCACCGAGCAGGCGGCCCGTCGCGCCAAGGCCCAGCCCGCCAAGTCTCCCCGCGCTCCCAAGGCCGCGCCGACCGCTGCCGCTAAGCCCCGCAAAGTCGCCCGCGTGACGAAGAAGAAGCCCGCCGCCGCCAAGAGCAAGTAAGACCTGAACCAGGTGACCCGACTTATGACCACCAAGACCGCCAAGAAAACCGCCACCAAGATCGGAATCGTCGAGTCCGACAAGCGCGCCAAGTCGCGCACGGTGGTCGTCCCGAATCCCACGATGCACCCCAAGTACGGCAAGATCATCCGCCGCCGCACGGTGCTCAATGTCCACGACGAGCTCAACGAGAGCCGCATGGGCGACATGGTCGAGGTGATGCCCTGCCGCCCGGTCAGCAAGACCAAGACCTGGAAGCTCGTCCGCATCGTCCGCAAGGGCGCCCGCATGAAGTTCGAGGCCGTCGAGGCCCCCGTTGTCGAAGCCAAGAACTGACCCTCCGATCTGATCCACCGCACGAACAGGAACAAGGCCGAAAGCCATGCTGCAACAGGAAACAAGGTGTGAAGTCGCGGACAACTCCGGCGCGAAGATCGCGTACGTGATCCGCGTCTACGGCGGTTCGACCGCCACCGGCAAGTTCACCCGGCGCATCGCCAACGTCGGCGACCGCGTCTTCGTCTCGATCAAGCGCGCCCTCCCGGGCGCCGACGTCAAGGCCGGCGACATGTCCAAGGCCGTCGTGGTCCGCACCACCAAGGCCACCCGCCGCGCCGATGGGTCGTACGTCAAGTTTGATGCCAATGCCGTGGTCCTCATCCAGGACGACGGCAACCCCAAGGGTACACGCATCTTCGGGCCCGTCGCCCGCGAGCTGCGCGACAAGAACTACATGAAGATTGTGTCCCTCGCTCCGGAGGTGGTCTGACATGGCTCGTCATATCCGCAAGGGCGACAACGTGATGATCACCGCCGGCGATGACCGCGGCCAGACCGGTGTCGTCACGCGCGTCGTTACCAAGACCGACCGCGTCTTCGTCCAGGGCCCCGCCCTGAGCAAGACCACCAAGCACCTCAAGCCCAACCGCCTCAACCCGCAGGGCGGCATCGTGACCCTCGATCGCTCCTACCACATGAGCAACGTCTCACCCGTGGTCGACGGCAAGGCCACACGCGTCCGCTTTGTCACCAAGCCCGACGGCTCCAAGGTCCGCGTCGCTGTCCGTGGCGGCAAGGAACTCGGCAACGTCGGCCCCGCCACCAAGAAGAAGTAATTCGATCATCATCGTGCCCTCCGCGGCACGAAACTCAGCCAGCGAGCACGACCTATGTCCAGCGAGAAAGACCCCAAGCAGCAGCAGAAGCACCCCGGCAAGGACGCTGCGCCCAAGGCCAAGGGCGAGGGCAAGCCCCAAGGCTCCAAGCCCAAGGGCGCACCCAAGCACGCCGAGGTTGACGACACCCCCGCCGGGCCCCGTGTCGAGCCGCGACTGCAGACCCGCTTCAAGAGCGAGATCCGCGCCAAGCTCGCCGCCGACAAGGGCGTCAAGAACCCCATGTCCCAGCCGAAGCTCGAGAAGATTGTGCTGAACGTGAACATGGGCCGCCACCTCGAGGGCACGAAGATTCCGCCCAACGTCAAGCAGACCATCCTCGACACCGTCCAGAAGGTCACTGGCCAGAAGCCCGTGGTCGTCCTGGCCAAGAAGAGCGTGTCAAACTTCAAGGTCCGCGAGGGTCTCGAAACTTCCGTGGTTGTCACCCTCCGCCGCGACCGCATGTGGCACTTCCTCGACCGCTTCATCAACCTCGCCTGCCCCCGTATCAAAGACTTCCGCGGCCTCAACGAGAAGGGTTTCGACCGCCAGGGCAATTACGCCTGCGGCCTGCAGGAGCAGGGCGTCTTCCCTGAGATCAACATGGCCGACGTGACCTTCACGCACGGCATGAACATCAACTTCTGCTTCGCCAACAGCACCCCCGACCTCAGCCGCTTCGTGCTCACCGAGCTCGGCATGCCCTTCCGCAAGCCCGAGGAAAAGCCCGCCCGCAAGTAATCACCCCGCACACCGATTCAAGGCTCCACGAGAACGCACATGGCAACCAAGGCACAGTTCGCCCGCAGCAACCGGACACCCAAGTTCAGCTCGCGCATCGTGCGCCGCTGCCAGCTCACCGGTCGCTCCCACGGCGTCTACCGCAAGTTCCGTATCAGCCGCATCATGCTCCGCAAGCTCGCACTCGAGGGCAAGATCCCCGGCATGCGCAAGTCTTCCTGGTAAGCGAACAACCGCACTCTGGATCACGTGTTTTCTCGCGGGCCGCTCGCCCGCTCCAACGGTAAGAGGACGACATGGCTTTCAACGACCCCATCTCCGACATGCTCACTCGCATCCGCAACGCCCTGCGGAACAAGGCCAAGCAGGTCGAGTGCCGCAACTCGCACGTCTGCCGCGGCATCGCCACCGTCCTGCGTGACGAGGGCTACATCGACTCGTTCGATGTTGTCGACGACGGCCGCTCGGGCACCATCAAGGTCAAGCTCAAGTACGGCCCGCGCGGCGAGCAGCTCATTCACTCGGTCACCCGCGAGAGCAAGCCCGGCCGGCGTGTCTACCGCCAGGTCGATGATCTGCCCCGCCCCCTCCAGGGCCTCGGCATCGCCATCGTCAGCACCTCCAAGGGCGTGCTCAGCGACCGCAAGTGCCGCACCCAGAAGGTCGGCGGCGAGCTCCTCGCCATCATCGAGTAATCGTCCCCGTCCAACCGCCTCGCTCAACGCCACTCAGACAGAGAGTCACCCATGTCTCGAATCGGACGAAAAATCATCTCGGTGCCCGACAAGGTCAAGATCTCGACCAAGGAAGGCGTCGTCTCCGTTGTCGGCCCGCTCGGCACCCTCGCGGTCAAGCACAAGCCCGAGATCAAGATCGACGTCGCTGATCCCAAGACCGTCAAGGTCACGATCGACGAAGAGAAGTATGCCGACGACCGTGTGATCAAGGCCTGTTGGGGCACCACCCGCGCCCTGATCAACACCGCCGTCATCGGCGTCACCAAGGGATTCGAAGAGACGATGGAAATCGTCGGCGTCGGCTGGAGCGGGTCTGTTGCCGGCAAGAAGCTCAAGCTCGTCATCGGTTACGCCGACCCCGTCATGATGGACATCCCCGAGGGTGTCAAGGTCATCGTCGACAAGCAGTTGGTCCGCATCTCCGGCCCGGACAAGAAATCCGTCGGCCAGTTCGCCAGCGACATGCGCCGCCACCGCCGCCCCGAGCCGTACAACGGCAAGGGCGTCAAGTATCACTCCGAAGTCATCAAGAAGAAGAGCGGCAAGGCCTTCGGCACCGCCTGATCCTGACCCGCCGATCCTTCCGTTCAATACGCACCGCACTCGAGTCAACAGCCATGGACAAAGCCAAGCACAAAGTCGCCCGCCGCAACCGGCGCCACATCGGCATCCGCAAGCGCGTCAACGGCGTCCCCGGCCAGCCCCGCCTGAGCGTCTACAAATCGCTCAACCACATCTACGCCCAGGTCATCGACGACCTCGCCGGCAAGACCATCTGCGCCGCCTCCTCGCTCGAGACCGAGCTCAAGCTCCCCAAGACCGGCAACTCCGCCGCCGCTGCTGCCGTCGGCGCACTCCTGGGCCAGCGGGCCAAGGGCGCGGGCGTCAAGGCCGTCTCGTTCGACCGCGGCGGCTTCAAGTACCACGGCCGTCTCAAGGCCCTCGCCGACGCCGCACGCAAGGAAGGTCTCAAGTTCTAACCGCTCCGGGCGGCTTCCCCCGCCCGTTGCTCCACGACGAGAACACTCATGGCTGAACTGCTCGACGAAAAATCAAAGATCGAATCCACGACCATCGGCGTCTACCGCACCTCGGCCACCGTTAAGGGCGGCCGTCGGTTCAGCTTCGGCGCACTCGTGGTCGTCGGTGACCGCAACGGCAAGGTCGGCTTCGGCTACGCCAAGGGCAACGAAGTGCCCCTCGCGATGAACAAGAGCCAGAAGTACGGCCAGCGCGAGATGATCAGCATCAAGCGCCAGGGCACCACCATCCACCACGACGTGGAAGGCTCCTTCGCCGCCACAAAGGTGCGCCTCATCCCCGCTTCGCCCGGCACCGGCATCGTCGCCGGCACGGTCATCCGCGCCGTGCTCGAGCTCGCCGGCGTGAGCGACTGCCTCAGCAAGTGCTACGGCTCCACCAACCCGCTCAACGTCCTCAAGGCCGCCTTCGACGCCCTCGAGCAGCTCCGCACGCCCGAGTTCGTCGCCGCCCTCCGCGACCAGACCCTCGAGCAGACCGAGATCGAGAAGAAGATCGAAAAGGGCAAGGCCTTCATGCCCGTCAAGACCAGCGGCGAACGCGCCCGCGGCCCCGTCAACACCATCGGCCAGGAAAACAAGCGTGGCGGACGGCCCAGCCGTCGCTCCCGCGCTGCCGAGTCCGCAGGCGTTGCCCCCGCCGTCGCCGTCGATGCTCCGCTCCCCGAAGCCCCCAAGGCCTGATCCCCTCCGCTTGATCCTTGACCGCACGACCCTGTCCGCACGTCTCACGCAGGAACCTGACCATGATGATCCACGAAATCACCGCCAAAGCCGGCGCCTACAAGGCCCGCAAGCGCGTCGGCCGCGGCGAAGGTGGCGGCCGCGGCAAGACCTCCGGCCGCGGCAACAAGGGCGCAGGCTCGCGTTCGGGCACGGCCCGCCGCGCCGCGTTCGAGGGCGGTCAGATGCCGCTCTTCCGTCGCATCCGCAAGTACGGCTTCTCCAACGCCGCCTTCAAGACCACCTTCTGGATCGTCAACATCGCCGACGTTGTCGCCCACCCCAACTTTGCCAAGGGCGGCAAGCTCGATACGGCATCGCTCATCAAGGCCGGCCTCATCCGCGACGACAGCCGCAACCTCAAGATCCTCGGCGAACTCCCCGAGGGCGGGCTCAAGGTCAAGCTCGATGTCACGGCCAGTCGCCTCTCCGCCTCCGCACGCAAGGCGATCCTTGCCGCCGGCGGCACCGTCAACGAGAGCGGCACCCGCCGCGACATGACCCGCGGCGTCGATCGCAATAGCGAAGACCGCACCCCCAAGAACCTGACCAAGAAGCTCAAGCGCTCCAAGCCCAAGACCGGCAAGCCGAAGCTCGACGACGACGCGGAAGTTGCCGCCAAGCCCGAAGGCAAGGCCGATGCAAAGGCCAAGCCCGAGGCGAAGGCCTGAGCACGCTTTCCTGACTCACACCCGACACGGCTCCCCTGAGCCGTGTTTTCTTTTCCCGCTTCCTCTGCTTTTCACCCACCGTCGCCTAACATCCGCACTCCGCCCGAACGGCCGGTCACCCTCACGGGCGCCGGCCCCTGCGACGGGCAAAACCGGACCGCTCCCCACATGCTCCAGGCCCTGATCAACGTCTTCAAGATCGCCGAGCTGCGAAACAAGATCCTGTTCACGATCGCCATGCTCGGCGTCTTCCGCCTCGGCCACTGGATCCCCCTCCCGGGCGTCAACGGCGAAGCGCTCCAGCGCGCCGCCGGCGGCTTCGGCGAGGACCGCGGCGCCTTCGGCCGCGCGGCCGACTTCGTCGCCATGATGTCCGGCGGCGCACTCTCGCACTCCACCATCTTCGGCCTCGGCGTGATGCCCTACATCACCGCGGGCATCATCTTCCAGCTCGTCATGTCTGTGTCGCCGCGTCTGAAAAAACTCCAGGAAGAGGGCCCCACCGGCCGCCAGAAGATCCAGGAGTGGACGCGCTACGCCACAATCGCTCTCTGCTTTATCCAGGGCTTCGGCTGGCTCCAGTTCCTCAACAACGCCAAGGGCTCCACCGGACCGCTCATCTACGCCGAGTACGCCGGCAACCCCATGTGGTGGGTCATGGCCCTGCTCGCCCTCACCGCCGGTTGCATGTTCCTCATGTGGATCGGTGAGCAGATCGACAAGTACGGCATCGGCAACGGCGTTTCCATGATCATCATGGCGGGCATCCTCACCCAGCTCCCCAACGCCGTGCAGTGGGTCATCACCAACTCCACCGGCGCCAATCCTCAGCTCTCGCTCGTCAAGGTCGTCTTCCTCATCGGCTGCTTCGTGCTGGTCGTTGCCGGCTCGGTGCTCCTCACCGTCGCCCAGCGACGCATCCCTGTGCAGCAGGCCAAGCACACCCGCGGGCGCAAGGTCTTCGGCGGCCAGCGCAGCTACCTCCCCCTCCGGCTGAATCACTCGGGCGTCATGCCCGTCATCTTCGCCAGCTCGCTGATGATCTTCCCCTCGGTCCTCTTCGGCAGCCTCGCCCAGGGCGCCCTCGCCGGCGGCAGCGGCGGCTGGTGGGCCCGTATCACCGGCTGGCTCGCCAACGCCTTCCACCAGGGCGAGTATCCCTACGTCGTCCTCGAAGTGCTGATGATCTACTTCTTCAGCTACTTCTGGATCACCGTTCAGTTCAATCCCGAGGAGATGGCCAAGCAACTCCGCGAGCACGGTTCGTTCATCCCCGGTCTCCGCCCCGGCCCGCGCACAGCCGAGTACCTCGAGACCGTCATGGAACGCATCACCTTTGTGGGTGCGGCCTTCCTCGCGATCCTCGCTACGCTCCCGATGGTCGTCTCCACGGCCCTGGGCATCAACGCCACCGTTACGCAGTTCCTCGGCGGCACCGGCATGCTCATCGTCGTCTCGGTCATCCTCGACTTCATCCAGCGGGTTGAAGCCAATCTGCTCATGCGCAATTACGCCGGCTTCCTCGGCGGCGAGGGGACCAAGGGCCCCCGCATCCAATCCGCACGCTCGATGTAACCGACGTACTCTTCTCCGCATCCGTCCCCAATTCCTCCAACGCCCCTGCACCGAGACCTATGTCCAAGCAAGACGACAAGCTGACGATGGAAGCCGAAGTGGTCGAGTCCCTCCCCAACGCGATGTTCCGCGTCAAGCTCCCCAACAAGCACGTCGTCCTCGGCTACGTCTCCGGCAAAATGCGCATGAACTACATCCGCATCCTCCCCGGCGACCGCGTCACCGTCGAGATGAGCCCCTACGACCTGACCAAGGCCCGCATCACCTTCCGCCACTGATTCCGCCCCGGTTTTCCTCTGTCCGGAGGATGATCGGGGCTGGTCATCGTTCAACTGGGCGCTATACTGAAGGCCCTCCGCGTCCCGGTTTTCGGCATCGGCGCCGACCGGCTTGGGGGTGTCCACCGATTCGAAAGGCTGACCCGTGAAGGTTCGCGCAAGTGTTCGTCGCATGTGCAAGGACTGCCAGATCGTGCGCCGCAAGGGCAAGGTGCGCGTGATCTGCAAGGCCGACCCCAAGCACAAGCAGGTCCAGGGCTGATCCAATCTGTCCGGCGGGTAGGGACCTTCGTCCTGCTGAGCCGCCGGATCACAGGAGTTTCAACAGTGCCGCGTATCGCTGGTATCGACGTTCCCGAGAAGAAGAAGATCTTCTTTGCCCTCCAGTACATCCACGGAATCGGGCCCAAGTTCGCCGCCGATATCCTCGCCGAGGCCCAGGTCAACCCCGATCTGCGCTCCAACGAGGTCGACGAGCAGATGGTCGCCCGCATCAACGGCATCATCGACGCGACCTACCTGGTCGAGGGCGCTCTCCGCCGCCAGGTCGGCCAGAACGTCCAGCGCCTCAAGGACATCCGCGCCTACCGCGGCGACCGCCACCGCAAGGGTCTCCCGACCCGCGGCCAGCGCACCCGGTCCAACTCGCGCACCCGCAAGGGCCGCCGCAAGACCGTCGCAGGCAAGAAGGGCGTCAAGGGCTAAGTCCGCGTCGCCT